>JAFLUU010000056.1 GCA_022508585.1 Prevotellaceae bacterium | reverse complement strand
TTTAAAGTTTCACGATGAAAAAACAAACGCGGAGGCTCAAAAATCGTGCGCGGAGACTCAAAAATTGGATTTTGACGGGGGTTGTCGCTACGCTCTCGCAGTTGCTGTCCGCCACCACGCCTTTCGGCGCGTTAGGTGCAGTTGAAAAAAAATGTTATGCAGGAATATTTGAAAGCAGCGGTTAGCATTCCGCGCAAATATATGGCGAAAATGCACGAAATAGCCAAATTTTTGATATGAAATTATGCTTTTCCGCAAACTTTGGCGCAATTTTTGGCAGAATTTGAAAAACATATACTATTTTTGCAGCGGTTTTCAATTCCAAAACGACAATGAAACGAATTTCTAAACCTACAGACTATGTTTTTCAGGTAAGCTGGGAAGTGTGTAACAAGGTGGGAGGTATCTACACCGTACTCTCTACACAAGCCAAGATGCTTGAAAGTATTTACAAGGACAACCTTATATATATAGGCCCCGATTTCGGTCAAGCTGCGAAAGGCAGCAAGGCTGCTGACGGGGCCGCTGCTGTCTTTGAGCCCGACAGCAAGCTGCTTGCGCCGCTGGCTCGCCAGCTCAAGAAGAAGGGTATTCCCACGCGCTTCGGGCGCTGGGCCGTGCCGGGCAGTCCTATAGTGGCGTTAGTGGACTTTACAAATCTGCGCGAGGAGAAAAATCAGATTTACGCCGATGCGTGGAATGACTTTGGCGTGGATTCGCTCCATGCCTACGGAGATTATGACGACGCAAGCCTCTTTGGCTGGCAGGCTGGCCGCATGGCTGCTGAGGCGTACAATTATTTCTGCAAGCAGGAGAAGCAGGAGCTCAAAGCTGTATTGCAGGCTCACGAGTGGATGAGTGCTTTCTCGCTGCTCTACGTTAAGAAGCATGAGCCGAAGATGGCTACGGTCTTTACCACCCACGCTACGAGCATCGGTCGCTCCATTACGACCAACGGCAAGCAGCTGTATGCCTATTTTGAGGGTTATAATGGCGATCAAATGGCTCAAGAGCTCAATATGGAGGCCAAACACAGCGCTGAGAAAGCTGCCGCGCTTCAGGCGGACTGCATGACTACCGTGTCGGAGCTGACTGACAAGGAGTGCCGCCAGTTTTTGGGTCGTGAGAGCGATGTCTTGTTGCCCAACGGCTTCGAGCCGGCTTTCAGCTACAGGGGTTCGCAACTGCAGACGGTGCGTAAGCGCGCTCGCAAGGCGTTGCTCAACACATACAACGCGCTGGCCGGCACTAATCTGACTGACGAGACGCTGATAATCAGCACCAGCGGCAGAAACGACTTTATATGCAAGGGCTTCGACCTCTTTGTCAACGCGCTGAAGCGTGTGCAGGACCGCAATGAGGTGGATCGGAATATTCTGGGCGTGATTGCCGTGCCGTGCTGGAAGAAAGAGGCACGCGCCGAGCTTATAGAGCGTCTGGCCAACAAGCCGGCTATCAAGTTGCTCGACGGTTCGGCATTAGAGCCCCTGCCCTATCCCTTTATCACGCATGAGCTGAATAACTTCAACGAGGAACGCCTCGTGCAGACTATCCTTGCCAGCGGTTTGCGCTTCGGCAAGGAGGAGCGTGTGCATATTCTGCTCATTCCCTCTTACCTTGACGGCGAGGACGGCATCATCAACTTGCCGTATTACGACTTCCTTACCGCCAGCGACTACTGCATCTACCCCTCCTACTACGAGCCGTGGGGGTATACGCCGCTTGAGAGCACGGCATTCAGCATTCCGTGTCTCACAACAAATCTGAGTGGTTTCGGCCAGTGGGTGCAGAGTGAGGTAGGCCACTTGCCGCTCCTGTCGGACGGTGTGGCGGTCATTCCGCGCGAGGATTATAACTACGACCATTGCGTCAACGAGATTGCCACCTCCATTATCGGTATGGCTCGGCTTAGTCAGGACGATCGCGTGCAGTTTGGCAACGCGGCGTTCGAGCTCTCCAAAAAGGCGCAGTGGAAAGACTTTATAAAGAATTACTTGAAGGCGTATACGCTCGCCATAAAGAACAACGGCCACTTCTAACTAAACGAAAAGATCAACGATTGACACAACAACTAAGTTCAATATTATGAATGTAAAAGTTAGTAATGTTAACACTCCCGAGTGGAAAACGCTCAATGTGCAGGCTAAAATACCTGCTGCATTGAGTAAGTTGGAGGAAATGTCGAATAACCTGTGGTGGACATGGAATGCTGAAGCTCAGAACCTCTTCCGCAGCATCGACGAAAAAATCTTCAGCGAAAAGAAGCACAATGTTACGGAGGTGCTAAGCGCCTTGAGCTACGACGAGCTGACTGCTCTCTCCAAGAACAAGAAATTTATGACCCGCATGGACGCTGTCTATGAGCAGTTCAGCGCTTATATGCAGGCCAAGCCCGACAAGAAGCGTCCCTCCGTGGCATATTTCTGCATGGAGTACGGTATGATTCATTTCCTCAAGATTTACAGCGGCGGTCTCGGCATTCTGGCTGGCGACTACCTCAAGCAGGCTTCCGACAGCAATGTCGATATGGTTGGCGTGGGACTGCTTTATCGTTACGGCTACTTTACTCAAGAGCTTGCAATGGACGGCAGCCAGATAGCCAACTATGAGCCGCAGGATTTCGAGCAGTTGCCCTATCAGAAGGTGTTGGACAAGGACGGCCACCAGCTTGTTATCGGTGTTCCCTTCCCTTATGCTACCGTTTACGCTAATGTGTGGAAGGTTAATGTGGGTCGCGTAACTCTCTACCTGCTTGACACCGACACTCCGCTTAACTCGGAATATGATCGCAACATTACGCACACCCTATATGGCGGCGATTGGGAGAACCGCATGAAGCAGGAGTTCCTGCTCGGTATTGGTGGTATGCAGTTGCTCGACCAGCTCAACATCAAGCGCGATATATATCACTGCAACGAGGGACACGCTGCCTTGTGCAACCTTTATCGTCTGGCTAACTACGTAAGCAAGGGTCTTAGCTTCAATCAGGCTATCGAGCTTGTGCGTGCCTCATCTCTGTACACGGTTCACACCCCCGTGCCCGCCGGACATGACTATTTCGACGAGGCGATGACAATGAAGTACCTCGGTAGTTACGCCGATAAGCTTGGTATCAGCTGGGATGACCTCATCGGACTCGGTCGCACCAACCCCGACGACAAGGGCGAGCGCTTCTGTATGTCTACATTCTGCTGCAAGACCTGCCAGGAGGTGAATGGTGTTTCCAAACTCCATGGTACTGTCAGCCAGCAGATGTTTAACGATATTTGGCAGGGCTACTTCCCCTCTGAGAACCACGTCGGATATGTTACCAACGGCGTTCACCTCCCGACATGGGCTGCTCGTGAGTGGAAAGCGCTTTATGAAGACACGTTTGGCGAGGATTTCTACGATGACCAGAGTAATGCTAATATCTGGGAGAAGATTTATGAGGTTTCCGACGAAGAAATATGGAAGACTCGCATTCAGCTGAAAACAAAGCTCATTGAATATATCCGCGAGCGCTTCCGTAAGACTTGGCTCAAAAACCTCGGTGATCCCTCTAAGGTAGTATCTCTCCTTGACAAGATTAACCCGAATGCTCTGCTCATCGGTTTTGGTCGTCGTTTCGCGACTTACAAGCGTGCACACCTGCTCTTTACCGACCTTGACCGTCTGCGCAAGATTGTTAACGATGAAAATCACCCCGTGCAGTTCATCTATACCGGTAAGGCGCACCCTGCCGACGGTGCCGGCCAAGGTCTGATCAAGCGTATCTATGATATTAGCCAGTCGCCCGAATTCCTTGGCAAGATTATCTTCCTTGAGAATTACGACATGCAACTTTCGCGTCGTCTGATCTCCGGTGTGGATATTTGGATGAATACTCCTACCCGTCCGCTCGAGGCGAGTGGCACTTCCGGTGAGAAAGCGCTGATGAATGGCTTGCTTAACCTCTCCGTGCTCGACGGCTGGTGGCTTGAGGGCTATCGTGAAGGCGCCGGCTGGGCTCTTACAGAGAAGCGCACCTACCAAAACCAAGAGCATCAGGATAAGCTCGACGCTTCTACTATCTATAGTCTGTTGGAGCGCGAGATTATTCCTCTCTACTACTCACGCAACAGCAAGGGGCTGCCTGTTCAGTGGATTCACTGCATCAAGAACTCTATTGCCAAGATTGCGCCTCACTACACTATGAAGCGTCAGCTTGATGATTACTATGATAAATTCTACAATAAGCTTGGCAAACGTTTCCGCGAGCTTGCAGCTAACGACAATGCCAAAGCTAAGGCAATTGCCGAGTGGAAAGAAAGCGTTGCCGCTAAGTGGGACGACATCAAGGTTGTGGAGTTTGATGCTAATCACGGTGCAAATACAGATGTCATTACCAGTGGCACACAGCACACCTTGCGTCTGAAGGTAGACACCGCCGGTTTGGAAACGTCTATCGGTATTGAAATGGTAATGACGGCTGTAGACTCCGAGGGTAAGGAGTATGTTTACGAAGTTGCGCCGTTTAACGTCGTTGGCCACGAAGATAATCTCACTATCTACGAGCTTATCGACACCATTGACAAGGCCGGCAGCTTCAAGGTGGCTTATCGCATCTATCCCACGAGCAAAGACCTACCCCATCGTCAGGACTTCTGCTATGTTAAGTGGTTCTAATCACTTTTAGAACGACATTATAATCAATAAAGGGGGCGCAACGCCCCCTTTATTAGTATCTAATTAAGAACTCACGAACATTTATCAACTAACCGCCTATGAGATTTAGAGAACCAACCGAGTAAAAAAAAGTAACGTGCCTACGGACAGAATTTTAGAGCCTGCAAGTAGTTCACCGGAGGCTCAAAAATTTCATCCCAAGGCTCTAAGTTTTCTGTTTAAGGCGTTTGGTTTATCGTTTGGTTTACGTTTGAGGGATTTTCGTATACGTTCATAGGACGATAAATTTACGAACAGAGGGCTCAATTATCTTCAGTCAATAGGTAAATAGGTAATCGTTCCCATAATAAAAAAGCGGACAGAAACTTAATTTTTCTGCCCGCGACTTAGTTATGAAGAAATGAAAATCTTATTGGAACGATGCTCCAACGATGTCTAGAAGCTCGGCAGTGATAGCGGCCTGACGCGTCTTGTTGTAGGTGAGCGTGAGGTCGTGGAGGAGCTGGTCGGCATTGTCGGTGGCTGTCTGCATAGCGATTACGCGAGCGGAGTGCTCGGCCGCGAGACTATCAAGAACAGCGGTGTAGAGTTTGAGTGCGATGCCCTTAGGCAGCAATGCTTCAAGAAGTCCTTTATAGGACGGCTCAATGATATAATTCAAACTCTGACCTTTGTTTGCAGTTGTGTTCGCGGTATCAAGACTAACGGGCAGCAAAGTCTCGGTATGCATGACTTGGCTGGCGGTATTCTTGAAATGGTTGTACACAAGTACTACTTTGTCAATTTCCCCAAGCGCATATCGCTTCATAAGTTTGGCTGCGATACTTGCAATGCCGTTGTATTGCGGATGGTCGAGGAGATTGGCGTGAGCCGAATCGAATTCAAAACCGTTCTTCCTCATCTTCTCGGCAATCTTCTGACCGATGGGCAGAACCTCCACCGTTTTCACTCCTTGGGCGCGCAGGGTTTCTATGACAGAGAGCGTAGCCTTGATAGCGTTGGAGTTGAATGCTCCACAGAGGCTGGAGTTGGAAGAGAGGCAGATCACCACAGCGCGCTGCACCGGCCGAACTTGCGCAAGTGAGAAATTAATTTCGTCGCCAAGCTCGCCTGCGATGTGCGACATCATGGCGTCAAGACGCTGCTGGTAGGGTCTCATTCCACCTATGGCCTGCTGTGCCTTACGCAACTTAGAGGACGCGACGAGTTTCATCGCACTCGTAATCTTGCGAGTGCTGCTGACGGAATTGATGCGTATTTTTACTTCTTTTAATGAAGGCATTGTAATACAAATGTCTATTTACCTGCAACATCGGCAGCAACCTTGCGAATTGCGGTCTCCACTTCGTCAGTAATCTTGCCTGCTTTAAGCACATCGAGGACGGTTTCCTTGTAAGATGCACGCAAGATACGCAAGAAGTTGTCTTGGAATTCCGGTACTTTGTCAATCTCGACATTGCTAAGCAAACTTTTGGTGCCGCAATAAAGAATGGCAATCTGCTCTTCGACTGGCATAGGACTATACTGCGCCTGAACGAGCAACACATTGTTCTTGCGACCTCGATCAAGAGTCATTGCAGTAACGGGATCCATATCGGAGGAGAATTTGGAGAACGCCTCCAACTCACGATACTGAGCCTGGTCAATTTTGAGGGTACCGGCAATTTTTTTCATACTCTTAATCTGAGCACTACCGCCCACACGACTTACCGAGATGCCGACATCAATAGCAGGACGCTGTCCCTGATTGAAGAGGTTGGAGTCGAGGTAAATCTGTCCATCAGTAATTGAGATTACATTGGTGGGGATATAGGCAGAGACATCGCCAGCCTGCGTTTCGATGATGGGAAGAGCAGTAAGCGAGCCACCACCCTTGACTTTACCCTTCATGCAGGCAGGAAGGTCGTTCATCTGTTCTGCCACCTCTTGCTGGGCATTAATTTTAGCGGCGCGCTCCAACAAACGGCTGTGGAGATAGAACACATCGCCCGGGTATGCTTCACGACCGGAGGGGCGGCGCAAGACGAGAGACACCTCGCGATATGCAACAGCCTGCTTGGAAAGGTCGTCGTAAACAACGAGGGCGTGTTTACCACGATCGCGGAAGAACTCGCCGATAGCCGCTCCGGCAAAGGGGGCATAGTAGAGCATAGATGCGGGCTCGGCTGCCGTGGCAGATACTACGATAGTGTAGTCCATAGCCCCGTGCTCTTTCAGTGTCTTGACAAGATTGGCAACAGTAGAGGCCTTCTGACCAATAGCAACATAGATACAGTAAACAGGCTCGCCTTTGAGGTAGTTTTCACGCTGATTGATAATCGTATCAATGGCGATGGCCGACTTACCCGTCTGGCGGTCGCCGATAATAAGCTCGCGCTGACCACGACCGATGGGAATCATAGAGTCGATCGCCTTAAGACCTGTTTGCAGCGGCTCGTTGACCGGTTGACGGTAGATTACACCCGGAGCTTTACGGTCGAGGGGCATTTCAAACTTCTCGCCGCCAATCGGTGCACCGCCGTCGATAGGCTCGCCGAGGGTATTGATGACTCGACCAACCATCTCCTCGCTCACTTCAATGGAAGCGATGCGACCAGTGCGGCGTGCGGTGTCGCCTTCCTTGATGCCTTCAGAAGAACCGAACAGCACAACGCCGACATTGTCCTCCTCAAGGTTCATTGCGATGGCCTTAGTACCATTTTCAAACTCAACGAGCTCGTTTTCGGTAACATTATTAAGACCATAAAGGCGCGCAACTCCGTCAGAGATATTTAGCACTTTACCAACCTCCTCGAACTGAATATCTGTGTTGAGACCTTCGAGCTCATTGAGCAAGATGTCGGACACTTCGCTGGGATTTATTTTACTTGGCATATTCTTGTTTATTAGAAATAGGTGGATATGGAAGAAAAGGGCGAGGGGTCAGGCAATTTGCTTGCGCAGTTCTCGCAAACGCCCTGCCACGCTGGCATCAAGGCGCTGGGAATCGTACTCGATGATGAAACCACCGATAATCGAGGGGTCGATATGCAGGGAAAAGTCCACCTGTTTGTGGGTTTTGCCCTCCACAACAGCCTTTATGCGCTCCACAACTGCGGCATCAAGCTCGGCTGGAACAGTAAGTTCGCAGAGAATCATATTTCTCTCCGCCCGATAAGCCTCAATGTAGGAGTTAGCAATAAAAGGCATCAGCCCGACACGACGATTCTTGATGACAAGGCGGAAAAAGTCCTGCAAACAGCTGCATTCGCTCTTGCCGGAAGCCAGACTAAGCAGGCGATAGATTTCATCTGCGGACAGAACCGGATTTGCCAGCACAGTCTTAAGACGCGGCACTTTGCAAAACGACTCTTTAAGCACCGTCATAGCCTTGAAAACCTCGTCGGTTTGCTTATGAGCGGTGGCAAATTTCAGTAAAGCCTTTGCATAGCGCGAAGATACGATTCCAATATCCATATTAGCCTACTTCTTTTCGGTTATCTGGTTAAGAATTTGGTTAATCCACTTAGTCTGTTCGTCTTCCTTCTGCAGTTCACGCGAAAGAATCTTGCTGGCAATCTGAATGGAGAGGTCAGCGACTTGATTGCTGATGTCGCGTTGCGCTTTCTCGGTCTCAGCCTGGATTTGGCGGCGCGCATCCTCAACGATGCGGGCGGCTTCTTCCTGTGCTTTCACGCGAGCTTCGGCAATTATCTGATTGCTGGTCTGAGTAGCCTCCTTAAGAATCTGCGACTGCCTCTGTTGTGCTTGTTGCAGCAGCTCTTGGCACTCATTCTTGATGTTTGCCAACTTTTCATTGGCCATGCGTGCACTACTCAGCGACTCGTCGATGAACTGCTTGCGCTTCTCAACCATATCGGTGATGATCGGGAATCCGAACTTCGCCAACAAGATGAAGACCACCAGGAATGCTATAAGCATCCAAAACAGTAGTCCGGGATCTGGTGTTAGAAACGACGGCATAATCGTTGAAAATCTTTATTTTCGCAACGAATTACATGAACAAGCAGAGCAGGCAGACGATAACTGCGAACAAAGCCACACCTTCGACAAGGGCAGCGATGATAATCATGTTCATACGAATATCACCCTTGGCCTCAGGCTGACGGGCAATGGCCTCCATTGCGCTTCCACCAATCTTACCAATACCAAGACCTGCACCGATGGCAGCAAGACCTGCACCAATACCAGCACCAATCTGCGCTACGCTTGCGGCAGCAGCCTGCAACATAATTAATGACAACATAGTTTTTTGATTTTAAGTTATTATTTTTTAAGTTTATTGTTTTCTTTCCAGTTATTATTGCGCTACCCGATAGCGGGAGTGCCTTCCTCCTCGTGTTCCTCGTGGTGAGCCAAACCAATGAAGACCGCGCTGAGCATAGTGAAGACATAAGCCTGTATAAAAGCCACGAGAAGCTCAAGACAGTCCATGAAAATCATCATTACCACCGACACGCTACTCAAACCGGCGCCAATGGCTGCACCAATCTGGCAGGAAATGAAGATAACGCAGGTCAAAGAGAGCACAATGGCGTGTCCGGCAAAGATATTGGCGAACAGACGCACCATAAGCGCAAAAGGCTTGGTGAAAATGCCGAACAACTCAATCACGGGCATCATCGGAACCGGCACTTTAAGCCATGTGGGCACTTTCGGCCAGAAGATATCGAGCCAATATTCTTTATTGCCGAACAAATTGATTGCAAAGAAGGTGAACATCGCGAGCACCAGAGTAATAGCGAGGTTACCCGTGAGATTTGCACCGCCCGGGAATATAGGAATAAGGCCGATAAGATTGCTAAGGAAGATGAAGAAGAACGCCGTCAGCAGATAGGGGGAGAAACGCTTGTAGTGTTTCTCGCCAATGCAGGCCTTGATGATGTCATCGTTGACCATCATGACAAACATCTCTATGAAACCGACGAAACCCTTGGGGGCGTCGCTGTCAGCCGTCTTGCGGCGGTACCAACGGGCGCAACCGATGAAGATAAACAGCATCAGTAATACTATAATCCACAGCTGTACCACATTCTTAGTCAGCGAAATATCTAATTTCACAGTCTGCTCCGTGCCATTAACGACCTCACAAACTTTTCCACTGTTCTCACCCTCCGAAGGAATGTAAAAGCCTTGATAAATGCCGTCGGGCGAATGGTGGAACTGCGCGGACGAGAAGCAATGCCACTTGCCGCCGTTGTCCATCACGATTACGGGCAGCGGTATAGAGATATGGTGTCCGTTAACAGTGGTGATATGCCAATCATGGCCGTCGCCGGTGTGCCCCATCACAATCTCCTGCACATCTATCTTCGCCTCCTCCTGAGTTTCGTTGGCGGCAGCGCACAGAGGCAACATCAGCAGAAACATTGCAATGGCTCGGAAAATATTTTTACTTAGAAAGTTCATTGGTTTTCTTCTCAATTTGAACAAAAAACACGCTCTCGTAGACAACGGTGCCGATATAGAGCAGGAAAAAGCAGATAGCAAAGGGCGCAACCTTGATCTCGGTCAGCAGACAAGTGCCTACAATCAGCATAAGCACGAATACCAGGCGGATAATCTTGCTGGCGAGGTAGAAAGACACGAGGCCTTTCTCCATTTTGCGCACCAGATTGATATAAATCAGCACCGCCAGCACATTATAGGCGACCAACAAGGCAGAAGACACCGCCAAAGGCAACACAGGGAAGTCGACATCGCAGATATGGAAGAGCAGGCTGCCGCAAGTGAGCAGGGCGTAACCTGCCACCACCATCAGAATCATTCCGATGATGTAGGTATTGCGTGATTTAGTGATGCTCTCCACTGTTTTGTAGGCCTTATATTATATATAATGTACGCGCGTACCTTTATTATTACTCCATTTCTGCACAGATGCTCGCCTCGTTGCGGGCAACCTCTATGAAACCGGAGCGAATAGCGAACTGCTGTTCTCCCTCATCGTTGCGCACTGTAATAATGCCGCCCTGCAGACTCGAAATGATGGGCGCATGGTTATCGAGAATCTCGAAAGCACCCTTAGTGCCCGGCACGGCAACACTCACAGCCATACCGTCGTACACAACCTTCTCCGGCGAGACGATAATCAACTTCATTTCGTTACTGTTGCTTAGCAGCTTCGAGCAATTTACGACCTTTCTCTATGGCTTCCTCTATAGTGCCGACATTAAGGAACGCCTGCTCCGGCAGATCGTCCACCTCGCCGTCGAGAATCATGTTGAAGCCCTTTATACAATCCTGCAGGCTAACCATCACACCCGGCAGACCGGTAAACTGACTGGCAACGGTGAACGGCTGACTCAGGAAACGCTGCACACGGCGGGCACGGTTTACAGTGAGCTTATCCTCATCGGAGAGTTCGTCCATACCGAGGATAGCAATGATGTCCTGCAGCTCGTTATACTTCTGCAAAATCTGCTTAACGCGCTGCGCGCAGTCGTAATGCTCCTTGCCGACGATGTTGGGGTCAAGAGCGCGCGACGAAGAAGCCAGCGGATCTACCGCAGGATAGATACCAAGCTCCGTGATTTTACGACTAAGCACAGTCGTTGCGTCGAGGTGGCTGAATGTAGTAGCCGGCGCAGGGTCGGTAAGGTCATCGGCAGGAACATAAACAGCCTGCACCGAGGTGATAGAGCCGTTCTTGGTTGAGGTAATGCGCTCCTGCATGGCACCCATCTCGCTGGCCAAGGTCGGTTGGTAGCCCACTGCGCTCGGCATACGCCCGAGCAAAGCCGAAACCTCGGAACCGGCCTGCGTGAAACGGAAGATATTGTCGATAAAGAAGAGCACATCAGTCTCCTTGCCCGTCTTGGCGCTCATATCACGGAACGACTCAGCCACAGTCAAGCCCGACAAAGCCACCGAAGCACGCGCACCCGGGGGTTCGTTCATCTGACCGTACACAAGGGTGGCCTGACTCTTAGCAAGCTCGTCGTAGTCAATGGCAGAGAGGTCCCATTTACCCTCTTCCATCAGTTCTTCAAACTTTTTGCCGTACTTGATAACTCCGGCCTCAATCATCTCGCGCAACATATCGTTACCCTCGCGAGTACGCTCGCCCACACCGGCGATAACGGAGAAGCCGTCGTGACCTTTGGCGATATTGTTGATAAGCTCCATGATAAGCACGGTCTTACCTACGCCGGCGCCACCGAACAGACCCACCTTGCCGCCCTTGATATAGGGTTCCAGAAGGTCAATCACCTTAATGCCGGTAGTCAGCACCTCCTTAGTGGTCTTAAGTTCGTCAAACTTGGGCGCAGGGTGGTGAATCGGCGCCATATCCTCCTGGCTGAACTGCTTCATGCCGTCGATAGGCTCACCTATCACATTAAGAAGACGCCCTTTAATCTGCTCGCCCGTAGGCATAGAGATAGGAGCGCCCAACTGCTTCACTTTAAGCCCGCGCTGCAGGCCGTCGGTAGAATCCATAGCAACGGTTCTCACCGTATCTTCGCCGATATGCTGCTGCACCTCGAGCACCAGTTTGCCGGCATCGCCCCTGTCAATCTCAAGAGCATCGTGGATTTTAGGCAAAACCTCTTCAGCCTTCAATCCTTCGGTATCAAAATACACATCGACCACAGGACCGATAACCTGAGAGATGCGACCATCTTTTAGTGGCATAACTATATATTTTTCAGTTTTTTGCTACTTCTTTACCTCCTCGCGAGGCAATGTTTTCTGCGCAAAGTTAACATTTTTATACGAATTTTCACGCAAAAAAGACTTGTTTTTTGCCTAATCGTTCTCAAATTATTCGAGTTATTCGCTCCTTTAATAATAATCAAGGTATAAGGAGCGTAAATTATCCTCAACGCAGAACAATACGCTCGCGACGCTTATACAATACCCCCATCTCGCGCAGCCCTAAGGGCTGTTTCTCGCAGCTCCGCAGTCCTAAGGACTGTTTTGTGCGGCTCCGCCGGTTGTCTCGGGCTTTT
>JAFLUU010000055.1 GCA_022508585.1 Prevotellaceae bacterium | reverse complement strand
ATGAATTTTCAAACTTTGACGACATTTCTGCGCGCGAGAACGATAAAAAAACGCGTCCGCACGACATTTTTGCAAACTTTGACGGGGTAAGGCATACCGAGATGGGGATAAGATACAATTTTAACAGAGTTACAAATAAAGTCGTCATTTTTTGTGCATTATAAAATAATGTGTATATTTGCACTCGTAATCATAGGAAAACAAAAGGTATGGAAACGATAGAGAGAACACGCGAAGAAGTGCGCGCTGCATTCAAAGAATTTATGCGCGAAAAGCGAGAGGAACACGAAGCTGCACAAATTAGACTGCAAGCATACCAACAAAAAAGACTGGCAGGAGCATTCTAAAATGCTTGCCAGTTTTTTGTTCTCTACGACAGAGTAAATGAATATTCTCAACTTAGAAAACATTAACGCTAAGTCTCCATACAAGGTGATGCAGCTTAATGAGTTTCCTCACCTCTTTTATTTTCACACTGACTATGGTGTTGACTACGAAATCAGCATCAAAGCTAACGATATGTTTGTGCGTAGCGGCGCGTTTATCCTTGATATTAGAAATATCTGGGGACAAACCTCACCTAACGACATCAAAGTGAGGCAAACATTGATTGTTATTGTGGAAGAGTTGTTTAGTCGTTATAACGAGGTTTTGCTTTATATTACGGAGACCGATGATGGCAAGCAGTCTTTCCGCGACCGTCTCTTCGTTAGGTGGTTTAACGCTTATGAACACCATGAACAATTTTTCATTCAAACGGCAGAAGGAAAAATGGAAGGGCAAATGAACTTTTTGGCTATCATTTCGCGAAAGGATAATCCCAAATTACCACAAGCCATTAAGGAGTTTGAAGAAACTATTGCATTTTTGTTTGACTAATCTGTATAATACAACACCTCCCGACACTGAACGGTGTCGGGAGGTGTAAGAATGTATCCCTCTGCGCACCGTTAGGTGCAGGGAGGTGCGGAATGGTATCCTTGGGGGCTTAGATGATTTTCTCTAACTCGGCGATGTTGCGGGTTACCTCCTCGTCGGTTACCTCATAGTCCTGCAACGAGCCGGAGAGATACTGGTCGTAAGCAGCCATGTCGATGAGGCCGTGGCCGGAGAGGTTGAACAGTATGACTTTCTCCTCGCCGCTCTGTTTGCAGGCGAGCGCCTCGCGCACGGCGGCGGCAATGGCATGGCAGGACTCGGGGGCGGGAATGATGCCCTCGGCCTTGGCAAACAGCAGACCGGCCTTGAAAGACTCGCTCTGCGCAATATCCACAGCCTCGATGTAGCCGTCCTTAAGGAGCTGGGATATTATCATGCCGGCGCCGTGATAGCGCAGACCGCCGGCGTGAATATTGGCCGGCATGAAGTTGTGGCCGAGGGTGTACATGGGCAATAGGGGCGTGAGTCCCGACAAATCGCCGAAGTCGTACTGGAATACGCCGCGCGTGAGCTTGGGACAGCTCGCCGGCTCTGCGGCTATGAAGCGGGTTTGCTTGCCGTCCTTGATGTTATGACGCATGAAGGGGAAGGCTACGCCGCCGAAGTTGCTGCCGCCGCCGAAGCAGGCTATGACCATGTCGGGGTACTCGCCTGCCATCTCCATCTGCTTCTCGGCTTCGAGGCCGATGACTGTCTGATGAAGGGCAACATGATTGAGGACGGAGCCCAAAACATACTTGCAGTTGGGGGTGCTCATGGCAAGCTCCACTGCTTCGGAGATGGCGGTGCCGAGTGAACCTTGGTTGTTGGGGTCTTGGGTCAGCACATCCTTGCCTGCGCGCGTGGACATGGAGGGTGAGGGGGTAACCTGTGCGCCATAGGTCTGCATTATAGAGCGTCGGTAGGGCTTTTGCTCGTAGGAAATCTTGACCTGATAGACTGCGGCTTCAAGACCGAAGACCTTGGCTGCGTAGCTGAGGGCTGCGCCCCACTGGCCGGCGCCTGTCTCGGTGGTGATGTTGGTAATGCCCTGCTCCTTGCAGTAGTACGCCTGAGCGAGGGCGGAGTTAAGTTTGTGGGAGCCGACGGGGCTGACGCTCTCGTTCTTGAAATAGATGTGGGCGGGGGTGTCGAGTGCCTGCTCGAGGCCGTAAGCGCGCACGAGGGGAGTGGAGCGATAATATTTGTACATATCCCGCACGGGCTCGGGTATGTTTATCCACGGGTCGGTCTGGTTTACCTCCTGGCGGCAGAGCTCTTCGGCAAAAATCGGGAAGAGGTCTTCGGCTTTGAGGGGCTGTTTGGTGCCCGGGTGAATCATTGGCAACGGCTTGGTCAGCATGTCTGCCTGAATGTTGTACCACTGTGTGGGAATCTCGCTCTCCGGCAAGAAGTAGCGCTTTGTTTTTGTACTCATAATGCTTAATATTTATAATTAGGTGTAAGTTTATGCGAAATTTTATGCGTTTATTAAGTGCTAAATTACTAAAAGAATTTTATTTTGTCGTCTTTTCGTGCGCAAAATAACGAAAAGCAATAGTTTCTGCATGACAAATTATGCAGAATGTACGACTTTTGCGTATATTTGCTGTTGCGTAACAACGCGCCGCAAACGCATAATCATTAAAAATAACGAATATATGAAACGTAATCTCTTTCTTTGCCGGCTGCTGATAGCTGCGGCAATGATGCTGGCCGCGCCTTCTGTCCTGAATGCGGACTGGAAGATGGCCAATGTGGCGATCAAGAGTAGGTTTGCCGCCGATGTGAGCCCTACCAATGCGCTGCCGGAGTATCCGCGTCCGCAAATGGTGCGCGGAGATTGGCAGAACCTCAACGGACTGTGGGATTTTACTTATCTGCCGACCTACGAGACGGAAATCCCCAAGAGCGATTTCCAACAGATACTGGTGCCTTACTGCGTGGAGAGCGCACTGAGCGGCATCAAGACGCACTATGAGAGCATGGCGTACCGCCGCAACTTCAGCGTGCCCGCCGCATGGAGCGGCAAGAGGGTGCTGCTGAACTTCGAGGCGGTGGACTGGCGCTGCACGGTCTACATCAACGGCGAACAGGTGGGCAGCCACGACGGCGGCTACGACCCTTTCACCTTCGACATAACGGATAAGGTAAAGGTGGGCGCTGAAAACGAAGTGGCGGTGAAGGTTTACGACCCTACCGACCGCTGGTCGGTGCCTCGCGGCAAGCAGGTGCGCAACCCGGGCGGCATTTTCTACACCGCGTGCTCCGGAATATGGCAGACGGTGTGGATAGAGGCAGTGAACAAGGCTTATATCAAAGACTTCCGCCTCACTCCCGACATCGACGCCGAGACTCTGACGGTGAACGCTGTGGCCGGTGGCGACATCGACAATGTACAGAAAATTAAGGCGACGGCTTATCACGGCTCGCAGAAGGTGGCTGAAGGCGAGGGGCAGAGCGGGCAGGACATTGTGCTCAGTATTGCCAACCCCGACCTCTGGAATCCCGACCACCCCTTCCTCTATGACCTCAAACTCGAGCTGACGGACAAGAGCGGCGGCAAAGACGAGGTGGAGAGCTACTTCGGTATGCGCAAGATACACATAGAGCAGGACAAGGACGGCTTCTGGCGCATGATGCTCAACAATGAGTTTGTGTTCCAGAGCGGTCCGCTCGACCAGGGCTACTGGCCGGAGAGCAACCTCACGCCGCCGACCGACGAGGCGATGCAATATGACATAGTGCAGACGAAGAAGTACGGCTTCAACATGACGCGCAAACACCTGACGGTGGAACCGCGCCGCTGGTACTACTGGACGGACAAGCTGGGCTTGCTTGTGTGGCAGGATATGCCGTCGATGAACTACGGCGGCTCCAAAGATGCGGGCGTGGGCAACGATGCGAAGATGTTTACGCCGGAACTGACGGCGCTCGTGAACACTCACTATAACTCGCCCTCGATTATCAACTGGGTGATATTCAATGAGGCCGGCGGTCAGCATGACACCAAGACATACGTGGACTTGGTGCGCTCCTTAGACAAGACTCGCCTAATCGACGAGGCTTCGGGCTGGACGCACTACGGCTATGGCGACATTCACGATGTGCATCCCTACCCTGCCCCCTCGGCTCCGACAACCACGCGCCCACAGGCTACCGCCGACGGCGAGTATGGCGGCGTGAAGTACGCCATTGACGGACACCTCTGGCAGGGCAGCGGCTGGGGATACGCCTCGGTGAGCAGCGCCAACGAGTTTGACAGCACGCTGTGCAACTATTTCGGCAAGCTGGCTTACTATAAGACCTACAAGGGGCTGTCTGCCGCCGTGTACACGCAGCTGACCGATGTGGAGATAGAGGTGAACGGCCTTATGACCTACGATAGAGAGGTGAAGACGGACATTGGTCGCCTGTACAAGGCTAATCGCAAACTGATAGAGCACGAAGGAGTGGAGGAGCAGTTCGTTCTGCCTACGGCCAACATCGCTCCGCAGAGTTGGCGCTACACTACCACCGCGCCCGGCAGCGACTGGAACAAGACGGATTTCGATGACAGCGGCTGGCGCACGGGTAACTCCGGATTCGGCGCGAACGGCTTGGCCAACATGACTTATGGCACGAGCTGGACCTCCTCCGACATCTGGCTGCGCAAGAGTGTGAGCCTCAACCTCACGGAAGATGAGCTCAAGAAGTTGCGTATGATTCTCTACAACGACGAAGATGTGGAAATATACTTCAATGGTACACTTGTTTACTCGGCTACAGGCTACCTGACCGACTATAAGACGGTTGACTTCAGCACTGCGGGACGCAATGCCGTGAAACGCAACGGCGAGAACCTGATTGCGATTCATGTGAAGCAGACTGCCGGCGGCCAGTACATAGATTTGGGTCTGCAGGTGGCTAAAGATGCGGAGGAGCGCCCCATGGAGCGCGTGGTGCAAATCAATATGGACTACACCAAGAGCTCTGAGCTGAGCTTTGCCGTCGGTTACAGCCTCGACCCCGATGCTACGGAGCCGGAGGTCGTGAAACAGTTCACGCGACTGACCTTTGCCGACGGCGAGGCGAACTATATAGGTCTCAACGACGGTGCGCTGCTCGTGCCGAAGACTATTCAATTCGACATCACCGACCTTGTGGGCGAGATTGCCGACGGTACAAAGATAAAGTACTTCGTTTACGCCAAGCCGCAGACTGCCGGCGAGGGCGAGGGTACGGTTTACAGCTGTGTGGTAATTGATTACACTCACAACGCCGACGGCGAGCTCACGCCGCTGACGCTTGAGCCTATCGAGGTAAGCCATGAGACCGGCACGGTGCTGCTTAGCGCCACGGCTATGGCTGAAGCATACAACGCTCCGCGCAATGCGACGCTGTCGGGCAACAATCTCTTGGAATGGGACGAGCCTGCGGTCAACACTGCCGAGCTACAGAGCTACAAGGTGCTCGCAAACGGCGTGGAGGAGGCTGTTCTGCCCAAGAGCGAGGCGTCTTACAGGATTGCGAACCCTAATATGGCGTACTCGGTGGTGGCTATGTACTCCACCGGCGACTCCAAACCCTCCAACGAGGCGCGCGTGTACTATGCGGTCGAGAAAACGGCAAATGTGGCACGCCACTTCGTGGACAACGGATTCAGTATTCCGGGGGTTTTTAGCGCTCCCCAGTCTGATGTAACGATAGAATATTGGTTTAAGCCCGATGTTCTTACGGCTAACAGCCACCAAGTCGGCCCGGGCTGGGGTACTTTCTTGATTCACTACGACCAATCGGCACGCATCACCGCCGGTTTTGAAAACAGCAGCACCAAAAGGGTGCAGTCGTCGGCTAATACGATAAAACTGAACGAGTGGAACCACATAGCGGTAACGCTTGTGGGCTCGCGCATCAACCTTTATGTCAATGGCGCCTATCTGCGCACGATGAATGTGGGCGGTTATTCCGGCTTGCCTGCTATCAGCGAATTTGTGTTCGGCTCTAACAACGCTTATATCAATGGTTGGATAGACGATGTGCGCATCTGGAAAAAGGCGCGCACGGCTGCCGAGATACAAGAGGATATGAATGCAGAACTGGTCAATCCCTCGACAGAAACCGACCTCCTTGCTTACTACAAGATGGACGAAATAAACGACAACGGCGTCAAGAAACTGCGCGATGCCGCTCATGGACATCACGCGACCTACCTTCGCTCCGAACCGACGACGCTTGAGACGGATACGACGATACTTAACGGCAGTCTCGCGCCGATGAATGTCGCGCTTGTGGTGAATGACTCCGCCGTTGTCGTAGGACAAGAAATTACGGCCAAGGCAATTATCAACAGCTCCGTAGTTTCGTGGAAATGGGACGAGACTTCCACCAAATTGCACAAGCAAAATCTGGAAACGGTGTCTATTGTGTTCCCTAAGGCCGGAGATTACAAACTTTCGCTCACGGCTTACGACATAGACGGCAACAGTATGGTAATCTGCGACACGATTAGCGTAAAGGCCGCCCCTCTGCCAACGGTTGAGTTCGACATTTATCAACCCGACAAGGCTGCGGGCGAACCTATTACCTTATATAATAAGTCGGAGGGCGTGGCTACGAATTATAAGTGGACTATTCCGGGGTCTTTGCTCGAGCAAACGCAGACTTCCTACAACGCTTCGGCGATTTTTCCCGACGATGGCACATATACCATCACTCTTACTGCCACCAATGCCACAGGCTCTGTCAGCCTAAGCAAGGAAATAGAAATAAACTCGGGCAATAATAATATGACCTTCCGCGTTGCTCCCAATGTTGTGCTTCCTTATGAGACCGTGGAGCTGATAACAACGGACGAGAAGGCTTCGGAAAATCTCGTCTGGACGATTTCTAACGACAAAAACCGCATCTTGATTCTCGGCGGCACCACGACATTCTCTCCGAAAGCCGTAGGGCGCTATGACATCAGCTTTACCGACAGCGAGAACGGCATTTCCTCGCATCTCCACGATGCTTTGTATGTTTGCAGCGCGAACTCGCGAACCGGCCTCTACTTCCGCAACCGCGCCGAGGCCTTAATCCTCCCCACTCCCTTCACGGAGCGCACGACAAAGTTCACTGTGGAATGGTGGATGAAGCCGTCGATATTGTTAAACGCGGGGGCGATGAGAACAAACAATGAAGCATTTTCGCTTAACACCGATGCAAACGGCGTAATGACTGCAAATGTGAACGGGAAGGCTGTTAGCTCGCCCGAAGGATTCGTTATTGCCGACGAATGGCACCACTACGCAGTAGTACTTACCGGTTCGCATCTCTATCTCTTGCGCGACGGAGAGGAAATGGCCTCCTATTCGCCCGTATTGACCTGTCCGGCATGGGACGAGCTCATTATCGGTGGCGAAAACTCGCCGATGTCGGCAAATATCGACGAGCTAAGAATTTGGGGCAGCGGTCTCAGAGGAGATGCGCTACTTGCGGTGTGCAATAATCCCATTGAAGATGTGGCAGAAGCCGAGAGCAAAAACAGTTTGCTCGCTTATTATAAGTTTGATGACCTCTCGACCATCGTTAAGGACGAGACTTCAAATAAGTTGAACGGCAAACTCAGCGGTTTCCAGCAGATAATCGGAACTAACTATGTTAAATCGGACGGAGTGTTCAGCCTCAGCATCAATACTCCCTCCGCAATAGAAAATGAAGTAGACATCACCGCCGATTACCTCACCAATTACAAAGCGGCTTTCCGCCATACGGCAACAGATGTCGATGCCGCTCACCCGGGGAGCCACTTCGCACTGGAAAACGGCACCGCCGCTTCTACTTGGAAGGGCGATATTTTGCCAACGGAGGACGCCGGCGTATATGTTGACGCCCAAAATGGCAACAAGCTCGCTTTCACCACATCGTGGGGCGACTTTGCCGACAATGCCAGCGACCGCAGCATTTATGAGACCGTGATATTGCCAGCTGGAGTCTACCGTTTTGAAGCAATCAGCGACGACACCGACAATACCGACGACTGTCTGCTCGTGGCAAGCCTCGGCAGCAAGCTCGCCGAGCTCAGAGACATCACCACAACCCTCGCTTCGGCACCGTTAAACAATGGTAGCGTAACATTCACTGTGCCACGGGAGACAGAAGTCTCGCTCGGCGTGCTTTACAACCTGCCGGCCTACAGCAACTCCCTCATCTCCGGCTTCAGCCTCGTCAAGTTGCCGTGCGAAGTCCTCATCGCCAATCCGGACGATGTAACCGGCATTACGGAAGTCGAGGGTGCGGAAGATATTAGCATCACTACGCGCCGCAATGGCCTCGAACTTCGCGGGGATAATGTGCCAGTGCGCATTTACACCCTCGACGGTCGCCTCGTGATGGGTCTTACCGTGAAGGGTAGCGCCAGCGTCGCACTGCCGGCCGGCATCTATATAGTGAACAACCAAAAAGTGCAGGTGAAGTAGCATCTCTTCGCCCACACTCACGACAAAAAGTCAGCAACCGAGCCTCTACGGCTTTCGGTTGCTGACTTTTTTAATATTAAATATCTTAAATCTAAATATTATGCCTTACCGGCGTGCTGCTCTACCCAGCGACGAGCATTGACAAAAGCCTCTAACCACGGCGTCATATCGTCGGCAATCCGCTCATTGGGGTAGGTGCCGCACTGCCACGGCAGGAATGCGCGCTCCGGGTGGGGCATCATAGCCAGATGGCGCCCGTCGGGCGAGCAAATGCCCGCAGTGCAGTAGTCAGAGCCGTTAGGATTGGCAGGATAGCCCTCGTAGCTGTACTTCAACACGATATTGTATTTCTCTTCAGGCAGCGGCAGGCTGAAACGCCCCTCGCCGTGAGCCACCCAAACGCCGAGCTTGTTGCCACTCAGCGAGCCGAGCATTACACTGCGGTTAGTCTGGACAGTAACGCCCACATAACCGCTCTCGAACTTGTGGCTCTTATTGTGAAGCATCTTGCTGCTCTTGGGTTGCTCGGGATTAATCAACCCAAGCTCCACCATCAGCTGGCAACCGTTGCACACGCCGAGCGAAAGAGTGTCGGGGCGGGCATAGAAGCGGTCAAGGGCAGCCTTAGCACGCGGGTTGTAGAGAAAAGCACCCGCCCAACCCTTGGCAGAGCCGAGCACATCGGAGTTAGAGAAGCCGCCGCAGAACACAATCATGTTAACCTCGTCGAGCGTCTCGCGACCGCTGATAAGGTCAGTCATCATAACATCCTTCACATCGAAGCCGGCCAGATGAAGCACATAGGCCATCTCGCGTTCGCCGTTGGTACCCTTCTCACGGATTATGGCAGCGCGCACACCGCTCTTTTCGCGGCGGTCGGGGCTGACACCCAGCTGACTGAACTTGCCGGTGAAGTCGGGATTGTACGCAAACTCCACAGGTTGCTCCTTGTAGTTTTTGTAACGCTCGTCAGCCTGACCGTTAAAGCTCTGGCGCGTGTCGAGCAGGTAGGAGGTGTGATACCACACATCGCGCAGATAGTCGATAGCGAAGTGGTGAGTGATGCCATCCTTGTCCACAAGGATATGACGCTCGTCAACAGGCTTGCCAATCTCCACAAACGCCACTCCGGCGTTGTCGAGCAGGCGTTTAACCTCACCCTTGTCTTTATCTGCAATCTGGATTACCACGCCCGGATTCTCAGCAAAGAGGATTTTGACGAGGTCAGCCTCCTTAAAGCCGTCGACATTTATCTCGAGGCCGCCCTCCACATTGGCAAAGCACATCTCCAGCAATGTAGTGATGAGGCCGCCGGCAGAAATGTCGTGGCCGGCCTTGACCAAGCCCATATCGATGAGCTGTTGCACGGCATTGAACGCCTCACGGAAGTACTCGGCGTTAGCAACCATAGGCACATCGCTGCCAATATAGCCGAGGCTCTGCGCAAAGGCCGAACCGCCGAGGCGAAGCCTGTCGAAGCTGAAGTCGATGTGCAGTAGTGTGGTCTTGGGGTCATTCTTGATGACAGGCGACACCACCTTGCGCACATCGCTCACCTGGCCGCCGGCAGAAACGATGACCGTACCCGGCGAAATCACCTTCTCGCCATTGGGATACTGCTGACTCATGGAGAGAGAGTCCTTGCCCGTAGGCACATTGATTTTCAGCGCGCAGCAGAAGTCGCTCAGCGCCTCCACAGCCTTGTAGAGGCGAGCATCTTCGCCCTTCTGTGAGCGACAAGGCCACATCCAGTTAGCCGAGAGCGACACGCTGTCGAGTCCATCCTCCAGCGGAGCCCACACAAGGTTGGTCAGAGCCTCGCTCACAGAGAGCACCGAGCCGGCCTCGGGCTTGGCAAGCCCTGCTTGCGGCGCATGGCCGAGCGCAGTGGCTATGCCCTTGCGTCCACGGTAGTCGAGCGCGACCACACCCACATCGCTAAGGGGCAGTTGCAACTCGCCCTGGCACTGCTGACGCGCAACCTTGCCCGTAACCGAGCGATCAACCTTATTAGTCAGCCAGTCCTTGCACGCCACGCTCTCCAACTGGAGCATCTGCTCTAAATATTCATTTATTTTGCCGTTCTCGTATATTGCATTCTCATATTTTCTTTCCACAGTCTCGTCGATCATCACCGTCTTGGGCGAGTGGCCGAACATTTGAGCCACATCGAGGTCAAACGGCTTCACACCGTCAGCCTGACGGAAAGCGAAATGGGCGTCGCCCGTGGTCTCGCCCACCACATACATCGGGGCGCGTTCGCGTTCGGCTATCTTCTGCACATGTTCGATGTGCTGCTCGTCTATAAGGAGCCCCATGCGCTCCTGACTCTCGTTGGCAATGATCTCCTTGGCGCTCAGCGTCTTGTCGCCAATGGGCAGACGGCTCATATCAATCTCGCCGCCGCACTCCTCCACTAACTCGGAGAGGCAATTCACATGGCCGGCAGAGCCATGGTCGTGAATAGAGACCACAGGGTTGATATCCTCCTCACACAGAGCGCGCACAAGGTTGTAATCGCGCTTCTGCATCTCCGGATTGGCACGCTGCACGGCGTTAAGCTCGATACCGTTGGAGTAACGCCCCGTGTCGACGGAGCTAACCGAGCCGCCGCCGAGACCGATGCGGTAGTTGTCGCCACCGACCACCACGATTTTGTTACCCTTGCGCGGCTCCTTCTTCAGACAGTCGCGCTTGGTGCCGTAACCCACACCGCCGGCGAGCATGATCACCTTGTCGTAGCCATAACGCTCGCCGTTCTCTTGGTGTTCAAAGGTAAGCACGGAGCCGGTGATGAGCGGCTGGCCGAACTTGTTGCCGAAGTCGCTCGCACCGTTGGAAGCCTTGATCAAAATCTGCTCGGGGCTTTGATAGAGCCACTCCCTGACGGGCAGGATGCTCTCCCACGGTTGCATATTATCCTGCAGGCGGCTGTAAGAAGTCATATACACCGCCGTACCCGCGATAGGCCATGAGCCAACGCCGCCACCCATACGGTCGCGAATCTCGCCGCCGGTGCCGGTGGAGGCGCCGTTGAACGGTTCCACCGTGGTGGGGAAGTTATGCGTCTCGGCCTTGAGCGAAATGACGCTCTCGATGTCCTTGATAACGAAGTAGTCGCTCGTACTCTGGTCCTGCGGCGCAAATTGCTCCACCACAGGCCCCTGCGCAAAGGCCACATTGTCCTTATAGGCGGAGAGAATTTTATGAGGGTTCTCCTTGGTGGTCTTCTTGATCATGGCAAAGAGCGAAGAGGGCATCTCCTTGCCGTCGATAATGAATGTGCCGCCGAAGATCTTGTGGCGGCAATGCTCGGAGTTGATTTGCGCAAAGCCAAACACCTCCGAGTCAGTCAGTTTGCGCCCGAGCTGTCCCTCGATCTTGTGGAGATAGTCTATCTCCTCGGGCGAGAGAGCCAGACCCTCCTGCTCGTTGTACTGCTCGATGTCCTCGATGATTTGAATAGGCGCAGGCTTGATGTCGATGTCGAAGATGTGGGCGTCCAAACCCTTGTACATACGCTGCAGCATCGGGTCGTAGTCCGCATTCTCGCTCTCCACGGGGAAGAACTCCTCGATGCGTTCCACACCCTCGATGTTCATGTTCTGAGTAATCTCCACAGCGTTCGTACTCCACGGCGTAATCATCTCACGGCGCGGCCCGACGAAACAACCGTCCACCTTGCTCATCACGACCTCCGCAATCGCTTGCGAACCAGCCTCGGAGAGAGAGCCACCCGTGACGGGTGCTCCAAAGAGCCAGCACAGCGCCTCCACACTCTCCGTCGGCAGTGTATTGCAAGCGCTCTGCACAGCAATAATGCTGCTCGTTGCAGTCTTAAAAAACGTAATCATTATCGTTTACTTCGTTTATATTTTCTTAAACACCATTACGGCTGCGCCGGTCGCGCATAAAACAGCCGTTACGGCTGCGAAATTACAAAAAAAACACCACACAGCCCCACCTCGAAGCCACATTTATATTCTGCTACACTTTTCCCTCTGCCCCAAAATTCCTTCAAACTCTCCCTTTAACATTAGCGAGAGAATCTGCAGAGCGAAAGCGCAGGTTAAATAATCGTTCAAGCAGCACAGAATCCTCTCCCCACCTTTCCCATAGCCCTTCTTGCGCCACTAAACCTCCTCCTCGCTGCACAAGAAGCCCTTAATGTACTTTATTATTTGACAAAAATAGAAGGCAACGAGACTCTTGAAAAAAAGGTATTGCCCGGATTCAGGATGAAATGATAGAATGCGAGAAACGGATTGTAGCAGAGATGATGAGTAAGCACCTGCTTA
>JAFLUU010000054.1 GCA_022508585.1 Prevotellaceae bacterium | reverse complement strand
TTTCAAAA
Source organism: Prevotellaceae bacterium (assembly GCA_022508585.1). Classification (GTDB taxonomy): domain Bacteria; phylum Bacteroidota; class Bacteroidia; order Bacteroidales; family Bacteroidaceae; genus UBA6382. Next base: position 12,700 of record JAFLUU010000054.1, on the reverse strand, counting down.
ATTCTTATATAAATTCCCAGAAATTCTTATAAGGTTTTTTAGAAATTATTATATGAATTTTTAAAGTTTCACGATGAAAAAACAAACGCCGAGGCTCAAAAATCGCGCGCGGAGGCTTTTTGTGTGAGTCCGCACGACAATTGCCGCTACGCTCTCGCCTTCGCTTACCGCCCCCACGCCTTTCGGCGTGACGATGCGGCTCCGGCTCGCGACCCCTACGGGGTTGGCCGCTTCGCTCTCGCAGTTGTTTTGTTCGTGCACCGCTCTAAGAGCGACGTTCACGACAACTGTTGTTTCGCCTGCGCTTTTCGCACACCGCCTGCAGCAACTGTGCTACTGCGGCTCGCGTACAGGTCGCGAAGGCTGCGCCTTTCTGCGAACCTCGAGGGGGTAAGGTAAAACTTTGATGACATTCCGCACAATTAGATGAAGATACGGTGAGGTTTTGACGAGGTTTGATAATGATAGTACGCTGGTGGGTAATGGCTGTACGATGTTTGGCGCGCTGTGGGTGGTTTATGGCAGTTAGGTAGTTATGTTTCCGAAAAATCTGTATGACGAATGCTCCGGATTTTAATGAAAATTCGCTTTTTCTCGTTGAGTTTGCATAAAACATGAAAAATAATTATTAAATTTGCCGAGTATAATCATTTTAATGTGAAGATTCAGGCGTATCTGATTTTCTAAAAACAATAACAAAAAGCTAATGAAAAAAATTAAACTGATGATTGCCATGCTGGCAGTGAGTGCCGTTATGTCGGCTGTAACCAAGGATGAGCAGGCGCTCTACGACCTTGTGGGACGTATCGCCCCGCAACACCAGAGCAACTTCGTCTTTAAGCAGAAGAAACAGAAGGGTGAGACCTACACCGTCGAGGCTAAGGGTGGCAAGGCTTACATTACGGGCAGCAACGCCCAAGCTATGGCCGTGGGCTTGAACTATTACTTCAAGTATCACTGTAATACCACCGTGTCGTGGCTCATCTCCAGCCCTGTGGAGATGCCTCAGCAACTGCCTGCGGCTAAGAAGCACACGCAGAGCGCGCGTTTCCCCACCCGTTTCTTCCTTAACTACTGCACCTTCGGTTATACGATGCCTTGGTTCACTTGGGCGGACTGGGAGCGCTTCATTGACTGGATGGCTCTCAACGGTATCAATATGCCGCTGGCCAATACGGGTGCGGAGGAGATTGCTTACCGCGTCTACACAAGCCTTGGCATGAGCGACGAGGATACTCGTGCGTCCTTTACCGGCCCGGCTCACCTGCCGTGGCACCGTATGTCGAACATCGACAAGTGGCAGGGCCCGCTGCCGCAGAGTTGGCTCAAGGGGCAGCTGGAGTTGCAGAAGAAGATTGTGGCTCGCGAGCGCGAGTTGGGCATGAAGCCCGTTCTGCCCGGCTTCTCCGGCCATGTGCCCGGTGCTCTGCGCGAGAAATTCCCCAATGCAAAGATTACCAAGCTGCATAACTGGGCTGGCTTCCGCGATGAGACCAGTTGCTACTTCCTTGATCCGCAGGACAGCCTCTTTGCTGAAATCCAGCACCGCTATATCCGCGAGGTTATCAAGGAATTCGGCACCGATCATATCTATGGCATCGACCCGTTCAATGAAATGAAACTACCCTCCGAGGATCCCGCCTATCTGGCCGATGTGGCTAAGGGTATCTACGGCACTCTGACCGATGTCGACCCCGAAGCTACCTGGCTGCAGATGGCTTGGATGTTCTATTTCGACAAAGGCACCTGGACGCCCGAGCGTGTGAAAGCATTCCTCACCGCTGTGCCGCAGGACAAGATGATTTTGCTCGACTATTGGGGTGAATATCAGGAGATCTGGCGCTTGCATGAAAAGTTCCACGGTCAGCCTTACATCTGGTGCTACCTTGGCAACTTCGGCGGCAACACTCACTACAATGCCGAGTTTGAAAAGGTACGCACCCGCGTAGAGACGACCTACAAGGAGGGCGGCTCTAACTTCAGCGGCCTCGGTTGCACTCTCGAGGGCTTCGATATTAACCCGGAGATGCACGAATACTTCTTCGAGAAGGCGTGGACGAACTATCCCACCGATGAGCAGTTCCTCACTGCGCTGGCTGACCGCCATGTCGGCACAGTAGACACCACTTTCCGCACTGCGTGGAACGACCTTTACTACAAGATTATCAATGGTAAGGAGTATTCCGGCACGCCTAACACGGCTACGGAATATCCGCGCCTTAATAAGGACAACCAGCCCTACAAAACATCGGCTAAGCTGGCTAATGACAATGTGCTCGCCTTCAATGTGTGGCAGCAGTTGCTCTCCGCTAAAAAGACCGACAACGCTTTGTTCGTTTACGACGCAGTAAACCAAGGCCGCGAGGTTTTAGGTACCTATTTCTACTGCGTGCGCAATGACTTCTCGCAGGCTTGCTACGCTCGCGATATTGCTACTGCCGAGCAGAAGGCCAAAGAGATGCTCCAGACCCTCGATGACCTCGACTTGCTGCTCGGTCTGCACAAGGACTTCTCCTTCAACAAGTGGGTTGACGATGCTCGCTCTTGGGGACAGACCCCCGAAGAAAAGGAGTACTTCGAAGTAAACGCCCGCACACTCGTTACGACTTGGGGCTTCAAGGGACACTCCCTGCGCGACTACGCTCGCCGCACATGGCACGGCCTTGTGGCTCACTTCTACAAGCGTCGCTGGGAGATTTACATCAATCACTCGCTCAATGCGGCTCGCAGGGGCGTGGATGTAGACGCTGACAATATGCGCGACGATATTTTCCAGTTCGAGTGGAACTTTACTCAAAAGTTGGCCGACGCTGAGCTGACTGAAGCGCCTGTTAATGGCTCGCCCGTAAGCGTTATGCGTAAGATGGCAGTGAAATACTCTCCGCTGATACAGGCTCAGGCAGACAAGAATGCTACTAATGCCGGTCAGGAGAAGAAAGTGATGGTTACTCCTCACGATTTCTATTAAAAAACTATGCGCTCCGCATTTCCTCTGATGGGGAAATGCGGAGTTTTTATAACCTAACAAACCTAAAATCTCAACATTGTGAAAAAGAAAATGACTTTTACGCTGGCTGACGATGTGCGCAGAAGCTGCAAGATAGGTTTCTCGGCTCTCGTTATGGCCGGCTCAATGCTGTTGGCGGCGTGTAATTGTGAGCCTGCCGCTGAAATGACTCTGTCGGGGCTGAGTCGGGAAAATTTTAAGACCGATTCGACTGCGCTCTATGTGCTTAAGAATAAAAACGGCATGGAAGTGTGCATCACCAACTACGGTGGACGCATAGTGTCCGTTATGGTGCCCGACAAGCAGGACTCTCTGCGCGATGTGGTGCTCGGCTTCGACAACATCGCTGACTATCTGCCCGAGAACAACAAGAGTGATTTCGGCGCCTCCATCGGTCGCTACGCTAACCGCATCGATAAGGGACAGTTCGTGCTCGGTGATTCCACTTATCAGCTCACTATCAATAATGGACCCCACTCGCTGCACGGCGGCACCACCGGTTGGCAATACAAGGTCTACACAGCTAATCAACTGAACGACTCTACATTGGAGCTGACCCTCACTTCGCCCGACGGAGACAATGGTTATCCGGGTAATGTGGAGGCAAAGGTAATTTATACCCTCACTTCGGACAACGCTATCGACATTCAGATGAGTGCCACCACAGATGCACCGACTATCGTGAACATGACTAATCATGCTTACTTCAATCTGAACGGCGACCCCAACATCCCGATTACCAATAACCTTCTTTATATCAATGCTCGCGAGTATACTCCGGTCGACAGTACATTTATGACCTTAGGCAGCATTGAAGCTGTCGCCGGTACGCCCTTCGACTTCAATACCGCTACTGAAATAGGAGCGCGAATCAACGATGACAACGAACAGCTGCGCAATGGCAATGGCTACGACCACAATTGGGTGCTCGCTACCGACAACAATATCGATGGGCTTGCAGCTTGTGTCGTTTCGCCCATCACTGGCATCAAACTTGAAGTCTATACAGACCAGCCCGGCCTGCAAGTGTATGTTGGCAACTTCCTTGACGGAACGGTTACCGGCAAATGCGGCATTGCCTACCAGCAACGCACCGCAATCTGCCTTGAACCGCAGGTGTATCCCGACTCTCCTAACAAGAAAGACATTCCAGGGTGGTATGATCCCACCATTACTCCGGACAAGCCCTACGCTCATCATCTCGTCTACAAGTTCAGCGTAGATAAGTAGGATAATTTTTTGCCCCTGATCATGCAAAATGTGCATCGTCAGGGGCAATTTGTATCGTAAGTGTGCGAATATACTTTTTTTGCGTATATTTGCAGATGGATTATTTGTTATGGTTTTCGGTATGGACGAAATTATGAAAACTCTGACTGTCTATAGTGCGTCGGCAGGCACCGGTAAGACTTATACATTGGCTGCACGCTATATTGCGTTATTGATGGACACAGCCGGCGATAGGGGTTATCGTCATGTGCTGGCGGTTACATTCACAAATAAGGCTACGGCAGAGATGAAGCAGAGGATTTTGGGACAGCTGTATTCTATTTCTGATTGCGAAGCTAATAATTCTAAAGATAAGAGTTGGAATAGAGCAACTGCGGACTTTGTCAGTACGGTACGTGGCTTTATGCGGCGCAGTTTGACAGATGATGCGCTGGCTGCAAAGGCACGACGGTTATGTCGTAACATTTTAGAGGACTATGATGGGATGCAAGTGCAGACGATAGACGCTTTTCTGCATCAATTGCTTACGGGAATGGCTCATATGCTGGGGATTGGAGCTGACTTCGGGGTGGAACTTGACAGTCATCATGTGATTGCTGCCGCAGTAGACGAGGTAATGAAAAGCGAGGATAGAGAGAATGCAGATAAGAAGGCTGATAAAGACTCATCGTTTAATTATCTTGTAGATTATATCGAGGAGCGATTAGACGAAGAAAAGAGTTGGGACGTGCGCAAGAACCTTATAGCAATGACTAAGGAGTTGCTGAAAGAGGCTGTGCTGAAAGATGAGAGTGAGATAGTGTTAAATCCGGATAAGATACGTCGTTATAAGCAGTCTGTGGATTGGCGAAAGCACCCCGGAGTGAAAACGATGTACGCCCTATACAATAAAATCTGTGATTGCAAGATTAAGAATGAAATCAATGGTGGAAAAAATTATTATGCTTTTATAAAGAGAGTAGGAGATACGTTTAGTGGCACGGTGAATAGTGATGATGCGTTCCGGGGGCTCGGTGAGAAAGATGCCGAGAGGTTAATGGATGATAAATTCCTTAAAAAGATCAGCACGCGCCCGGAAGAGATCCGGCAGACATTGCTGGAAATGCAGATGCTTAGCAATGAATGTCGCAGAGTGTACTTGTCGTATGTTATCACGACGCGTTATCTCAACGATCTCGCGATGATGGGCTTTGTCAAGAAGTATGTCGATCTTAATTTGCAGGAAGCAAATGCTATTCTGCTGGCACGTACGGCTTATGTGCTGCATACGGCTCTTAAGCCCGGTGATGCAGATTTTATCCTGGAGAAAGCAGGAATTCGTTATAATCATATAATGATTGACGAGTTTCAAGATACTTCTTCGCTGCAATGGGCTGTCTTCCGTGAGCTGATAAGTGAAATTCTTGCCTCTGGTGGTACTACGCTGATTATGGGTGATGTCAAGCAAAGTATATATCGTTGGCGTAACGGCGACTATAGTATAATGCAGGGGTTGATGAAGGCAGGCGAGAAAAGTAAATACGATAGTGCAGTTGTTTATATGGGTGAAGATACCATATATAATTACGTGCAGACCATACCGTTGCGCAAGAACTTCCGTAGTCAGGCACAAGTGGTAAAGTTTAATTTGCAGTTTTTTGACTGGTTGTGCGCAGAGAATGGTTATGCTTATAAGTTTAAGGATATTTATCGTGAGTTGACCGATAATTGGTCCATAGCGGATTATTGTAATAAGGCTGACGCTAATGTTGGATATGTACAAGTCGTTACGCGTAAATATTCAAATAGCCGAAGCAAAAAAGATAACGATTATCCCTCGCGTACGGAGGTTAGAGCTGAAAATGTTCAGAGGATGTTCCTGGATATTGTCGAGCTTTTAAATAGCGGAGTCGATATGAGCGAGATTTTAATCTTAGTTCGTTATAATAAAGAGGCACGTGAAATCATAGAACAGTATGTTAAATGCGGATTTGAGAAGCATGGAATTTCTTTGTGCTCTAATGATAGTTTTTTGCTTGAAAGTAGCTGGTCTGTGCAGGCTGTTGTAAATGCGATGAAGGTCATTGCAAATAATGATAAGCTGTCTGCTACATTTTTAATGATTCATAATTTGTATGTTGAGAACTTAAGTAAAGATTTAATACGCCTGCCACTTTGTGAGATGGCGGAACAAATTGTAAAGCTCATCTTGTTCGATGATAATGGCAATATGCGTTTTAATGACAGGGTTTATCTAAATAGCTTTCTAGATGAAGTCGCAGCTTTTGTGGCAACTTATGGCTCTGATATTAAGAGTTTTCTTTGTTATTGGGATGAACAGCTCTACGCGAAGGCTATTCCTGCTTCTGTAACTGATGGTGTGCGTATTATGACAATCCATACAGCTAAAGGATTGGAGAGTAAATATGTTTTTGTTCCTTTTTGTGATTGGGAATTAAACAAAGATCGTTCTGGCTCAATGTTATGGTGCAAGGCGGAATATGAATCTTGCGACGATGACGCTGTTAAACTACTAAATATTATTCCTGCAGCTCAACAGAAAGGTATGGCAGAGACAAAATACAATATAGTGTATGATAAAGAGTTGCAGGCACAACGTGTAGATAGTCTTAATTTGTTATATGTAGCTCTTACTCGTGCGGCTGATCAGCTTTATATTTATACCTCTATATCAAATACAACAGATTCTGATGATCCCCAAACGGTAGGTAATCTCGTATATGCCTATGTAAGTAAAGAAAATTTTAATGTGGGAGAAAAAGGCGTAATTGTTGATCGTAAGAAAGAAGTATTGTCTCCATTTGAATATATTTGTAAGAGTGATAGTTGTGTTGATTATTGTTTTTGTAGTAATGATGAAGTTATTCGCTTCCGTCAGTCACAAGAATCTATCAATTATATACAGTCTGGCTTTGAGGCAGTTGAGAGTTTAGACACTCGTATTAACACTGGTAATTTGAGACACGATATCTTTGCTAATATTGAGACTATCACGGACGCAAGGAAAGTTGTAGAGGATTTTTATTTGCGTAGTTTGATAACATCGCGCTCGGAGGTGGATGCAATATTAGAGGAAATAGAAAGGGTTTGGTGCAATCCTAAAATGTCAGATTGGTTTAGTGGAAGATGGAAAGTCCTGCGCGAAGTAGGTATTATGCGTCCAAAGAGAGATTTTGTTGATGAAATGGAAAAATGGAAGGCACAGCCTGCAGGAAAACGTGCTCTTATGCCTCGACGAGAGCTACGCCCTGATCGTGTAATGATGCGCGAAGGAAAAATTGTCGTGCTTGATTTCAAATTTGGCAAGCAAAATCATGAAAAGTATTCGCGGCAGGTAAAAGAATATATGGAGTTATTTAATCAGATGGGGTATACTGATGTGGAAGGCTATCTGTGGTATGGATTTGATGGCGAATTGGTAAAGATTTAGGCTATGAAATTTCTTGAATATGTAGTAAACGACTTGTTTACTCGTTTTAATGGTGATTTTCAAGACGTAGTTTTTGTGCTTCCTACGCGCAGGGCAGGAATCTTCGTGCGGGATTATTTAGGTGAGCTTGCAACAGAGCGTCCTATCTATGCGCCTCAATGTATTACTATCGCTGACTTATTTGAGCGGCTTTGTTCTTTACGTCCTGCTGACGAGATAAAGTCTACTTGTCTTTTGTACAGAATTTTCAGTGAGAATTATAAGACAACACTCACTCTCGATGCTTTTTATGGTTGGGGGCGACAACTTATAGCCGACTTTAATAATATAGAAAAAGGTGCGGAAGAATATTCTGTCCATAAAATGTTGCAAAATTCAATGGAGGCACGCCATTTTGATGAGAGTAAGCTCGACAAAGAGGTGAAAGAGCGTCTTCGCGGATTGTTCAGAAATGTAGAATTTGTGCAGGAGGATGAGGATAGTTTCCGTAAGGATTACGAAATATTATGGCGACAATTACCGGAAATCCACCGACAATTAACAGAAGCCCTTCGCAAGGACGGTTGTGCTTTGGAGGGAGCACGTTATCGTCAGGTGGTGGAAAATTTTGATGATCTCGTTTCGCGTATTGTCGGGCGCAAATATGTCTTTATCGGTTTCAATCGTCTGCTTGCCGTGGAGCGCCAGCTGATGACCAAGATGAAAGAGCATAATCTCGCACTTTTTTATTGGGATTACGATCGCGCTTTTGATGAAGATGAGGACAGTATAAATGTCTATGGCAATATTCGTAAAAACATTTGGCGTGACGAAGCAAAAAGCCTTGACAATCTTGGCGGACTCTACGAAGACAGCAATAATGACGCCCGAGAACCAATAGAAATCGTCGCGGCTTCATCAGATAGCGCGCAGGCTCGTTATGTCTACGATTGGCTGCTGGCAAATCACCATGAAGGCGAACGTACCGCTATCGTCATTTGTAATGAGAGCCAGCTGGAGCATGTAGTTTTCGCTATACCGCCTCAGATGGCTGATAACGTGAATATTACCAAAGGCTTCCCGTTGCGCAATACCCGCATTTATGCAGATATTGTTCGTCGTCTGCGTGATAAACGTGATGATGCGTCGGACTTTGATGCCGTGCTGCAATCATTGCTCGATTATATTGACAACAGCCTGCACGTCTCAACTATAGAGGACGAACATGATACATCGCAAGCTGATCTGCCATGGCATGAACTGCTCGCCATAGAATCAGCCTACCAGTCGCGCCTTGCAGTCGTCAAGTTTAGGCAACTTATAGCCGACGGGACGCTGGCAGATGTGCAAGAATTCCGCACGTTGCGCAATCTTTTGTTGCGCCACCTCGGCACAATCAGTATTCCTTTCCACGGCGAACCCATTACCGACATTCAGATTATCGGAGTTCTCGAGACTCGCGCACTTGACTTCGACAATATATTATTTCTTAACGTAGAAGAGGGAGTAATTCCCAAGGTAGGCAAAGATAAATCTTTTCTCCCATATTATTTGCGCAAGTATTACGGACTGCCAACTAATGACGAGCAGACGGAAATCTTTGCTTATAATTTTTTCCGCCTATTGCGTCGTGCCCATCGCGTAACAATTCTCTATTGCGACGCACAGACAGCCAACGGACAGAAGACCATGTCGCGTTTTGTCATGCAGATGCTTGTGAGCAAGCGTTTCGACACCGTGCGCCGCAGGCTTGCCGATAGCACTGCGCTCCCCGAAGTCATTACGAGTGCGCAGGCTTATCGACGTTTGCGCGATCTGTTGCCGGATAAATGCTATGCCGATATATTGAAAGAGCAAACAAACGACAATAATGTCGCAACTCTTTCGCCCTCTGCTGTCAAGACTTTTCTTACTTGCCCAGCCAAATTTTATATTTGCTATATGTTGCGTGTGCCGGAGCCCGACACCGATGACACTCTCCTGCAAGGCAATGAACTTGGCACGCTAATACATAATTCGGCAGAGGTGGCGTATAAGAATATCACAGACAATTATACCAAGCCCCTCACTCCGGAGGCAATCAAGGCTTTTCGCACAAATCCGGTCGGTATAAGGCGGGCAATAGTCGAGGCGTTTGAAATGATGAACGAAGATTACCGCACTCGGCACGGCAATGACGAAAAAGAGCACTACAAGCGGGCTGAACATAGGGTGGAGGCCGGGGTGGCGCGCAAACATCTGAAGAAAATTCTCGAGAACGATGAGAATACTCCCGGTCTGAACATTATTACTTGCGAGCGTGATGTCTTTTATAAGGCCGAAGTGCGCGGTATGCCTGTTAGGATTGGCGGACGCATAGATCGCATGGACTCGGTGCTTGACTCGCACGACGGATTGCGCGCAGTCCGTGTTGTGGATTACAAGACCGGTAAGTTTCATGCGGAAAACATGAAAGCCAAAACGCTCGACGAACTTTTTTATGTCGGCCAGACTGCAGGAGGCAATTTTCTCCAGACGCTAATCTACAGCCTCGCGGCGAGTGAAGACAAGGAGATGCAAAGGTTTATCCATAGCGCCGCATCGTTTTACCCCGTTCTGTTATATACGCAAAAGGGGCTGGACTCTTTCGACCCCCGATTGTTTCTGGGAGCCAATCCGCTGACAGATTTCAATGCTATAAAAGCAGAGTTTGAAGCTAAGCTGCTTGCTTTGGTCGACCAAATCCTTTATACGCAAGATTTCCCAATGGTCGGCACCGACGAATTTGTGCAGATGGCCGGCGGCACGACAGCAAAGAGCAATAAGTCGCCTTGCGAATATTGCAAATATACTCTCCTTTGCGCTCGCAAGTCTTCACGATGACACCGGCTATTGGGCGAAGAGTCTCTAAGCTCTTCGCCCAATGAGGGTACAGTGTATCCGTTCGTCTCTCTGTGAGTAGCATACAGCGAAACCGAGCGTTGTAAACATCTGCCGGATTTGTATATGCTCGCTGTAGCCGTGCCTCCAGCCGCACGGCCAGCGGTTACCCCAGCACTCGTAGGAGAGTTCAACATTCGCGTCGGTCATATAGAGCCTGCCGTTTGCGTGAAACCAGTGTCCCTCGTAGTCATTGTAGGGCAGGTGCATCGCAACTTTGATTTTCGGGCTTAGAGCCTCCAGGGGCCAGTGTGCAGGAGCTTCGATTTCGGCAGTTTCGCCGGTCTTTGTGTTTCTAAGTTGGAATGTGTAAATCATAATGGTAAGCAAAAATTAAGTCAAACTAATTGCGGAGACCACATTTGGCCTCTGCGATAACAACAAGCATCATCGCGCGCCGCCTAAGAGGGCAGCGCACGGAGTGATAGGTAAATCTCGCAGGATTGAAACCTTACAAACAAACAATACGTCAAAGAGCGTGCACCGTCAAGTCTCGTTCAGACCATAAAGTGCCCCACCCGCGTCGCCATGAGTAGCGACGAGGCGATGAGTTTGCTCCTTGATAATGTTGTTCAGTAAGACATAATTTTTGCTTTTCGCGAAATAAAAGCTCCTTCAATCGAAGAAGCTTTTATTTTGTACGCCCTCAGGGACTCGAACCCTGGACCCGCTGATTAAGAGTCAGCTGCTCTACCAACTGAGCTAAGGACGCATCCTTACGTTTTCGGAGTTGCATCGCTCGGATAGCCATGTATTTTCCTCAAACGCGGTGCAAAAGTAGTACATTCTGCCGAAACGGCCAAAGCAAATCCCGAAAAATATTTCTGTTTACACGCGATTTGTATGAAAAGTAGTAACTTCGCAGCCGTGAAAAGCTCCACTCTTGCTCCAGAGCACATGAATACATTATCTATTATAGACAAATATTATCCCATTGGCGGTGAGCAAAGAATATTACTGCTTCGCCACAGTTGGCAGGTCGCCGGCATGGCACTGCGTTGCGCTGCCGCCCATCCGGAACTGCATCTCGACAGGGCACTGCTACTCCGCGGCGCACTGCTTCACGACATAGGCATCTTCGCCACTCACGCGCCCTCCATTCATTGCCACGGCGAGCTGCTCTATCTCATGCACGGATTTGTCGGAGCGCAGCTACTCAGAGCTTTGGGGCTTGAGGCAGAAGCGCGCATCTGCGAACGCCACACCGGCACCGGTCTGACGCGCCACACAGTGGTGGAGCATGGACTGAATGTCGAACCAATAGATTATTTGCCCGAAACGACGGAGGAGAAACTCGTGTGTTATGCCGATAAATTCTACTCCAAGTCGCGCCCTGCCGAGGAACTCATCTTTGAACAGGCTCACGCGTCGCTGCTTCGCTTCGGCACGGAAGGGGCTGCTCGGTTCGCTGAGTGGCATCGCCTTTTCGGAGTTGCAAAACAATAGATTATTTTTTAGAAAAATGAAGAAGATAAAGCTAATAGCGCTGTTGGTGATATGTATGTCGTTTCTGATGCCCTCATGCCACCGCGCCACATTGGAGGAGCAGTGCGCCGAGATGGTAAAGAAGGAGCGCCGTCGTATGCCGCGCAACATCACCACGGGAGTAGTGCTCGACTCAATGCACTATAACCGCCGCACGCATACGTTGGTCTACTATCACACGATGGATGACTCCCTTTACACGCCCGAAGCCATAGATTACGGAAAGAAAAAGCTCCACCAGCAACTGCAGGAGGACATCATCAACTCTGTCTCCCTCAAGCGGCTGAAAGATGAGGGGCTGTCGTTTCGCTATGTCTATCTCGCCGCCAGCAATGGCAAGGTCTGTCTCTCTCTTCAGTTCGACAATACGGATATAATGGGTGTTGAACAATAGTTTGTCGTTCTAAATTTCTGAAAAGGTAGGCTCGCAATACAAATTAGTTGCGAGGGCAATATCTTCCCGCAAAGAAACTATAGGCTAATGCGTGGGAACTATTTCTAATGTCGTAAAAACTTTTCCCTAATCTCCTCCTTAGCGCCCCTAACCTCGTCGAAGCTCATAGAAAAGGCCTACGCGTCCGATTTTTGAGCCTCGGCGTTTGTATTTTCATCGTGAAACTTTAAAAAATCATATAAGAATTTCTAAAAAA
>JAFLUU010000053.1 GCA_022508585.1 Prevotellaceae bacterium | reverse complement strand
TCACGATGAAAAAACAAACGCCGAGGCCCAAAAATCGCGCGCGGAGGCCTTTTCTACGAATTTCGAGGGGGTTAGGTAAAATTTCAGCGCGGTTGGGTGCAGTTTTGGCGATATTAGATGTAATTTTTGAGATAGTTAGATGCGAGATAAAGAAGGCAAGGTCTAATTTTAAGGGGATTGTGCACAGCGATAACGACATTCCGGAACGTGAGTTACTTATTTTCGGATGGCGGAGACGATATTTATTGTTAACTTTGCGGCACATTATGACACACGGACACTGAGCGTTGCGGCTTTGACGGCATATAATGACTAAAAGAAAGCGAAATGAAGATACTTGCGGCATACGCCTTAGAAGAGGAGCGGATTGCGCTCCCCTCGATATACAACAAAGAGAGAGAGCAAGCAGAACCGCTGGGCGATATAAAACAGCCCTCAGGGCTGCAAGACGAGCGTTGCGGCAGCGAGGCGCATGAGATAGTGGAGGTGGTGGTTGGTGTAGGCAAGACGCAGGCAGCCGGCGGCCTCGCCCTCGCTATTGCCGAGCATAAGCCCCATAGGGTGCTCAACATCGGCACTGTGGGCACCTACCGCCACAATGTGGGCGACATTCTGGTGTGTCGGCACTTTATCGACCGCGATATGCACCGCCTGCCCCTCGTAAAAAGCTGCCGCGAGATAGATATGAGCGGCCTCAGCTATGCCCATGACATCCGGAGCGTCATAAGGGGCGTGGCGAGCGACCGAACGATTACTGTCAACACGGGCGACAACTTCGTTATGAGCGCAGAGGAAGACCTCGGCTGCGATGCGGTGGACATGGAGGCCTTCGCTATGGCGTGGGTGTGCCAAAAGTGCGGTATTCCCTTTCTTTCTGTAAAATATGTTACGGATATTCTGGGCCAGAACTCGGTTGAGCTCTGGGCTGACAAATTAGAATACGCCCGCAAGGACTTGCAGGCGTATTTCGCACCCGTAACGGGTAATTTGTTTCGATGATTATGGTCGCAACGACCATATTTCTTTAGACAAGCGTACTCCTAAAAGGAAGATTTGCATCTATAAACGCGGCCGCCGCGCTTGTCGACACAAAACAGTCCTTAGGACTACCATTTTTCCCAGTGTATCTTGCTGGGGTCCCACTTATCTTTAGGGGTGGGAGTATCTTTGGGGTAGCCGAGCAGTATTACATTGAGAGGAACGATGTCCTGCGGCAACGACAGGGCGCTCTGCAGATTTTCAACGCGCTTCTGCACCGGAGCGGCGCCTGTCCACACTGCGCCGAGCCCCTTGGCTGTGGCGGCGAGCAGTATGTTCTCGGTGGCGGCGGAGCAGTCCTGTATCCAATAGTCGCGTCCTTCTCCGCCGAGGGCGGCACTCATGTCGCCGCACACGACTATCATCACGGGAGCCTCGCTGAACATACGGCCTTGGTCTACTTTCTCAGCCAGCGCCTTGCGTGCCGCCGGCTCAGTGAGCACGAGGAAGCGCCACGGCTGCTTGTTGACTGCCGTAGGGGCGGCCATGCCTGCGCGCAGGAGGTCTTCGATGTCGGCCTTGGGCACAGCTTTATCCTGCCACTGGCGCACTGATGTGCGGTTCTTGACTACCGACCAGAAATCGGCCTTTTTCTCTGCGGTCGCGCCGACAAAAGTCATGGCGAGCAGCGCAATGATGAGGGTTAGTTTGGTTGTCTTCATCGTTGGGAATATGATTGATTATTTCTTGATTGCCTTAGCTGTAGCCTTGACGGTATTGATCACTGCGGTGGAGCTGAATGTGGCTCCGCTGACGGCATCTACTTTCTTTGCGGCAGCCTTTGCCGGCGTCAGCCCGTTCCACGAATTGAAGAGCCGAGCTTTCTGCACCAGTTCCCAGAAGTCTGATGTCTCGCCGTTGGGAGCGGGTGCGACGGCGGTGATTTTTCCGTTCTTGCCGACGGCGATAAAGAGCGGCGTGGGGCCGGCAAAGCCTTTTATGTCGTCTGCATGAGGGTGGGAGGAGTAGATTGTGGTGCCGTTGTCGGCCTGCCATACGCCGTCGGCTCGTTTCTGAAACTTATGCTTGCCCAAACCGAGAGCGGCCATGTGCTTTTCGTTAAGCTGGGGTGCTTTATAGGAAGCCTGTGCCGCTGCGCGGTGGGGCGCGATGGTCATAGCGGCAACTAATAAGAGGCTTGACAATAATTTCTTTATATTCATATATATAAATAAGGTGTATTTCGGCAGCAAAGGTATGCAAAAATTTGCAGTTTTGCTTATTACGCAATATTAAAAGATGATAAATAATAGTTACTACACAAAGAAAAACAATTAACTTTGCAAACTGAACAACTTTGTTCGCCAACGGTACCGATACATCAAAGCTTAAAACTATATGAAAAAGATTTTTTCCCTGACTGCAGCCTTTGCAGTCGCCTTTGGGCTGGGTAGCTGCAGCTCTGACGAGGACACGTTCCACTACTTCGGCATTGACTCCGACCTCGGCAGCGGTGTGGTGCAATACGTCTACGCTGACCAAAGCGGCGACACCATTCGTGTGCGTACCACCGACTCTTTCGACGCCAGCACCGACGCCAGCTGGCTGCGCTTCGCTGAAAACGGCAGCTCTACCCTCTCCAAGAACGTTAAATATGTCTATGGCGGCATCGAGAGCATCAAAGTGCCTGTGGTTTTCGATGTTAACAACAGCAGCGAGAGGCGTGTAACCGCTGTGGACTTCGTTGCTAACGGCCACAGGTCGACTATGGTCTATGTGCAGCTGTATTACCACAGAATACTCACCCCCGCGCCCACATTTACCAACGAAGACCTACGCGAGGGCGCTGTTTTCAGCAAGGTTGTGGAAAGTTCTACCACAACCGACAGCATTGCGTTCACGCTCTACGACAATGCTACCCTCTCGTCCAGCGATGAGTGGCTCAGCGTGCCAGAACAGTCCTATGCTGCCGGCACTCACACCGTCTACTTCAACATGGAGCCCAACAACACCCTCACTGACCGCACCGCCCACATCACTCTGCGCTCGGCCAATGGGGCAAAGAGCGTCATCAACATCACTCAGAAATAGATTATCTTAATTTCATAACGTAAACTCATAAATACATTATCATAATATGGCAAAGAAAGCTCTCCTCATGATTCTTGACGGCTGGGGCATCGGCGATGGTAAGAAAGACGATGTGATCAGCCAGACTCCCACCCCGTTTATCGACCAGCTGAACGCTACTTACCCCCACTCGCAGCTGCAAGCGAGCGGCGAATATGTGGGTCTGCCCGACGGCCAGATGGGTAACTCCGAGGTCGGCCACCTTAACATTGGTGCCGGGCGCATAGTATATCAAGACCTTGTGAAAATCAACCGTGCCTGCGCCGACGGCTCTATCCGCGAGAATCCGCAGGTCAAAGAGGCCTACACCTACGCAAAAGAGAACGGCAAAAACCTTCATCTGATGGGGCTTACCTCCGACGGCGGCGTGCATTCAAGCCTCGACCACATGTTTAAGCTCGTAGAGATCGCGCATGAGTACGGACTCGACGGCCATACATTCGTTCACTGCTTCATGGACGGACGCGACACCGACCCCCGTTCCGGCAAGGGCTTCATTGAGCAGCTTACCGCCCACTGCGACAACAACGGGGCTGCGATAGCGTCAATCATAGGCCGCTTCTACGCCATGGATCGCGACAAGCGCTGGAACCGTGTCAAGGTTGCTTACGACCAGCTCGTTCACGGCAAAGGCAAGGAGGTTGCCGACATGGTGGAGGGCGTGCAATTCTGCTACGACTCCGACAGCGAAGACCACAAGAACACCGATGAGTTCATGGAGCCGCTGATTAACGCTAATGTCGACGGCACTATCAAAGAGGGCGATGTGGTTATCTTCATCAACTTCCGCAATGACCGCGCCAAGGAGCTGACTGTAGTCCTCACTCAGCAGGATATGCCTGAGGAGGGCATGAATACTATCCCCGGGCTCAAGTATTACTGCATGACGCCCTACGATGCGAGCTTCAAGGGCGTGGGTATTCTCTTCCCCAAAGAGAATGTGGACAACACTCTCGGCGAATACATCAGCAGCAAAGGGTTACGCCAACTGCACACCGCAGAAACGGAGAAGTACGCCCATGTTACATTCTTCTTCAACGGCGGACGCGAAGCTCCCTACGAGGGTGAAGACCGCACTCTCGTGGCTTCGCCCAAAGTGGCCACATATGACCTCAAGCCCGAGATGTCGGCTTACGAAGTGAAGGACAAATTGGTAGAGTCGATCAAGAAAAATGAATACGACTTCATCGTTGTGAACTTCGCCAACGGCGATATGGTCGGCCACACCGGCGTTTATGAGGCTATAGAGAAGGCTGTGGTGGCTGTCGACGCGTGTGTGAAAGATGTTATCACTGCAGCTAACGAGACGGGCTACGAAACGATCATCATAGCCGACCACGGCAACGCTGACCACGCACTGAACGCCGACGACACGCCGAATACTGCTCACTCACTCAACCCTGTGCCGTTTATCTATGTTACAGAAAACAAGGGCGCCAAGGTTAAGGACGGCATTCTGGCCGATGTGGCTCCGAGTATTCTGCATATCATGGGGCTCGAGCAGCCAAAGGAAATGACCGGTCAGAATTTGATCGAGGATTAAGCGCAATTCATATTATATAATACCTTTTACGACTATGCAGATAGAGATTGAAGGCACCATTACGCAGGCAATGGAACTGCGCAGCGGCACCAGCGCACGCTCGGGCAACACTTGGCAACGCCAGGACCTCCTTATTGAAACTCCGGGGCAGTATCCGAGGAAATGCCTCTTCACTGTGGCCGACGGCAACATAGCAATGTTTAACCTGCAGGTGGGACAGAGGGTTCGCGTAACTCTCTCCCTCGATGCTCGCGAGTATCAGGGACGCTGGTACAACGATTTCCGCGCAATCAATGTGATTAACCCCGATGCCGTGCAGCAAAACACCGGCGGCATCCCTCCTATCGGCGCACCGCTGCCGCCTCCGGCAGAACCGCAGGCCACTTCTGACAATCAGGCGCTGCCTTGGGAATAACAACAACGACTAAACCCACTAAAACAAACACCATTATGCCAACTATACAAGGTAAAATAGTCAATGCTTTCCCTCCTCGCTCCGGTCAGAACGACAGAGGAAGCTGGATGGCTCAGGATTTCTTGCTGGAATCTTACGATCAGCCCTATCCGCGTCGCTGTCTCTTCTCCGTTTGGGGCGCAGACCGCCTACAGCAATTCAATATCAAAGAGGGAGATGACCTTGCGGTAGACATCGACATCGATGCACGCGAATATCAAGGCCGCTGGTACAATTCCGTTCGCGCTTGGCGCGTAGCCCGTATCACTCCGCCGCAACCTCAAGGCGCTCTGGCAGCAGGAGATGCCCCATTCGCTGCAGCAGGAGCCCCAATCGGCACCGCCGGTAGTCAAAACAGCACAGGCGGTAGTCAAAACAACACAGGCGCTCCGCTTCCTCCGCCACAAAGTACCAACTTTGCAACAGACCCTCTCGGAGGCGACGCAACCGAAGACCTTCCGTTCTAAACTCAAGGCTTAAACTCCTAACTTTATTAGGCACAAATCCATATTTGCCCGTTAGAAAATACATTCTAACGGGCAAATATCATTTTTAGATTTATATTAAGCTCTGCGCGCATTATAATCTATTTCATAGCAATATTATCCTAAATGTTTTTGATAAAAAAGCAAAGGAAGTAGAAAACTAAGGCAAAAATGAAAGCAAGATGGCTTATTGAGGTATTCTTTAGCAAGATAAAGCAAATAATGTGTATAAAGAGTTTTGCTGGAACATCGCACTATGCTGTTGAAATACAGATATTCATAATGCTTATTTTAGTATGGCTGCAACACATCGCTAAGTACAAATGGGCGTTAGTCAACCTTGTTACATCACTATGGTTAAATACTTTTACTAAAATAGACCTTTTCAAATGGTTAAATGAGCCTTTTTCTCTACCGTCTGATCATAATTTTTTAGTTACAGAGGGGTAATCTTATAATTCATTGTGCCTATTGGCCTTTAATAATTATTTAGGACAACATTGATCATCGTGTCAAAAAAACCTACAGAAATCATATGCTATAAAGAAAATTTCTATAACTTTGTTCTCGATAGACATAGCGATAGCGGAGATTGTTGTAAATATTTATAATTAGGCACTATAAAGTTACAGAACTTCCACTCATCACCAAACTTTCAAATAATTACAACTCGTCAAACTTGTGTTTAATAAAAATATGAATTAATCTAATATCAAACTATTATGAAAAAATTTTATATGGCTGAAAGAACAAGGCAAACAGAATTGATTACCAAATCATTTTTCGGGGAAGACAAAGGTTGCGGTTGTTTCAGAAGAAAACAATATCAATATCCGTTTATTCTGAAAGACGGCAGTAATAATCTTTATGATCCTATAAGAGAAGATGTAGTTCGATATTTCAAAGATAACAGAATAAGTTGGTGGGGAGGTAATAAACCCACAGGCCATATACTTTCCTCACAAATTGCTTGTCTGAATCATCTATTCCTTATCCGTAAAGATCCTGCTGCCGTTCTTGCACTCATAAATGGAGTTTACAATCAATTCAAAAAAGTTTTGCCATTAGCCTGTGAAAAAGATAATGCCTATATTGCCTTTGAAGCAGTTAGCGACAATGATCATCTCAATGAATCTATACCTACACGTGGTTCCAACTGTACTTCAGTTGACGCACTTGTCCTTGCTATTGACAACAATGATGATATATGGCTTATCCCTATAGAATGGAAATACACCGAAAGTTATTTTGACTATCCGTCTTCAGACAAATCGGCAGGAGATAAAGGGACTGCTCGGCTGAAGCGTTACACTAACATAATCAACAATTCAAAGCAACTCAATTCATTGCCCGATTATAAAGGGTCGATATATTTTTATGAACCTTTTTATCAATTGATGCGACAAACGCTGTGGGCAGAACAAATGCTCAACAACAAAGAGACAGAAAGCATCAAAGCAGATCACTATCTGCACATTCATGTTATTCCAAAAGCCAATACGGATTTGCTTGACAAAGTATATCGAGTTTCACAAAAGAAAATGGAAGATACCTGGCGTGAAATGCTTTTAGACCAATCCAAATATATCATCGTCGATCCAGCTACCTTAATGAAACCAGTCAGCAGCTCTTATCCCGAACTATTTAATTACCTTTCAGAAAGATACTGGAACAACTAAATAGTCGTTCCTTACCCAATCGTTTGCATAGCACATGGTTTCCAATTTATTGTGCTGATGTACAAAATGTCGTAGGAGTTACTCTTCTCTTTGCTCGTCCATATTTTCAGTAGATGCGTGGGCGTTTCAGAAATGCGCGTGCTCATTTTATTTTTGCGCGACCGAGTTTGCAAAAAAGTGCGACGAACTGAAATATTTGCGCGAGCTAAACGGCGGCCATGGCTTGGCGAAGGTCGGCGAGGAGGTCGGAAATGTCCTCGAGACCGACGCTTAGGCGGACGAGATCGGGGGCGATGCCAGCGGCGCGCAGCTGTTCGTCGGTGAGCTGGCGATGAGTGTGGCTGGCAGGGTGCAGAACGCAGGTCTTGGCATCAGCAACATGGGTAACGATGCTGATTAGTTTGAGCGAGTCCATGAAACGGATAGCGTCCTCGCGCGTTCCCTTGAGCCCGAAGGCGATAACACCGCACCCGCCGTTAGGCAGATACTTCTTAGCCAGTGGATAATACTTATTGTCCGGCAAGTGAGCATAATTAACCCAGCCGACTTGTGGATGGTCGTGCAAAAATTCCGCAATTTTCTGCGCGTTTTCACAATGGCGCTGCATCCTAACATGGAGAGACTCCAAGCCGATATTGAGCAGATAGGCGCTTTGGGGGCTCTGAGCCGCACCGAGGTCGCGCATAAGCTGAGCAGTAGCCTTGGTGATGTACGCCTGCTTGCCAAAAGCCGTGGCGTAAGTCAAGCCGTGATAACTCTCATCGGGAGTGCAGAGACCGGGGAACTTATCGGCGTGTGCAAACCAGTCGAAATTTCCGCTGTCAACCACACAACCGCCCACCGCAGAAGCATGACCGTCCATGTATTTGGTGGTACTATGGGTTACAATGTCGGCGCCCCACTCTATTGGGCGGCAGTTGACGGGAGTAGCGAAGGTGTTGTCCACGATAAGGGGCACGCCGTGGCGGTGAGCGATGTGGGCGAAGCGCTCGATGTCGAGCACATTGCCGCCCGGGTTGGAGATAGTCTCGCCAAAGAGGAGCTTGGTGTTGGGACGGAAGGCGGCCTCGATGACAGAGTCGTCGGCATCGGGGTCAACGAAGGTACACTCGATGCCCATCTTCTTAAGCGTTACGCCAAAGAGGTTGTAGGTGCCCCCATAGATGGTGTTGGCTGAGACAATATGGTCGCCGGCCTCGCATATATTGAACACGGCGAAGAAAGTGGCCGCCTGACCGCTGGAAGTAAGCATCGCAGCGACACCGCCCTCCAGTTCGGCTATCTTGCGCGCTACGGCATCGTTAGTCGGATTGGCGAGACGCGAGTAGAAGTAGCCGTTAGCCTCCAAATCGAAGAGGCGTGCCATCTGTTCGCTGTCGTCGTACTTGAAAGTGGTGCTCTGATAGATTGGAAGCTGGCGCGGCTCGCCGTTTTGGGGCTGCCAGCCGCCCTGCACGCAGATCGTGCCGGTATTTTTGTCGTTCATCTTTGTATTATTAAAGTCAAAACCCTCGCAATGCTCTATCAAGACAAAGCATCGCAAGGGTTTTCTGTGTTTATTGTCAGTTTACTTAAGAATACGCGCAGGCAGTTTCTCCAGCATATCGCGAGTCATGCCGTCGAGGTCGTAGACGGGGTTCCAGTCCCACTCGTTGCGGGCGCAGGAGTCGTCCATGCAGTCGGGCCAAGACTCGGCGATGCTCTGCTTAAGCGGATCGACATCGTAAACCATCTCGAAGTCGGGCTTATACTTCTTGATAGAGGCGTAAATGGTCTCGGGAGCGAAGCTCATAGAGGCGATGTTGAACGCATTGCGGTGAATGAGGCGGCTGGGGTCGGCCTCCATGATGTCGATAGCGGCCTTGAGAGCGTCAGGCATGTATATCATATCCATCAGCGTGCCTTCCTTGATAGGACAGGTGAACTTCTCGCCACGCACAGCATAGTAGTAGATATCCACAGCGTAGTCGGTGGTGCCGCCGCCCGGAGGAGTTACATTAGAGATTACGCCCGGGAAACGAACGGCGCGGGTGTCGACACCATACTTGAGGAAGAAGTAGTCGGACAGCAACTCGGTAGTTACTTTAGTTACGCCGTACATGGTACGGGGGCGCTGGATAGTGTCTTGCGGCGTCATCACATGAGGAGTGGTGGGGCCGAACGAGCCGATAGAGCTCGGAGTGAACACAGCGCAGCCGTTCTCGCGCGCAATCTCGAGGATATTCCACAAACCGTCTACGCCGATTTTCCAAGCGAGCTTGGGCTTGCCCTCAGCCACCACGGAGAGGAGCGCCGCGAGGTTGTAGATAGTGTCGATGCCGTGCTTCTTAACCACAGCGTCGATCGCAGGGGCGTCAGTAACATCGCAGATTTCGGCAGGGCCGCTCTCAAGCAACTCACCCTTGGGCTCAGCGCCCACAATGTAGCCGGCCACCACATTTTGGCCGCCGTAAGTGCTACGAAGCGCCATCGTAAGCTCAGAACCAATCTGACCGGTAGCGCCGATAACGAGGATTTTTTTCATAATGTTGTTGTTTTATGGATTATTACTCTTTTGGATTTATTTTTTAACGTCTGGAATTCAGAAAGCGATGTCGGCAGTGAGCGCATTGTGGTCGGAGAGATAAAAACCATTGCCGAGAGCGGAGTTATGCACCGTTGCCTTGTTCACTTTGATCTGCGACGAGAGGAAAATATAGTCGATTTTCGGGCGTTTGTCGTCGGCAAGCTGCCCGAAGTCGGGGAAAGTGTAAGTCGGGCCGCTCACTTTGCGCACAGCCTTGTACGCATCTTGCATAGTGAAGATCGACGTCATCATTTTGGCGTAGGCAGGGTCGCGATCCTCCGAGTTCATGTCGCCAATGATGACAACAGGCAGCTCATTGCTCATGCGCCCTACCCTTTCCTTGATCAGCGCAGCGCTATTGACGCGCGCCTGCTCGCCGACGTGGTCAAGGTGGGTGTTTAGAACAATCAGACTCTTCAAAGTAGCCTTCTCCTGCAAGATAGCCCACGTGGCAATGCGCCTGCAGGCCGCGTCCCAGCCGTAAGAAGGCTCCTGCGGAGTCGGAGAGAGCCAGAACGTGCCGCTACGGAGCACGTTATACTTCTCTTTGTTGTAAAAGATAGGCGTATACTCGCCCTGTTCCTTGCCGTCGTCGCGCGGCTGGCCGACATAGCCGTAATCTGTCAGCACAGACTCCATATCCCTGAGCTGCAAGGGCTGCACCTCCTGCATACCCACTATATCAGCCTTGCTTTTGTTGATAAACGCACCCACCTTGTGGAAGCGCATCTCCCAATTGTTGACGCCGTCGCCCGAATTGAGGGTGCGGATGTTGAATGTCATCACACGCGCCTTAACAATCTTCTGCTTCTGCGCATTAACAGCAGGGATCAGAGCAGCGATCATCGTGATTATCAGTAGCAGTCGTTTCATTTCGGTATCATTTTTGGTTGTTTTCTGATGTTTGGGGCTCGTCGGTGCGCTGACGCTTCCAGCGGTTGTGCGTCCAGAGCCAGCGAGCGGGGTCTTGGCGGATGTCAGCCTCCAGCATCTTCATATACAGGCGCGTAAGCTCGTGCTCCGCGTACTCATTAGCATTCTCGGTCATCAGTTTGAGCGTCAGATGATAGTAACCGCGCTTGACGCGGCGCACATGGGCGTAGCAGATGGCCGCATCTACCTTCTTGGCGATACGCTCCGTGCCCGTAAAGACCGGAGTGTCCTGATTGAGAAAGTCAACCCAGAGGTGAATGTTCTCACGCTTGGGCGACTGGTCGGAGATGAAGCCGATGAGCATCTTCCGGCCGCTGCGCTTGAGCGTAACGATGCGGCGCAGAGCGTCTTTCTTGTTAATATTCTCTCCGCCGTAGCGCGAGCGTATCTTATAGAAGATGCGATCCATCGCATCATTGTGCAACCTTGAGTAAAGCTGCGCGCAGTGTACATCTTCGGGCACCCACCACTGCAGAGAGGCTATCAGCTCCCAGTTACAGAAGTGACCGAGATAGATAAACTGCATCTGCCCGTCGTGAAACACCTTCTGAACACCCTCATCGAACTCGCAAATCATGCGTTTCATCAGATACTCCTTCTTAATGGTGAGCGCCTTGACATTCTCCACGAAGTAGTCGCAGAAAAAGCGGTAGAACCTGCGTTCTATGCGCAGGATCTCCCTCCTGTCCTTCTCCGGAAAGCTGCGAGTGAGGTTCTTCCTTACCACCTTGCGCCTATACCTTATTATATAATACACCAAAGGATAGAGCAAGTCGGAGAACATATAGTGAATCCTCATCGGCAGGAGCGAGATGAGGTAGAAAATCGAGTAAAATATCCTATATCCCACAGCTATTCTATTCAGAGATACACTTTATCACGCTCTGAGCCACCTTATGCGGCTCGATGCGCGCCATACAGCGGTAGTCGCCGTAGCGACAGCGCTTGTTGCCGAAGATAGAGCACGGGCGGCACTCCATATCGAGCTGCACCTGCACGCTACCCTCCATCTGCATACCGCCAAAGCCGGCAAGCGGGTGAGTAGCCCCCCACACAGACACCGTTCGGGTGCCGGCCAGCGCACCGAGGTGCATATTGGCGGAGTCCATAGTCAGCATGGCGTCCATATTGTTCATCAGCCGCAGCTCCGCACGCAGGTTAGTCTTGCCTACCAGCGAGACCACGCCCCCATGCGCCCTCTCCTGCTGCTCACACCAGTTGCGCTCCTGCTCACCGCTGCCGAAGAGGAAGATACGCACGCCCCCGTGTTGCATAATCTCGTCGATTACCTGCGCCATGAGGTGGAGCGGATATATTTTGCCCTCGTGGGCAGCAAAGGGAGCAATGCCCACCCACTTACTGTCGCCCTTCTGCCCCACGAAGTGGGTAAGGTCGCTGATGTCAGCCTCGGCGTGAGGCCAGACGCTGTAAGGCTTGAGTTCAATGGGGAAGCCGGCGGCGCGCAGCGCGTCGGCATAGCGCTTAGGCGAGGGCGTGAGCTGCACATGAATCTTGTTTTTCCGGCGAGTGAGCATCTTGCGTTGCTTGCGCCCCTTATCTATGCACTCCACTCTGCGCTCGCCGCTAAAAAAGAAGAAGCGGATTGCCTTACTGCGCAGCACATCGTGCCAATCCACCAGCACATCATAACCTTCGCCCATCAGCTCGCGACTAAGGCGGCGCAAGCCGAGCAGACCTTTGTAGTCATTGAGGTTAACGGTGCGCAGATGCACATTCTGCGGCAGCCCCTCAACCAGAGCAGCCGCCACAGGGCGCGAAAGCAGGGTAATATGGTCGTGAGGGTACTGGTCGGCAAACGCTTTGAGCACAGCAACGGTCATTGCCACATCGCCCAAAGCAGAAAACCTTATCGCCAAGATATTTGCCATATATACAACTTACCTAATTATCTGCAAAATTACACATTTCTCCGCATTCAAGCCAAGCACGCGCGTATTTAATTCCACATTTAGCCCTCAACCTACGCCTGCACGTCCCCTCACAGCGGCAAAGCCTCCCCTTTCCGTCCGATACCGCGCCCTTGCCGCATCAAACCGCGCTCTTGCTGTATCAAACATAATCCTTGCTGTACCTTATCCCCTCAAAATTGCAGCTTACCCCCTTGAAGTTCGTACAAACGTCGTGCGCGCGCGATTTTTGGGCCTCGAGACTCGTAGAAGTGTCGTGAAGAATGAAAAAATCTTATAAGAATTTTCAAAAATTCTTATATAAAT
>JAFLUU010000052.1 GCA_022508585.1 Prevotellaceae bacterium | reverse complement strand
GCGTATAGGCAAACAGACCGCCTATAATAATTGCAGCCGCCGGCACATCGAGTGCTGGCGGCTGTGTGTTTGATATTCATAGAAGCGCATAACGAGCGATTAGGACTTTTTTGTATCTAAGTTAATGATTATAAAAAGATAGCGTTCGGGATAAATTATATCCTAAGGATTGTTGCTATTATATCTGTTTTCACTAATTTCGCAGCATAAAATGGAGTATTCTATAATTATACCGGTCTATAACCGCCCCGATGAGGCTGACGAGTTGCTTGGCAGCATCGTTGCGCAAGGGCGCAGCACCGAGGAGGTGGAAGTAATAGTGGTGGAGGACGGCTCGGCCATTCGCTGCGACAATATAGTAGCTAAATATGCCGAGTGTCTGAATGTAAGCTATTATTACAAAGACAATTCCGGCCCGGGACAGACACGCAACTACGGTGCGGAGCGTGCATCGGGCGAGTGGCTGCTGATACTCGACAGTGATGCGGTGCTGCCTCCCGGCTATCTCGACGCTATAGACAGTGAGCTGCAGCGCGAGGACTGCGATGCCTTCGGTGGGCCCGACCGCGCCAGCAAGGACTTCAGCGTGATGCAGAAGGCTATCAACTATGCGATGACTTCGTTCTTCACGACCGGCGGCATACGCGGCGGCAAGAAGAAGATGGACAGGTTTTACCCGCGTTCGTTCAATATGGGCATTCGTGCCGAAGTGTACAAGGCTTTGGGAGGGTTCAGTGCCATGCGTTTCGGCGAGGACATCGACCTCAGCCTGCGCATATACAAGGGCGGCTACCGCTGCCGCCTGTTTCCGGAGGCTTGGGTGTGGCATAAGCGGCGCACTGACCTCAAGAAGTTCTTTAAGCAGGTGCATAACTCCGGCATTGCGCGCATCAACCTCCACAAGCGGCACCCGGGCAGCCTAAAGGTGGTGCATCTGTTGCCTGCGGTCTTCACTGTGGGCTGTGGGCTGATTGTGTTGTGTAGTTTCGTGTGGCCGTGGCTCTTGCTCCTGCTGCTTGCCTATGCGCTGATTATATTTGCAGACGCGGCGGTCAAGGAACACAGCGTCGAAGTGGGGATTACGGCTGTGCCTGCCGCTTTCGTGCAGCTGTGGGGCTATGGTTCGGGCTTTATCCGCGCGGCTTGGCTGAGATGCGTGTGCAAGCGCAACGAGGAGCTGCAGGCTTTTAAGGATAACTTCTACAAATAGGTATAAACAGATGAGTATTAGCCTAAAGAACCGCAGCGAAGACTCTCGTCCGCGCGAGCGACTGCTCCGCAATGGGGCGGCGAGTCTCTCCACCGCCGAGCTGCTGGCGATACTCATAGGCTCCGGCACTGCCGAGAGAGATGCGGTGCAGCTGATGAGCGAGGTGCTGACCTATTGCCACGATGACCTCACCCGATTGGCACGCATTACATACGACGAGTTGACTGCCTTTAAGGGCATAGGCGAGGCAAAGGCTATCACGGTGCTGGCTGCGCTTGAGTTGGCGCGCCGCAGAATGAACGCCAAGCCTCTCAGGCGCCAAGAGATGCGGACGTCGAATGACCTCTACGACTTCTTCCGCCCTTTGATGTGCGATAAGAGCCACGAGGTCTTTTGGGTTGTGTTGCTCGACAACCGTCTGCAATATATAGACGACCGCTGTATCAGTCAGGGCGACGTAAAAGGCACCGTGGTGGAGCCGCGCATGGTGTTCAACTATGTGGTGTCGAAGCAGGCGGTGGCTTT
Source organism: Prevotellaceae bacterium (assembly GCA_022508585.1). Classification (GTDB taxonomy): domain Bacteria; phylum Bacteroidota; class Bacteroidia; order Bacteroidales; family Bacteroidaceae; genus UBA6382. The sequence continues at coordinate 11,305 of JAFLUU010000052.1, read as the reverse complement.
TGCCGTGGCGCACAACCATCCCTCCGGCAATCCCAAGCCCAGCCGCGACGATGACCGCCTAACCTCTCGCTTGGCCAATGTGGCTCGCGAGTTGGGCGTGCGGCTGATAGACCACATCATCGTGAGCGAGGGGCATGACAGATATTATAGCTATAGCGACAATGGTAATATTCTTTAAGAACAGAAATACAACAACAATATGGACAAGCAGCAAGTTGAAGAACGCATAGTAGAAGTGCTTAAGACGGTTTACGACCCGGAAATTCCGGCCAATGTATATGACCTTGGCCTTATCTACAGAATAGATTATAATGCAGAAGACGGTTCGCTCGATCTTGACATGACTCTCACGGCTCCCGGCTGCCCGCTGGCCGACTTCATCATGGAGGACGTGCGTCAAAAGGTGATGAGCGTAGAGGGCGTGAAGACTGCGCAGGTCAATCTCGTCTTTGAGCCCGAGTGGACGCAGGACATGATGAGCGAAGAGGCTAAAATGGATCTCGGTTTTCTATAAAATAAAGGAGTAAAGCTAACAGGAGCCAAAGGAACGAAATGGAGAAAAGAAAGAAAACATACTTCATTGCCGATGCGCACCTCGGCTCATGGGCGATTAAAGACACGCGGGAGAAGGAACGCCACCTCGTCAGCTTCCTTGACAGCATAAAGGAGGACGCAGCTGCGCTCTATATGCTGGGCGACATCTTTGACTTCTGGCATGAGTATCGCTACACCGTGCCGCGAGGATACACGCGCTTTCTGGGTAAGCTGAGCGAGCTGACCGACAGCGGCATTGAGGTGCACTGCCTGACCGGCAACCACGATATGTGGATGCGCCACGAGTATCTGCGCAAGGAATGCGGAGTAACAATTCATCATGACAAGTTGCTGCCGGTCGTTATCGACGGCAAGCGTTTTTGTCTCGCCCATGGTGACGGGCTTGACCCGAAAGACTGGAAGTTTCTCGCCTTACGCTCCGTCTTTCACAGCCGTATGGCTCAACGCCTCTTTGCTGCGATCCACCCGCGCTGGGCAATGAAATGGGGATACGCCTGGGCGCGCCACAGCCGCCTCAAACACAATGGGCATGAGGGAATAACCTATACAGAGGAGCAGGATCGCACACTTGCGTTCGCCCGTCAGTACGCCACGGACAATCCTGCAACAGACTACTTCATCATAGGACACAGGCACATAGACCAACAAGCCACATTACCCAATGGCGGACTATTTATCGTGCTGGGCGACTGGATTAGCAAGTACACAATCGGCATCTTCGACGGCGAACAGCTCATTATCGACCACTATAGCAAAAACGACTGATATATATAATAAGGTATGAACAAAATAATTTGTACGCTCTGCGCGCTATTGGTCTCGCAGGTCATATTTTGCCAGAACTACAACGCGATGTGGAGCGAAGTAGAGAAAGCTCATAACAACGACTTGCCTAAAACGGCAATTGCTACGCTTGACAAAATTATCAACACCGCTAATCGCAAAGGCGATAACGACCAGTTGGCCAAGGCGTTGATTGAAAAGATGTACGCAGCCGAAGTTATTGCACCCGACAGCGCGGAAGCTTTCCTGCCCAAGGTGGAACAGTTTTGCTACAGCCGCAAAAAGGACGATGATCGCGCCGTTTATCAAGTTCTACTCGGCTGGTTATACGCCTGCCGAGACGTAAACGCAGATCCGCAGACTCAAAGCAAGGCTATCGAGGCGTTTCGCAAAGCCACGGCCAATCCTGCCGTATTGGCCAACGCACGGAGCGACAAATATCTGACCATTTTGAATAAAGGCGACGACAGTCGTTATTATAATCACGATCTGTTGAGCGTGTTTTTCCCCTTCGTAGCCAGCCAGCTAAAGGCAATGAAGATGGCCAAGGCTGATAGCCTTGCCCGTCAAGTGATGGCGCAAGAGATTGATTGGTATTCTGCGCGCCAAATGCGCGAAGCGACTATGTTGGCCAAAATTGATTCTGCTGCCGTCTTTTTACAAGATAATATAGACTTCTATAAGCAAATTATTCAGGACTATGGCGACCTGCCCGTCAGCACAAAAGCATACGCACAGCTCTGTATGCAATACAACGGCAAAGAAGCCTATGAGCTTGCCAACAAAGCTCTACATCGCCACCCGAACACAGCATATACTAACACTTTCAAGAACATAATCGCCGGTATAAAGCAAGCCACGCTCAGACTAAACAGCACGAGTGGCAGCACTTATCCAGGCGACACGCTGAAACTGGCCTACAGCTACAGCAACGTGAGCGACGTTACGCTTAGTTACTATCGTCTGCCCTACTCCGCCACCTCGCCCGAGTGGCTAAACATCAAGGAAAAGGATTTTCCTTCGCTGGCCAAGAATGCGGTATTCCGTCAGCAACTGCCACTGCGCAAGGGGATGCCATACGACGAATTCACTGACAGCATTGCGATCTCTATGCCGCACACCGGACTTTATCTTGTGGAAATAAGCGGCAGCAATTTCAAGAGCCGATACTCCGTCATCTCCGTTTCGCGCCTTGCAGTCATGCAGTTGCCCCTGCCCGACGAGCAAGTAAGAGTTGGTATCGTTGATTACAAAAGTGGCAAGCCGATAGCCAACTCCATAGTGCAGCTACGCATAGTAAAGAACAACTCTGTCAGTTGGAAGAAGTACACAACCAATGAAAACGGCGAAATTACACTTGATAAGATTGCCGGTTCTGTAAGTATCTTTGCTTCCAAAGATAACGACAACGCTCTTGGAGCCGTTGCTTTGGAGCGTAGCTATGCCTACACATGGAATCGTAACACTCAGTCCATTAATACACAGATATACACCGACCGCGCTGTCTATCGTCCCGGGCAACAAGTCAAAATGGGCGGTTTTATTTACCAGAAAGAGAACGATAGTGTTAAAGTGATTGCTGAAAAAAGCATTGACCTCGAAATCAGGGACGCAAACGACAAGACATTACAAACTATCACTGTCATTACAGACAACTTGGGCGCATTTGAAACCGATTTTACCTTGCCGCAGGAATGCCTCAACGGCACATTCTCCATTCGCAACGAGTATGGGGTTGCCAACTTCACTGTAGAGGAATACAAGCGCCCGAAATTCAAAATAATCCTCAACAAGCCTAACGTTTCTTACAGCCTCGGCGACACGATAATGGTTAGCGGAGAAGTCAAGACCTACTCTGGTCTGCCCATGTACAACGTTACGCTAATCTGTAGCACGGAACGAAAGCAAAACAGGTGGATGCGGTACAACATTGACTATGAACCGCCCTATGTCCACAATGATACTATCAAGACCGACACGGAAGGACGCTTTACACTGCCCGTAATATTAAGTAAGCCGAGAAATTACAACGACAGCATCAGTCTATTAAAACCGCTTAACTATATTTACACCGTCAATGTCAAGACCACTGCCGACGACGGCGAGACAGAAGAAAATAGCCTGCATCTTTACGCCGGTAATACCAAGGCTTTCGTAAATATCGACCTCCCCAGCGTAATATGCAAGGAGCAAATGCCCAATCTCAACGCGATACAAACCAATAGCATGGGCGAGCCTGTCGGCGGCGAGGGCAATTACTTTCTTGTCCAGGACACAGATACTATTCAGCGCGGAACTATACAATTCAATCAAGCTAATCAACTTGATTTTATCGCTCAATTACCCTCCGGGCAGTACAATCTCATCGTTTTCCCGACTAATGACGACAACAAATACCACGCAAGCAGCAATCAATTCATAGTTTTTTCTAAAACCGACACGAAACCAACCGGGGTACAGCCCTTGCAAGTATGGCATAATAGCAATCACTTCAGTTATGACAAGCCTGTAGATATTCTTGTTGGCACTCCGCTCAAAGAGGCATGGCTACACTACGATATTATAGCCAATGGCAAGATAATAGAAAGCCAAATATGTTGCCTTAGCGACACTGTAATAAGAATGCAACTTGATTGGAAAGAAGAATACGGCAACGGCATTCATGTACTGCTGGCTATGTACAATAAGGGAGAGCTTAGCTCTAATTCGATCGTCATTACCAAGCCTTTGCCCGACAAAAATTTGCAACTGCGTTGGACATCTTTCCGCGACAAACTCCAGCCGGGGACTACCGAAAGTTGGACTCTGCAAGTCCTAAAGAATGGCAAACCAGTCGAGGCTTCACTCGTCACCACTATGTATGATGCCAGTCTTGATAAGTTCAGAAAGCATAGTCTGCCTTTTTATCTGACATTTAACCGTTATGTACCACAACAAATTTGGAACACAAACTACCGCAACAACTTATATTTAAACATCAGATCTACATGTAAGCCGCTTGCAGAAAAGCATTTCGTGTTTACTACATTGAATAATCTTTTCAATCGCAACCCTTTCAAATATAGTATATACCTTACAGGTGGTGGAAACCACATAATGACAGATGTCGTTCAGGCACGACAGATGCCAATGAAGGCTATGGCAAAAAGTGTGAACTCTGAAATTGCAACTGCTAATGATGCACAAATTGTAGAGGGTGCAGAAGAAGAACTACTGAACGAAGAAGATAGTTTCAATACAGACATCAACTTGCGCAGCGACTTTAGCGAGACCGCATTCTTCACATCTACATTACGTACCGATGCCAACGGACAATCGACAATTGAGTTTAAACTTCCTGAGAGCCTCACTTCGTGGAACTTCAAGGCTCTCGCTCATACTAACGACCTCTGTTATGGACATCTTGACACTTTAATTATGGTAGAAAAGCCATTTATGGTGCAGTCTAATATGCCGCGTTTTCTACGCAACGGCGATAAGACAAACCTTGTCATGACTATTCGCAACAATAGCGCAAAGACTCAAAATGGCAAGGCACAATTGGCTATTATTGATGCTCAAAATGGCCAACAATTACAACACATTAACCTCCCATTCTGTGTAGAAGCTGAACAAAGTACGACTTTAGAGTTTCCGATTGTGGCTAATGATGAGCAGACCATGCTTATCTGTCGTTACTATGCAATAAGTGATGAATTCAGCGACGGCGAACAACAATACTTGCCCATAATTACCGATCTCCAGAAGACAACGAACTCCTTGTCTTTTATAATTAATGATAACAAAACGCAGACAATCATTATTGACTCGTTACGTTACAATCCCAACGCACGTCATTCGCAGCTAATCATAGAGTTTACCGGTAATCCTGCATGGTCATCTATAAGCGCACTACCGACTACGGTCGATTATCATACACAGAATGCGACACAGCTTGCAACTAACTATAGTGCCCTTATTCTCATGCAGCAAATTATAACAAATAATCCACAACTCGGCAAAGCAATTGATAACTGGAAACAAACTGACAGTGTGCCTAATATCTTCGCCCTGCTCCAGAATAATCCCGAGCTGAAAATTGCAGCAATTGAGCAGACGCCATGGGTGCGTTCCGCTGAGCGAGAGCAAAATCGTCTTGAAGTATTGGCACAAGACAAGCAAACGCTTAGTCTTAAGCAGGTCTCCATGCTTCATAAACTACATGAAATGCAAACTGAAGAAGGCGGTTGGCAATGGTTCCCGGGTATGCCTACTAATATGGGAATTACTCTTGACATTGTCGAAATGCTTTCACGTACTCGCAAACTTTGCCCATCTATAGCTACTAATATTGATCCTATACTTACATCTGCAATGCGGTATCTCGACAAACAAGCAGATAGCGCCGTAGAGAAGATGATGAAAAATAAAATCAGCAACATTTCAACCCAATGGATACACTACTTGTATATCGTAGCCATAACAGATGGCCAGCTAAATACTGCAACACGCAAGTTTCTAATCAATAATCTGCAGAAAAATTCCAAGAACTACAACCTTTATGACAAGGCAATGGCTGCTGTTATTTTTCATAAAGCAAAACAAACACAACAAGCCGAGCTTACACTCAACAGTCTGCTGGAACATACCGTCATTCGCTCCGAAATGGGACGTTACTTCGACAGCAATCGTGCAAATAATACTCTATCAATGTATAAAATCCCTACGCAAGTAGCCACAATTGAGGCCGTGCAACTAATTCGTCCACAAGACAAACAAACACTCGAGGAAATGCGTCTCTGGCTCATTCACAGCAAACATTCTCAAGCATGGGACGAACCATTTGCCGCTACATTGGCTATCAATTGTCTGCTCGGCACAAATACACTTGCTGCGCCTACAGCTGTGCCTGCCAAATTTTATATCACTTTTGCAGACAATACGACATTGCCTATCCAGCAATATGCAGACATTGATCCGTTTGTGCAATTAGGTTACATCAAAGCCGTTTTAGGAGAACAAGATATACCTGCGACTCCCACCAATATCACGGTAAAGCAATCTGCAGCAACTATTGAACAACCAACCTCTTACGGGGCAGCATATCTACAAAGCTGGCAATCTGCTCTTGAGACTTCGGCAACCAGCACAGAGCTAAGCATCGTCTGGGAACTTTACAAAGAAACTTCCAACGGTTTGCAAAAAGTTGGCAATGACGAGACTATTCACATTGGCGACCGGATTATGGTACGTTATGACATTACTGCCGCGCGCGACTTTGATTTCGTTGTGCTTCGTGATGGTCGTCCAGCCTGCCTTGAGCCAATTTCCAGTGCCTCCGGTTACAATTGGAACAACGGCAGCTACCGCTCTGTTGAGGATACCAGTACATCATGGTATTTCGATAGCTTTAGTAAAGGACACCACGTTATTGAAGAAGTCTATAACGTGGATCGTGTCGGTTATTTCAGTTCCGCCTGCCCACAAATTCAATGTCTTTATGCTCCCGAGTTCACAGCACGCGCCAAAGCCATAACAATAAATGTCAAATAAATGAGATTTCTCGTAATTGCAATCTTTGTATTCGTTGCGACCATATCAAATACTGCGAAGACAAGGGGATTACATCAGCGTTCGCTCAGTCGCTGGCACGTAATACCAGGCAACTACAGCGGTATTACACCCCTTGGTGACAACCGCTATGCAGTAGTGGACGACAAAAGTTCGCTTGATGGTTTTCATATATTTAATATCGATATCAATCCACGTAACGGCAAGATAAAACACGTCAATGCTTCGCCACTAATTACGCAAGCAGCTAAAGACAGCACAGAAACAGTACAACGTAGCCGATTGGACTGCGAAGATATTGTATATATTGCCGGCAGCAATACTCTTTTCATTGCACAAGAATATGGTTGCGTTGTAATGGAATACAAGCTCGACGGCACGCCGACAGGACGCAGGCTTGCTCTTCCGAGTTACTTCCAATTAGACAACATGCAGCCTAATGCCGGCTTCGAAGCCCTTGCTTACAACAGTTATACGCAAACCTTTTATTTAACAACCGAGTTGCCACTAAAAGAAGACGGCAATATACAACGCATTGTCTGCTTTGATACTAACTTACAGCCAATTGGCGAGATTGCTTACAGTATGGACGCCCCTGAACTTAAGTCTAACGTAAGATATTACGCTCGTGGCATTGTGGCAATGACAGCCATGCCTAATGGTAATCTTCTCGTAATGGAGCGAGAGCTCAGCATTCCTACTCGTTATCTCGGTGGCAAATGTCGTATAAAAATATACGAGATAACAGAAAACAATCCGACAGTAAAACATCTCCTTACCTCATTCACCACACACATCAGCCGCCTTAACTATGCCAACTACGAGGGTATGTGCCTCGGCCCTACACTTAATAATGGTCGTCGTACACTACTGCTTATTAACGATTCACAAGCAAGAGCAGGCAAAGGAGTATTTCACCTAAAAGACTATATAAAAATTCTCATATTGTAATACATATATTCGCCTGCTTCGTTTAAGCTAAATCCAGCACGCAAAGACAACAAGCCAAATACTCATTATCATTGCTGTACTTTGAAACCACAGATAGCAAGGAAATGACAGCTTTCAAGTATTCTATCTCCTCTATAGCCCAATATCTCCAACATTTGTTATATTTCACAAGAGTTATAGGGAACAACTTCCATAGTTCTTGCAATGTCAGATCTTCTAATTGCCTTGCCACTCAATTATGCCTTATTATCCCATAGCTATTTCTTGAGCTTTTCAAAATACTGCTCAAGCAAACGTTGGGCTACCATGAAAGAAGTCTGCTGCCCAAGCTCGATTGAGTTTTCGGCAGCGATTAGGCGTTGCTCTATATCGGCGTCTTGATAGAAAGAGTTACGCAAACGCTGATCGATAGTTTCATACATCCAATAACGATTCTGCTGACGCCGACGGCGATCGAAATAGCCGTTAGTCTTAACGAACTCGATGTACTCATAAATACCGTCCCAGATTTCTTTGATGCCTAACCCATAGAAACCACTATAAGTATAAACACGCGGAGCCCAGCCGCTGGGCGGCAAAGGGAAAAGATGTAACGCATTCTTGAAGTGGCCGGCAGCTACGCGGCAACGCTCCACATTATCCCCGTCGCACTTGTTGATAGCGATGCCGTCAGCCATCTCCATAATGCCGCGCTTGATGCCTTGCAGTTCGTCGCCTGTACCAGCAACCTGAATAAGGAGGAAAAAGTCGACCATAGAGTGGCAAGCCGTCTCACTCTGCCCTACTCCAACAGTTTCGATGAAAATTTTGTCGTAGCCGGCGGCCTCACAGAGCACGATCGTCTCACGCGTCTTGCGTGCAACGCCACCTAAGGAGCCACTGCTTGGACTGGGGCGGATAAACGACTTAGGGTGAACAGAGAGCTTTTCCATTCGGGTCTTATCGCCAAGTATAGAGCCCTTCGTCCGCTCGCTGGTGGGGTCGATAGCGAGCACTGCAAGCTTGCCGCCATATTCATTAAGCACATGCAGGCCAAATTCGTCGATAGAAGTGCTCTTACCCGCACCGGGCACACCGCTAATGCCGATGCGTACGGAGTTTCCCGAGTAAGGCAAACACTTTTCTATCACCTCCTGCGCCATTGCCTCGTGCTCCGGGCGTGTACTCTCCAGCAGAGTTACGGCACGACTGAGAATGGTAACATCACCCTTGAGAATTCCTTCCACATAATCGGTAACGCCGAGCTGACGCTTGCGCACAAGAGGACGCAACTTGAGATAAGGATTTACTACACCCGGATTTTCGGGACTAGTCTCCACCTTGAGACCTTGATATTCGCTTTGGTTTTCGGGATGCTCCATTTTTATTATATGCTTAATGCAGAGTACAAACAATCACTTGACGCTCACCAGCACAACAGGGCGGCGATAGTCGTTGGTAATCATAAGGACGCGCGAACGCGCACTCGACAAGTCGCGATACTTGTTAACAACCGTTACTTTCATGTTTACGCTCTCACCCGGAGCGATAACCGTTTTGGGCAGACTGACATTTATCGAAGGATTGAACACCTGTAGTGAACGAATGATGAGGTCGCTGCTTCCGGCGTTGGTAATTGTAACCATTCCCTTGACCTTGCTGCGACCGGAACGCGGCATCACTAACTCATCAGTGCTGAGTTCTATAGCCGGCGCGCGGTTAGATCGTTCTACGGTGGCAGTGTCGAACAGCACAATGCTGACCGGAATCTCACGCTCCTTGCTAACGCTCTCGCCCTCGTAGCTGCTGACATAAACAACGTCCTGCGTTAGACCGAGATTGTGATTAAGTTTTCGACTGTCAAGAGTAATAGTAAGAAAACCCCTGCGCCCGGGACGCAACACCTTGGGCGAAGCCTCCACGCTGAGATAAGGCGGCAGATGCAGCAGATTGGGCTGACAATTCTCGGTACCGTTGTTGGTAACAGCTATCGTAGTACTGACAATATCGCCGTCGTTGACATAATCGAACTCTATATTGTCCGTCTTAAGGGTAAGCGGCCCGAAATTCACACCGAAATCGTCGGCATCATTCTGCATACCCTGTCGTTCGTAAGCATCCTTCAGGTTAAAGAACACATTACCCATTATCTGCAAGGCCAGCGGCTTGTCGTCGTCAGTCGCATAAAGATAAACCGCCTGTGTAAATCGCCCCACAAAGTCAGTGGCATAGCTCACGCTGACAACGGCAGTTCCACCTGCGGGAATAGTCATCGGAGAGCACGTAGCTTTAACACGACTGTTGGAAGTAACGATTTTTGTAATATCCACAGCGGCAGAAGAAGTATTCTTTACGTTAAAAGTAGTAACAGCCTCACTGTAAAGCTGATACATACCGAGATTTTGTACGTGCTTATCCGTTGTCAATTGCGCCCGGGCAACATCGACCACGGTCGACAAAGCACAAAGTAAAGTCAAAAAATATAGTATCCGCGCTCTCATTCTGATTTTATGCTAATTGGCGCGAAGTTAACGATTTTTTCCCTACTTTTGCAGTCGACAATACCAAAAAAGACCATTATGCGCCTTATTTCATGGAACGTAAACGGATTGCGAGCCTGCGCCGGCAAAGGATTTTCCGACATCTTCGAGCAGGCTGACGCCGATATATTCTCACTACAAGAAACCAAAATGCAAGCAGGTCAGCTCGACCTCGAATTTGACGGCTACCAGAGCCACTGGAATTATGCCGAGAAGAAAGGATATAGCGGCACAGCAGCCTACACTCGCCTCTGCCCTATTAGCGTAAAACTCGGTATGGACATCGAGGCTCACGACCACGAAGGCCGTGTGCTCACACTTGAATTCGAGCACCTCTATTATGTTACCGTCTACACACCCAATTCGCAGGACGGCCTCAAACGCTTGTCCTACCGTATGGAGTGGGACGATGCCTTCCGCAATTTCGTGTGCACTCTCGACAATAAGAAACCCGTCATCATCTGCGGCGACATGAATGTAGCCCACCAAGAGATAGACCTCAAGAATCCTAAAAGCAATCAGCGTAACGCCGGCTTCACGCAGGAGGAGCGCGACAAATTCAGCCAGCTTTTAGACTGCGGCTTCGTCGACACCTTCCGCCACCTCAACCCCACGTTGGAGAATGCCTACTCATGGTGGTCATATCGTTTTCACGCACGTGAAAAAAACGCAGGCTGGCGCATCGATTACTACCTCATCAGTCAGCGACTGCTGCCGCACTTGAAAGACGCACGCATACTGAGCGACATCTACGGCTCCGACCACTGCCCCGTGCTGCTGGAGCTCGACCTCTGATGCACGCCACGGCGTCCATTGCAGCAAAAAAACTCCGGCAAGCCTTGCCCCTTTCCCGAATTATTGTTACTTTTGCAGCCGATAAGTCAAGGAGAGGTGCTCGAGTGGCTGAAGAGGCACGCCTGGAAAGCGTGTAACCGGCAAAACCGGTT
>JAFLUU010000051.1 GCA_022508585.1 Prevotellaceae bacterium | reverse complement strand
CACGATGAAAAAACAAACGCCGAGGCTCAAAAATCAGATGCGCACGACATTTCTGCGAACTTCGAGGGGGGTAGTGTAAACTTCAACGAGGGTAGGTACAGCTTTGACGATGATTGCTGTGGTAGTATGCGCACAAAAAAATCCGCAGTCAGCATTGCGTATTGCCGCGTGCTGACTGCGGAGATTTATTGGCCGATAAAAAGTTTCTATGGCGCGTTATTCTGCAGCGGGAGCCTCCTCTGTTGCTTTGGCCTCGCTCTCCGGTGCTGTGCTCTCGGCTTCTGTTGCCGCCGCTTCGCTTTCCGGCGCAGTGCTCTCAGTTTCTGCTGCCGTTGCCTCGGCTTCAGGTGCAGTTACCTCCACTTCGGGCTCGTCGGCAGGAACTATGTCTTCCGGCTCAGGGTTATTCTCTCCGTTGATGCGGTCTGCCAGGTCAGCGAGGTTGGCTTTCAGACTTTCTATCTTGCGCAGCATAGTGTCGATGAGGGCAGAACCTTTCTTGGAATTGGTAGTAAGGAACGAAATATTGTTTTCGTATGTCGCCAGCTCGGCTTTGCGTGCCTCATATAGGCGAATGAGGCTGTTGCCTGTGGGCATCGGTCTGCTGTTGCCGCCGGTCTTAGCCTGGCGACGCGGATTGCGCAGGTTGAACTCCTTATATATCTTGTCTACCACTTCGCGATACTTGGCGTAAATCTTATCTTTGTTCTTAAAGGGGACATGGCCGATGCTGTTCCACTCTTCCTGCAAAGCCTTGACGGCTTCGGCTATGTTCTCGCCGCCTTCTATGACTAATGCCTCGAGTTTTTCGATGACGGTCTTTTTCTTTGTAAGATTTTCGCTTTCCTCTTTGTGCTGGTCGCCGAGCACGGCTTTCTTCTTGTCGAAGAACTCGTTGCAGGCGGCGTTAAATCGTTCCCAGAGAGAATTAGAAGTTTTGTGATTGGTGGCACCTATTTCTTTCCACTCCTTTTGCAGTTGTATGAGCTCGTTGGTAGTGGCTGTCCAGCGGGTACTTTCTTTCAGTGCTTCGGCTTTCTCTACAAGGGCGAGCTTTTTGGCTGCGTTGTCAGCGTAAGTTTTTTTCTGTTCCTTGAAGAAGTCGGCTTTCTTGTCGAAGAAGTTGTCGCAGGCGGCACGGAAACGTTCGAAGATCTTGGTATTCATCTTCTTTGTGGCGCGACCAATGGTTTTCCACTCTTCTTGCAGTGCTATAATCTGCTTGGTCAGTCCGTCCCACTGGGCAAAACCGTTGATGTTCTCGAGTTCTATGGCTTCCACCTCCTCGCAGATTGCGGTTTTCTTTGCAAGATTTTCTTCTTCTTTCTCTTTCAGCCCCTCGAAGTACTGAGCGTGTCGCTTGTTGACGGCAGAAGATGCTGCCTTGAAGCGATTCCACAAGTCTTCGCGCTGTTCTTTAGGTACGGGGCCTATCTCTCTGAACTCCTGATGCAGTTGCTGTAATGCGTGGGAGGCACGGATAATGTCTTCCTCCTCCGCTAATTTCTCGGCGGCCTCACATAGGCGTGTCTTGGCTTCAAGGTTTTTCTTGAAGTCGTAGTCGCGCAGGGCGGAGTTAGTCTTTAGCAAGTCGTAGAACTGATCTTGCCAGAATTGGTATTGTTTCCACACCTCGTTGGCGGCACTTTCCGGAATGGGCTTAATCTCTTTCCACTCGGCCTGCAGTTTGCGCACTGTGTCGTAGGCTTTGTTTACGTCCTCGGGGGATGTACAGATAGCTTTGATTTCTTCTATGATAGCCCTCTTGCGTTCGAGGTTGGCTTCCTTTTTCTTTTCGTTATCTTCTATCTGCTTGGCGCGTATTTCTTTTATTATCGACAACTGCGCCTTGAGTTCTTCTTCAAGCGGATCCTCGTCCGGCGTGAAGTCGTCGGCATTTCCTCCGTTGTTCACGAATTCTTCAAGTGCTTTTGCCCTCTCTTCGCGCTGCAGTTTGTAGAATGCTTGCTTCAGAGCCTCCTGTGTGGCGCGTGAGCCTGCGTTTCCGCTTGCTGCGATAGCTGCTACGCGCTCTACTATGCCTTCTTTGGTGTCGGGTATCTCCAGAGCATTTTCCTCTGATGCTTCTTCTGCTTCAGCCGGTGTCTCTTCGCTCTCGGTGGGTTCAGCCTTTTGGCCTGTTTCCTCGTCTTCGGAGGCTTGCGATACGGTCGTTGCGACCGCGGCGACAGTTTCTTTAACCTCTTCCGTCGCTACAGGCGCAACGGTTTCTGCGGGTTGCTCAACGGCAGGCTGCTCAAGCAGCTCGTCCGTTCTGGGATCGGTAACATTTTCCATGTTGATATCGTTTAGACAGTTAGTTTTCGTTCGCGTGCTATATGCTTGCGAACTGCAAATAAACGCATTTTCTTCCATTTCCCCAAATTTTTACAGAGTTTTTGGTGTTTTTCTATACTTTTTTGTGCATAAAAGGCTAAGATTGCACGATTAAAGTAGGTTTTATGTCTACTTTCAGTGCTTGTAGAGGGCGTTTTGTGTGCATGGTGCGTAGGGTGTCTGTATTGTCGAGGGGATATTGTTGTGCTGCCTCGCGCGTACATATATTATATATAGTGATATGTAACTTGTGTGTAAGTTATGTTTTGATGATGCGGAGCGAGATTGCAAAAAGATGTCCTCGCGCTGCAGAATTCTTGGCTAACTATGGATATTTGTATATCTTTGCACCCCGAAACGAGACTCAAAGATTAAATGAGAAGACGAGACGTCAAAGCTAAGAAGAGCCTTGGGCAGCATTTCTTGAAAGATAAAGGTGTGGCGCAGCGTATTGCCGACACGGTTGACATTGTTTCTGACCTGCCCGTCTTGGAAATAGGGCCCGGCACCGGTGCTTTGACCGAGCATCTCGTGGTTAAGGGACGCGATCTCCGCGTAGTGGAGCTCGACCGCGAGAGTATCGCCTATCTGCACGAGCATTTCCCCATGCTGCGCGACAGTCGTATCATCGAGGGCGACTTTCTGCAAATGGATCTCGCGCAATTGTTTGCCGGCAAGCCCTTTGTCCTCACCGGCAACTATCCTTATAACATCAGCAGCCAGATTTTCTTCAAGATGCTCGACTATCGTGACCAAATCCCCTGCTGTACTGGCATGATTCAGCGCGAAGTGGCGCTCCGCCTCTGCTCTGCTCCCGGAAATCGCGATTATGGTATCTTGAGCGTGCTGCTTCAGGCGTGGTATGACACGGAATATCTGTTTACCGTCGACGAAAATGCCTTTGCGCCCCCTCCGAAAGTAAAGAGCGCCGTTGTTCGGTTCACGCGCAACAAGGTTGCCGAGCTCGGCTGCGATGAACGTTTGTTCCGCCGCGTGGTTAAGACTACTTTCAACCAGCGTCGCAAAATGTTGCGCGGTTCTATCAAGCCGCTGCTTGCTCAGCTTGACAATGAGCGCACGAATGGTGTCGATGTGCCCGACCATACTGTATTTCTCAACGCGCTTTATCTTACTCAGCGCCCCGAACAGCTCAGCGTGCAGGACTTTATCTGCCTTACCAACGATGTTGAAGCACACTATCTCGCTAAATAGTGCGGCGAGAAGGCTTTTTACTCGTTTTTTTAAGGAAAAAGAGTTTTTCTTTATTCTCATTAGTTGATTTTTTCGTATCTTTGCAGTTGTTAACAGAAACTTTAACATCTAATGGACGACTATTACGCGGAGAATTGTAAACGGAACTGAGGCTGAGTGAAGTATTTTCAATCTTTTCCACTGAGTCTCGTGCTTCTTTAATTTAGTGGAGGACTGAAAATGCGGACATTTTGGAACATCAACCGTACGCTGCGTACATTGAACGAATGGGAACCTAACTGCTGGGTGCAAGTTACGTGTCCTACTCAACGAGATATAGAGTATTTGACAGGCGAATTACAAGTGCCAAATTGGTTCTTGGATGATATTCAAGATAAAGACGAGCGCGCTCGATACGAATATGATGAGGGTTGGGTGCTTATAATTCTGCGTATTCCTTATGTTAAGGAAGTGCGTTCGCGTACTCCTCACACCACGGTGCCTTTAGGTATCTTGATGAACAAGGAAATTTGCGTCACGGTTTGTAATTACGAGACGAATATGATGATTGATTTCGTCTCTTACCAACAAAAGCGCAATCAGGGCTTTACTGATGCTGTTGACCTCGTGTTTAGGCTTTTTCTCAGCTCGTCTGTGTGGTATCTTAAGAGACTTAAGCAAATAAGTGTGCTGATAGATGAATCAAAGCAGAAGCTTGACCAAAAAATTAGCAACGAAGATCTCATTGGTCTCTCTCGTCTGCAAGATAGTCTGACTTATTTCGTTACTTCGCTCCGTGGAAATGAAACGTTGCTCTCTAAACTGAAATTCAAGTTGCCTGTAGATGAGTTGGACGCTGATCTTATCGAGGACGTAACCATCGAAATGAACCAGGCGCGCGAGACTACCAATATTTATTCTAACATTCTCGACTCTACTATGGATACATACGCCAGCATTATCAATAATAATACTAATGCGGTGATGAAAACGATGACCACCATCTCCATTGTGCTCATGTTTCCGACGTTGGTAGCCAGCTTGTTTGGTATGAATTTGCTGAACGGCATGGAACAGACGTGGTGGGGCTTCCCTCTTGTGACTGCGGCCTCGATAGGTATCGCTGCGCTCAGCTTCTGGGCATTTAAAAATAGACATTGGATATAGTCTCGTATTGAAAAATAGTAGGCTATTGCTGTAATAGACGTGGATTTATGCGCCGAAAGTAATTCTCTTGTGCGCATAAAGAGGCATTTTGTTGATATTGGAGCATTTTTCTTGGCTGTTGGCGTGAAATTATTTACTTTTGCCTATTACAAAGTAAATAATTCTAAAAATGTCAAGACGAAATAATACTGCGAGCAGCCTTAAAGGTGGTGTCGCATCTAAGTCTAAAAACAAAACCACTACAAATAGGACGAAGGCGAGATTCCCATTATTTGGCCGGTTGACTAAAGTGTTATTATCGCACCCTTGGTTGACGATGCTGGTGGCGCTTTGGGCTTTCCTTTACTTCTTTTATGGCGATGTCATGCGCATTGCACCCTATAGGAGCTTTTTTGCTTTCAGTGCACAGGCTATGGAATATTGGCTTTGCCAGCCTTTGGGCTGGCTATACGTAGTAGGGCGCTTTTTGCTAATGGCTAATGTTTGGCCGCTTTGCGGCACTTTTCTTTTGGCGGCCATGTTAAGCCTCGCTGCGCGTTTTCTGGATTATGCGCTGGCTTTGAAGGGCTGGGGTAGGACTGTTGCCTTTGTTGCTCCGTTTGTTTATTTTGGTTTCCTGTTTTATCGTGGTCTTAATCTCTTTTATCAAAATGAACCGAGTTGGATTATGAATTGGCCGCTGTTGGCTTTAGTGGTATCTGTTTTGCTTGCGACTGTGCGCCGTCTGCTAAAAGGTCGTGCAAACTCGGCGTCTGTTGAGGCAAAACCGATGATAAAAGCCGTCTTGGCTGTGTTTGTTGCTATGTGGGTGGGTTGCGCTGCCATGGCATTGACGTATGCTCAAAATGATAGACTGACTTGTGCTATGGAGCGCAAGATTTTTGACGAGGATTGGGACGCTATGGCTGATTTGGCCAAGTCCGCACACCGTCCCTCGCGCACTGTGGCGGCTTATTACGCACTGGCACTCAATCAAAACGGGCAATTAGCATCAGAGCTATTTAATATTCCATATCAGTACCCGAATGCACATCTCACTCGCGCAGGTGGAGTCTTTGATGGCGGGATAGATTATGTAGTGGTTGATTGTAATCTCTTTTCTGGTCTTACTCGTAGCGCTTATCACAAAGCTATGGAGCAGAATGTGCTGGAAGGACACAGCATTCACAGGTTAGAGCGTATGGTGCAGTGTGCTTTGATTGACGGCGAGAGAGCTTTGGCCGATAAGTATTTGACTATTCTTAAGAGTGTGCCTTTTGAGGGCGATTTCGTGGAGAAATATTCCGCTATGTTGGCAGATAGTACTCTCGTGATGCAGAATTCGATGCTGGCGAGCATTATAGAATTGCAGCCGGTGCATGATAATTTTGAGCAGAATTACAGAGAACCTTTATTTCTTGGATATAATTTAGCACTTCAAGAGGCAAAAACTGTGCGCGGCCTTAATAACTCGCTTTATGCGTGTCTTTATACTAAGGATATGAAGGCTTTTGGTCAGAGAATACTTACGATGATTGAGAATGGCGTGAGGCTTCCCAAGATTTACGAGGAAGCTATCGTAGTGCAGAATATTAAAAATCTCAGCGTGCTTAAGCAAATCAAGCTTTCGCCTTATGTTCTGAAAGAAATGCGCGAATTTATGGGTGAATGTTTCACTAAACAAGATTTGGCAAGCGGTAAAGATAAGACTGAGATGCAGAAAGAGAAGGGGCGTAAGTATAAAAAATATCTCGGCACCTATGAATACTATTATTATTTCCAAAATATTCCCGATGAGAACTATATTGTGCCCGGTCAGGAAGAGAAAGGAGGCGTAAACTAAGATGAAAAGTACAAAAACTTGGAATATAAGTGGGATAAATGTAAGGAAAGGTTTCTCGCTTATTGCTTTAACGCTTTTGTTGCTTGTTTCCTGTGGCAAAAATTACACTATTCCCCAGGATGCGAAGGCTAATGGACTGAAAGTTGTGCTTTATCCGGACTATACTGATGTTACTATACCGCCAAACATTGCTCCGCTCAATTTTATGGTCAAAGATGTTGCAGACGAATATGTTGTCCAAGTCAAAGCCGGCGATAAAACCGCTCTCGTCAGCGGTAGTGGCGATAACGGCGTGATTCAATTCGATTCTACAGAGTGGCGCAATGTCTTGCTCGCTAATAAAGGGCAGAGTCTTGAGGTTATAATCTACGCCCTCAAGGATAATCAATGGTGCAGTTACAATCCGTACCATCTCTTTGTGGCTCAAGAGGACATTGATCCTTATTTATCCTATCGTCTTATAGAGCCGGGCTACGAGATGTATCGCCAACTCGGTCTTTATCAGCGTAATCTCACCAATTTTGAGCAGAAACCCATTTACGAAAACAATCGTAGCGATGATCCGAAGGAAAATCACTGCGTGAACTGCCATAACTATCAGAATTATGGCTCAACTGGCAACATGTTATTCCATATTCGCGCTAATATGGGTGGTACGCTTATCGCAAAGGATGGAAAAGTCGAGAAGTTGAATTTTAAGAACGACTCTATTCTCGGCGCAGCCGTCTATCCCGCGTGGCATCCCAATCGCAACTTCATTGTTTTCTCCAGCAATCGCACGGGACAGGCTTTCCATATGCAGAACTTGGAGAAAATAGAAGTTATGGATTATGGCAGCGATCTCCTCTTCTATAATGCCGACACTCATGAGGTCAGCAATATACTCAAGACACCCGACGCCATGGAAACTTTCCCCGTCTGGGCGCCGGACGGTAAGAAAATTTATTATTGTCAGGCTGAAATCGCAGGCATTGGCGCTATGCCCGACTCTTTAAAGATGGGCAAAGTGCTGCGCGACTATAAAGTTATACGCTATAATCTTATGAGCGTAACATTTGACGAGCAAACCATGCAGTTTGGAGATCCGCAGGTGGAGGTAGACTGTATTTCCATGGGCAAAAGCGCCACCGTGCCACGCGTAAGTCCAGACGGCAAATACCTATTGTTCACCCTTGGTGATTATGGGCAGTTCCACATCTGGCATAAATCCTCCGACCAGTTTGTTAAAAACCTTGAAACGGGCGAAATCTATCCTCTCAGCGAGGCAAACTCCAACGATGTCGACTCCTATCACTCTTGGAGCAGCAACGGGCGTTGGCTTGTGTTCAGCTCGCGCCGCGACGACGGCTCGTATACCCGCCCTTACATTGCTTACTTCGACAAGATGGGACGCAGTCGCAGGGCTTTCATGCTTCCGCAGGAAGACCCGATGCAAAACATCATGCTCCTGAAGAGTTACAATGTCCCTGAGCTTACTCGCGAACCCGTGAAGTACAGTTTTGACCAGCTCAAGGCTGCTATCTACGAGCAAAACCCGGGAACAGACATCAAGTACCGCGAATTGCGCACCCCCGAGCAGATTATCACTCAGAGCAAGGCGGCGATTATCCATGCTGCAGATGTTACGACTCCTGCCGGCGATGCTAATCCCCCCGCCGCAGTGCCGGATGCCAGCAGTGGAGCCACCAAGCGAGCCGATGCCAGTAGCGGTGCCTCTCCCAAGGCGAAATAACAGCAGATGCAGTATTATCTCTTCCATCGCCAGTTGTTGTTGCTCGATGCCGACGGACGAGTGCCTGAGGATATGGGCATCATTGACGACGCGGTGGAGTTTTCGCTTGCCGATGGAGTGCGGTGTGTGGCTGCCGATGTGCCGGAAGTCGTGTGCGGTTTGCAGTCAGTCTATTTGCGGGCGAGTTATGATGTCCTTCCCCTTACGGACTACCACCGCGCAGGCAAGGCTTTTGAACTTCTTTATTGGAATGAGCATCATCGCTACTGCGGACGCTGCGGTGCCGAGCTGAAACGGCACACCGACATCAGCAAGTGGTGTCCGAACTGCGAAGTTGAGCTTTGGCCGCAACTCTCTCCCGCAATAATTGTTCTCATTTATCGTGACGACGATATATTGCTGGTACGCAGCCGTGCGTTCAAGCGTGCCTACTATGGCTTAGTCGCCGGCTTCGTAGAGTTTGGCGAGAGCTTGGAGGAGTGTGTGAGGCGCGAAATCCGCGAAGAAACCAGCCTCGAGGTTGAAAATGTGAGCTACTTCGGCAGTCAGCCCTGGCCATATCCTCAAGGGCTGATGATTGGCTTCACCGCGCGCTACAAGAGCGGAGATTTGCGCTTGCAGCAAGAGGAGTTGTCGGCAGGAGGGTGGTTTAATGTCGAGCATCTGCCAGATATACCCAAGCCGCTCAGTATGGCGCGTAAGCTGATAGACTATTATGTCGCCAAAAGGACACGAAAAGAATAGAATGATGAAAAAAATAACCCTCCTGTTATGCCTTTTGTTGACAGTGTTGTTTGTAACTGCCTCTCCGGTGTTTAGAATTACCAAGAGCGTGCGTCAGTCGGACGGCAAGACACTCACCATTACGCGCACTGGTGCCAATCACGTGCTTTACTACGTAACGACAGACGGCATTCCCATCTGCCCTGACGACAACGGTGACTTTTGCTATGCCGAGTTTGATGCCTATGGCAATGTGTCCGCAAGCAAGGTGCTTGCCCACGAAGCAGAGGAGCGCACGCCAGCAGAACAAGAGGTGGCGGAGGCGAAGAAGGAAGCATTCTTGACTTACTACAGTCTCATCAACAGAAATCGTTATGGCGTTGGCGCATTGAATTTGGCCAGCGTCAGCTCTATCGGCGACGTGAGGTTGCCGGTGGTGCTGGCTGAGTTTACGGATGTTGCTTTCCGCCCGGAGAACGACATCGCTCGCTTTCATCGACATCTCAATGCCGAAAACTATATCGAGGAAGGAGGAGCAGGCAGTGTGCGCGACTATTTCATGGCGCAGAGCTATGGTCAATTCCGTCCATACTTCGATGTGTTGACCAAGGTGAAGGTCAGCCAACCCCGCGCCGCCTATGGTGCAAACCGCTATGGCGATGACGTTAACCCCAAGGGATTTATCGCAGAGGCAGTCGACTCCGCCATTGCCCATGGAGTCGATTTCGAACCCTATAAGAACAGCAACGGAGACATCATGGTCACGATTATATACCCTGGCCATGGCGAGCAAGTAAGCGGTAGCGCGGACTGTCTATGGGCCGCCTATTATGGAAATATGGCGCATACTAACAAAGAGACCGGCTTGCGTTTTGCCGCAGGCCTCGTTATGGACGAGTTAGCCAACTATGGATACGGCGAGCAGTTCGACGGTATCGGAACCTTATGCCACGAGTTCAGCCACGCATTGGGGCTAACCGATTTCTACAACACCAATGGCCAAAGCGGCATCTTCGGCATGAGTGTGTGGTCGCTTATGGACTATGGCTTCTATAACGACCGCAGTAGAACGCCGCAAGGCTATACAGCCTACGAGCGAGAGTTCCTCGGATGGTTGAAAATCGACACATTGTTTAACGAAAAGCAGCTCGTAACGCTGCCACCGCTGCATAGCGACTCGGTACACGTAGCATACCGCATACCCAATGAGGCAGATCCTACCGGCAATGAATATTACATATTGGAAAATCACGCAGAGTCCGATTGGTTCTTGCCCGACTTCGGCGAAGGAATGCTGATACTCCACGTAGACTATCTGCGCAGTGCGTGGACAGGCAACACCGTCAACAACAACGCCAACCATCAGCGCATGACCATCATTCCTGCCGACGGAGTGCTTACGCAAGTCTCCGGTAAAGCGTCAAGTTACCAAGGCGACCTTTGGCCGGGCTACACCAACAACACGGAACTCAACAGCACCACCACTCCGTGCGACACGGCCTACGTGGGAGGCTATATGAACATACGCATTAACAATATTCGTCGCGACAACCTCGGCAATGTCGTCTTCTTCTATCAGTGCAACGGACAGCTCGACGCGGTCGAGGCACTCCATGCCGACAGCATAGGCAAAAACACCCTCGCTGTGAGCTGGGCGGCGGTAGACAATGCAGATAGCTACCTTCTCCGCCTCTGTCGGGGCGCTGATACGCTGCGCATCGACACCGTTAGTGCTACCGAAGCCCACCTTACCTTGAGTTATGACAATCTTGATATGTCTACGGACTATCAAGTAGTGGTCAAAGCAGTTGCAACCGATTATTTAGACTCTGCCGAGACAATTCTGAGCCTCACAACCGCAGCCAATCCCCTTGGCGATGTCAACGACGACGGCGAGGTCGACGCGTTTGATGCCGCGGCTGTATATAGTTACATCATAAGCGGAGAAAACTCCGGCATCCTTTTGGATAACGCCGATGTCAATGGTGACGGCGAGGTCAATTCCGCCGATATAGTTGCAATCTATCACATCATTCTTAACTGCGCGGAGTGAAATCCGCGCGTCAGCCTGCCGTCGGTTCATCATAAGACGCAGATAATGCATAAACACAAGATAAAAGCCGCACATCTCATGATGTGCGGCTTTCTTTCTGTTGGGATACCCGGACTCGAACCAGGAAAGGCAGGACCAGAATCTGCAGTGTTACCATTACACCATATCCCAATCGTTTTGTAATGCAAAGGTAGGACTTTTGGCTGACGCGACAAAGAAATCAGTTCTTTTTTTTCGTTTTTCTTAAAAAAAGTAGCCCTAATATCTTTTTGTTGTCTGTACTAACGCCTCACACAAAAGCAAAGCGTACTCAGAGCGATAGCCTTTCGCTGAATGTCCGTGTCGCTTTAGCTTTAGTTGCCAGTGGCAGCTAATGAGCATAGAAGTGTGAGGCTATTTGCTCAGAGCAGCAGGAGTCCAATTCTTAAGGAAGCGGACGACTTTCTGTTGGCTGTAGCCTTTGCCTTCTTCTAAGAAACTGGAGTCTTGTATGTGGAGGACTTTTCCCTCACCATCAAGAACAACGAACACAGGGAAGCCGAAACGTGCAGGATTGCCGAGGCGCTCCATCAAAGCCTTGGCCAGCTCTGCCTTATTTGGCTCAATCTTTCGTGGATTGTAGTTGACGTGCCTATAAATAAAGTTGTCATTAATAGTATTGTTGACAACGCTATCTGTTTCGGCGAAATCGGCAAAGATAAGACACCAGGGACACCAATTACCGCCGACCTGGCACAACACAAATTTGCCCTCGCTTTTTGCCGTAGCAACGGCTTTCTCCACTTGCTCTATCGGATTTATATCCTCATCGTAAACCTTCTTCAAAGCATTCTGCGCACTTACTGATAAGGCTATCAGCATACAGGCAAATATGGTCGCTATTCTCTTCCTCATCATTTGCTTTTCTTAAAAATTCAACGACATTATCTCATTTCCCAACGACCTAAACTCCCCAAAGCAGGACATAAGCCGCAGCAGCAGGGATTGCCAGCAATGCGCTGTCGAAGCGGTCTAACGCGCCTCCGTGGCCGGGCAGAAATCGTCCGCTGTCTTTCACACCGAGCGTGCGCTTCAGCTGACTCTCCACGAGGTCTCCCCATGTGCCGAAGACACAAACCGTCAGCCCGAGCCCCAACCAAAACAGCAAGTCGCCATTTCCTTGAATGAGATAGAAGATATACGCTCCGAGCAGGACCAAAACACCGCCGCCCACGCTCCCGACCCACGATTTGTTGGGCGAAACCGACGGGAAGAGCTTGTAAGGGATTTTCTTGCTTAGAGTACACCCAAAGCAATAGGCGCCGGTATCATTGAGCCAGAGAAAGACGAAAATCGCAAGCGGCAAGACCGGCGAGTAGATGGGATTAAACGCCAACACATTGAGCAGAGATAGAGGGAGCGCAATATAAAGTTGTCCCGCGAACGAGTAGGCCCAATTCGCGATGGCGTTCCCCTTTTTGTTGTACAGCTCGCTGATAAGCATGAACGAGATTGAAAGAATGTAGGGCGCGAATATCACTTCTCCTGCCGAACCGCAGCAATAGCAGAAGAAGGCAATGAACAAGTAGACGCCGCTGATTACGCTCACGGTGCCGTTTACCTGCGCCACCGAGTGCTCTGCCAACAGGTCGTTAAACTCGTGGAGTAAAATCGTGCAGATTATGGCAAAAAGCAAGCAGAAAGTGGACATGCCCAACAATATTCCACCAACTATCGCGGCTACATAGACAATGCCCGACAAGGCGCGCACTAATACATTTGGCATAACTTTATTCCTCCTCGTCTTTTGACCTATCCTCATTGCCTTGCGGCGTTTCCTCCTGCCTGTTCGCTTCCGGAATGAGGCGGTCGATTTCAGCCTTCTGCTCTTGTTCTTTTTTGTCGATCTCGCTTTGCTCCTTGGCCTTGCGCTCGCGAGCAATGCGCTCGTTTTCGGCGATAATCTCGTCGGAACGGCTCGTCCACTGGCGCTTTCCGAAGATTTCCTCGACATCTTCGGCAAAAATGACCTCGCGATCGATGAGAAGCTGCGCGACCTTAGCGTGTCCGTCGGCGTGCTCGGTCAGAATAGCCTTCGCGCGAGCATATTGCTCGGCGATAATTTGCTTAACCTCCTCGTCGATTTGCTTGGCAGTGATGTCGGAGTAAGGTTTCTGGAAGTAGTCCTGCTGATTGTTGTAGTAGCTGACATTAAAGAGGTTGTCGCTCATT
>JAFLUU010000050.1 GCA_022508585.1 Prevotellaceae bacterium | reverse complement strand
TTTCACGATGAAAAAACGCGCGCCGAGGCTCAAAAATCACGCGCGGAGGCCTTTTGTGCGAATTTCGAGGGGGTTAGGTAAATTTTTGAGGAGATAAGGTGCGAAAAAGTGCACCTTTTGGTTCGTCGAAAAAGAGCGAAAAAGAGGGTGAAAAGGGGTGTCGTGAGAGGCAGGGTGAGGGAGTGATAAAGTGCGGCGTACTATTCGCAAAACGAGGGCGATGTTTAATGAATTTCGGGCGCGATTTTTTTTGGAAAAATATTGCTTTTTCTACTTTGTAAGACACAAAGTTTTTGCTAAATTTGCGGACAATATTATAAGGTAACTTAAATGGACAAAGAAATAAGGGTTTTGATTAGCGGCGGCGGCACCGGAGGCCACATTTTCCCTGCTATCGCTATCGCCAACGAGCTTAAGTCGCGTGTGGAGGGTGTGCGTATCCTCTTTGTCGGCGCAGATGGCAGAATGGAGATGGAACGGGTTCCGCAGGCCGGCTATGAAATCAGGGGGCTCAAGGTTATGGGCTTCGACCGCAAGCACCTCGTTAAAAACGTGAAGGTGGTGTACAACTATCTGCGCTCTAAGCACGAGGCGCGCAAAATTATAAAGGAGTTCGCCCCTCATGTGGCAGTGGGCGTGGGCGGTTATGCCAGCGGCCCCGCCATAGGGGCTGCCGAGGAGCTGGGTGTGCCGGTGCTGCTGCAGGAGCAGAACAGCTATGCCGGCGTTACCAACAAGATGCTCTCCAAACGCGCCGCCACTATCTGCGTGGCTTACGAGGGAATGGACAAATTCTTCCCTGCCGAGCGCGTAGTGCTCACGGGCAACCCTGTGAGGCAGGAGATGCTGGCCAATACGCTCACGCGTGAGCTGGCTTGTCGCGCCCTCGGCCTCGAACCCAACAAGCGCACCGTCCTTATAGTCGGCGGCAGCCTCGGAGCGCGCACGCTCAACGAGAGTGTGCTGCTGCATCTCGACCTGATACGCAATCTGAGAGACGTGCAGTTCTATTGGCAGACCGGTCGTGTGTATAGTCAGGAGATACGCGACGCGCTTCATGAGAAAGTGAAACCGGAGAACTTGTATGTGTGCGACTTTGTGAGCGATATGGCCAAGGCTTACAAGGCTGCCGATCTCGTGATCTCGCGTGCCGGCGCTTGCAGCATCTCTGAGTTGCAGCTTCTGGGCAAGCCTGCCATATTGGTGCCCTCGCCTAACGTGGCCGAGGATCATCAGACCAAGAATGCCATGGCTCTTGTGAGCAAGAAGGCGGCTATCTGCGTCAAGGACGCCGAGGCGCGCATGGCGCTGCTGCCGAAGGCTATCTCGGTGGTGAATGATGCGGCGCTGCTCACGACTTTGGGGCAGAACATCATCAAGATGGGCAAGCCCAACGCCACTCGCGAGATTGTGGACGAGATTCTAAAACTGATTAAGTAGCAACGGCGAGGGGCTGACGGCAATGGTCAACTCTTTTGCCTGCAATTATAACAAAGAACTCTACTGATGGAGCTGAACGATATTAAGTCTGTATATTTTATAGGTGCCGGCGGTATCGGCATGAGCGCATTGGCGCGCTATTTTCTGGCCAAAGGGCTCAAGGTGGGCGGTTATGACCGCGTGCCGACCGAGCTTACGCACCGCTTGGAGGCTGAGGGTGCCAGCCTGCACTATGAGGATAATGTGGAGCTCATCGAGCCGTGTTTCAAGGACAAGGGCTCGACCCTCGTGGTGTACACTCCTGCCATTCCCCACGACCATACAGAGCTGCGCTACTATATCGAGCAAGGCTTTGAGCTGCAGAAACGCGCGCAGGTCTTGGGTACGCTCAGCCGTGCGCTGAAAGCGCTCTGTGTGGCGGGCACTCACGGCAAGACGACCACCACTACTATGGCTGCCCACCTGCTGCATGAGAGTCATGTGGGCTGCAATGCCTTCCTCGGCGGTATCAGCAAAAATCATGGCACCAATTACCTCTACAGTGAGCAGAGTCCGTATGTGGTGGTGGAGGCTGACGAATTTGACCGCTCTTTTCATCAGCTGCGCCCCTGGGCTACGGTCATCACGGCCTGTGATGCCGACCACCTCGACATCTATGGCACTGAGGAGGCCTACATAGAGAGCTTTGAGCACTACTCTTCGCTCGTGCAGAATAACGGTGCGCTCATTCTGCACACCAACTTGAAAATGCAGGCGCGCCCACAAAACGGCGTGAAGATTTATACTTACAGCCGTAACGAGGGCGACTTCCACGCCGAGAATATAAAGATAGGGGGTGGCGAAATAGTGTTTGACTATAAGTCGCCTCTTGGTAATATAGATGAGGTTAGCCTCGGTGTGCCGGTGAGTATCAACATCGAGAACGGCATTGCCGCCCTTGCGCTCGCCCAATTGGCCGGCGCTGAGGCTGATGAGTTGCGC
This sequence comes from Prevotellaceae bacterium, assembly GCA_022508585.1. GTDB lineage: Bacteria > Bacteroidota > Bacteroidia > Bacteroidales > Bacteroidaceae > UBA6382. The sequence goes on along the minus strand of JAFLUU010000050.1, from coordinate 10,849 downwards.
GCGGCGATGGATAGCTTTGAGGGCGTGGAGCGTAGGTTTGACTTCAAGGTTAAAAACGACCGCCATGTGGTGCTGAGCGACTATGCCCACCACCCGGAGGAAATAAAGCAGAGCATTATGTCGCTCAGAGAGGTGTTTGACGGACGCAAGCTGACGGCTATCTTCCAGCCCCACCTCTATAGTCGCACCCGCGACTTCTATCGGGAGTTTGCCGAGAGTCTTTCGCTGCTCGACGATGTGGTGCTGACCGAGATTTACCCTGCTCGCGAAGAGCCGATAGAGGGTGTGAGCAGCGAGATGATTTATAGCAACACGCACCCCAAGGGTGAGAAATATCTTATCAACAAGAAGGATGTGCTTGACTTCGTTGGTCGCCACTATACCGACGTGCTCGTAATCTTGGGCGCTGGCGACCTCGACGACTACACCAACGAGATTGCCGACATCGTGAGTAAGCAACCTTAGAACGATATTGAGAAAATGAAATTGGTGCTGAAATTATTGCTCTTTGTGGGACTGGCTGTCTACATGGTCTTTGCTTTCATTAAGTTCAATCGTAGCAAAGGTGGTGTGGAGTGTACGAAAGTCAGTGTGCGTATTTCCGATGCTGACAAGGCGAATTTTGTCACTCAGGACGATATTCGTCAAATTCTGAAGGACACTAAGCTCGACCCTGAGGGCAGGAGGCTCAACGATGTGAGCCTTACGCGCATCAAGCGTGCTATCGACGGTCATCAGTTCGTGTTGCGCAGCGTGTGCTACAGCTGTCCGGATGGCGAGGTGGTGATCGAGGTGCAGCAGAAGCTGCCTGTATTGCGCGTGATGCCTAATGTGGGCGAGGGTTACTATGTTGATGCCGACGGCAACAAGATACTGCATGTCGATTACCCGGCTGATGTAATTGTGGTGACGGGTAATGTCAATTATCAGAAGCAACGTCAGAGTCTTGTCGCGTTTGCACAGATTGTGCAGCACGATCAGTTCTGGTCGGACATGATCGAGCAGATAAATTACACGGCTGACGGCAAGGTGGAGCTCTCTCCGCGCCTTGGCGACCACATCGTGGCATTAGGGCAGCCTAAAGAGCTCGGCATAAAGCTGTCGCATCTCAAGACGTTCTACGAGAAGGTAATCAATGAGGTGGGTTGGCACAAATACAGCTGCATTAACCTCGAGTATAACAACATAGCGATATGTACGAAGAGAGAATCGGCATGAGAGCGACAGGCCGTACAGACGGCGTGAGGCGCATAACAACAGCGAAATAATTAAAATAAAAAGATATGGCAACAGAAGAATTAAACATCGTGGCGATAGAGATAGGCTCGTCGAAGGTCGTTGGCGTGGCCGGCGTGAAGCGTCTTGACGGCAAGATTGAAGTGACGGCACACGTGCAGCAAGACGCGGCTACGTTTATCCGTAAGGGCATTATCCGCAACGAAGATCAGGCTATATTGTGCATTCAGAACATTATTGCCAAGCTTAAGGAGAAGTTGCAGAAAGAGATTACTCAAGTCTACGTTTGCTACTCCGGCCAGGGCGTGCATTCGGTGCACAATGAGGTGAGCCGTCTGTTTGAGAACGACCATAAAATCGTTAAAGAGGATATAGACGGTATTTATGACGAGAATATCAACCATGTTTACGAGGGTCAGCGCATTCTCGACGCTATTCCGCAGGAGTTCAGCGTGGGTACGCAGAAGCTGATGGACGCTGTGGGAGTGCTGAGCAGCAATGTTACCGGGCGTTACCTCAATATCGTTGCTAAGAGCAAGTTGCTTAACTATTTAGAGAATTGTTTTCAGAAGGTTGGCGGTGTAAGAGTGGCCGAGTATAAGCTTACGCCCCTTGTGGTGGCTGATCAGCTGCTCAACGAGGCGCAGAAAAACAGCGGCTGCGTGTTGGTGGACATCGGCGCAGACACTACGACGGTGTCTATCTACAAATCCAAACTGTTGCGCTTCCTTTCGGTAATCCCATTGGGCAGCGACAATATTACGAAGGACATTATGACGCTGCAGATGGAGCATAATGACGCGGAGGAGCTCAAAGTGAGCAAGTTCGGCGAGCCGTATGCTTCTTTCAGCGAGGAGGAGGGCGAGTCGGTGGTTAAGACTACTGCCGATGGCGTGGAAATTAAGCGCAAGACCCTCAGCTCCGTTATCGACGCGCGTCTTACTGAGATTTTGATCAACGTAAAGCAACAAATCAACGAGTCTAAGTACGCTCGCGAGAGTCTTGTGGCCGGTGCATTCCTTACTGGTGGCGGCGCTAACATGCCTAATATCGCTAACGTCTTCACAGAGGTGGTCGGCATCGACAAAGTGAGCGTGCGCAAGAACTCTCAGTCGGCTGACTACATTCTTCCGATTGGGATAAAGAATACTGAGGCGCGTTATCTGGCTGCTCTCGGTTTGATTGCCAATGCTAATCAGAACTGCACTGCGCAGATGGAACAGAAGCCGCAGGATATATTCGTGGAGCAGCCTGTTGAAGAGCAAAAGACGGATAATAGCAACACGGATGTTGCAGATACTGACGACGTAGAGCAGAAAGAAGAAAAGAATAAGAAGAAAAACGGAAGTGGCTTTTGGAAAAAAATCAAAAAGACTTTCAATGATCTTATGGAGGAGTAGTATTGACTCCGTCTGATCACGCGATATTTTTGCTATGACGTTTGAAGAATCTCCTTTGTTAGGCTTTCAGGGTTATGAGAAGCGCAAACCGAGCATTATTAAGGTGCTTGGTGTGGGCGGCGGTGGCTGTAATGCCGTTCGCCACATGTATAATCAGGGACTCAATGATGTTACCTTCGCTGTGTGCAACACTGACGCTGCTGCGCTGAACCATTCGCCGGTGGAGAAGCGCATTCAGCTTGGCAATGACGGTCTTGGTGTAGGTGGCGACCCTAAAAAGGGACAGCTCGCCACCGAGAATAGCGTCGAAGATATTCGTCAGATGCTCAGCGACGGTACAAAGATGGTCTTTATCACTACTGGTCTCGGCGGCGGCACAGGTACCGGCGGTGCACCCGTGATTGCGCGCATCGCGAGAGAGATGGGTATCCTCACGGTGGGCATTGTAACCATTCCGTTCCTCTATGAGGGCATGAATCGCATCGATAAGGCGCTGCTTGGCCTGGAAGAAATATCGAAACACGTGGATTCGCTCATGGTTATCAATAATCAGCGAATGTTTGAGGCGTATCCGCTCAAGACGGTAAAGGAAGCGTTCGAGCACGCTGATGATACCCTGACGATCGCGGCTAAAAGCATCGTGGACATCATTAAAGTGTACGGCGAAATCAATCCGGATTTTAGTGATGTAAGGGCTGTGTTGGAGGACGGCGGTGTGGCAATCATTACTACCGCCTATGCAGAAGGAGTTGACCGCTTTAATCATGCCATCAGCACTGCTCTGACTACTCCGCTACTTAATAATAATAACGTGTACAAGGCAAAGCGCCTGCTGATGACCATCACCACTGGTTCCGACGATAATAGTGAACCGCTGATGATGGATGAACTCAACGAGTTGACTAATTTTATGAACCGCTTCGACAGTCGCATCAGTTGTAAGCACGCTCTTGTGAGCGACAATAGCCTTGATAAGAAAATGAAGGTTATTATCCTCGCTTCCGGCTTCGGTTTGGAAGAGGCACCCGATGATGAAGACATCTACGGCGAGGAAATGCATCGCCTTACGCAGGGAGAGAGGCTTCTTATCCTTTATGAGTATTTCTATGGCAAGATAAGTAAGAATAATCGCAAGTGGAATACTTTTGTGTTCCGTCCGGATGAGATAGATGACGAGGATCTTATCAGCGACATCGAAACTTCACCCACCTATAAGCGTACTTCCCACTTTGTGGGCAACCTTAGACTTGACAGATACAAAGAATAACAAATTAAAGACAGAGATAATATGCCAGAAGATGTTTTAAGTTTTGCTATGCCGAAGCAGAAGCCTTGCATTATCAAGGTTATAGGCGTTGGCGGCGGTGGTGGAAATGCCGTCAAGCATATGTATAACGAGGGAATCCACGATGTGAGCTTCGTTGTCTGCAATACTGATAGTCAGGCCTTGAGTGATAGTCCTGTTCCCAATCGTTTGCAACTTGGTGCGGAGGGTCTTGGAGCCGGCAACCGCCCGGAACGAGCTCGCAAGGCGGCGGAAGAAAGCCTCGAGGATATTCGTAGAATGCTGGACGATGGTACAAAAATGGCTTTCATCACAGCAGGAATGGGCGGCGGAACAGGTACCGGCGCAGCGCCTATTATTGCTCGTGAGGCGCGCCAAATGGGAATTCTGACGGTGGGAATTGTCACTATTCCTTTTAAATTTGAGGGAATTAAGAAGATTGACAAAGCGCTTGACGGTGTTGACGAAATGCAGAAGTATGTTGACGCTCTGCTTGTGGTGAATAATGAAAGGCTACGCGAGATTTATCCCAATCTGCCGGTCTTTGACGCATTTGGCAAGGCAGATGACACACTCTCGGTGGCTGCTCGCAGTATCGCCGAGATTATTACTGTACATGGCATCGTGAATTTGGATTTCCGCGATGTTTGTACTGTAATGAAGGACGGCGGTGTCGCAATAATGAGCACTGGTTACGGAGATGGCGACAATCGTGTCAGTCAGGCCATCCAGAGTGCGCTTCATTCGCCGCTACTTAACAATTCAGACATCTACCGTTCTAAACGCCTCTTGCTTAATATCACTTTCTGCAAGAACAGTGAGGGAGAGTCGTTGATGATGGACGAAATGAACGAGATTCATGAGTTTATGTCGCGCTTCGATTCTGATGTCGAGACCAAGTTTGGCATTGCCAACGATGAGACATTAGGAAAGAAGGTCAAAGTTACCATTTTGGCCACGGGCTTTATGCTTAATGAGGTGCTCGGCGACGTAGAGGGTAGCCATAAAGATTCTACTTCCGAGGAAGATGAAATGAATAGGCAGGAGCGTGAGGATCGTCGCAGTCAGTATTATGGAGATAATGACACCAATCGAGCAAGACACTCCTATCGGGTGTATAAATTCGTGGGCGATACGCTTGATAACGACGATATTATATCAATGGTCGAGACCACGCCGACTTATAGGCGCACAAATGAGACATTACGCGGTATCAATGCTCTTAGTCAGGACGCGCACCCCATTGTTGCGCAGGCTAAGGAGCCGACTGTCGATGGTAACGTTATAACATTTGAGTAACATATGCCTTTGAGGGTGCAGATTGCCCTCAAAGGCTTTATTATAATAATGAATATGCACAACGATTGGAAAGAACGCCTTGGCGTGGTGTTTTCCACCAATCCCGATTTTGATTATAGCCTCGATGCAGAGCCAGAAACTGACACGCTGCCCTCTAATCAGCAACGGCTGCGCGTTAGTATGGAACGCGCAGGGCGCGGTGGCAAGACCGTAACGCTTGTGCGCGGCTTTGTAGGGACGAAAGCCGATCTCACGGAGCTTTGCCGCCAGCTCAAGACGCGGTGCGGCATTGGCGGCTCGGCAAAAGACGGCGAGGTTGTCCTGCAGGGCGATGTCCGTCCGCGTGTAGTAGAGCTGCTTAAATCGTTAGGTTATACTCAGACGAAATAAGCTATGCTCTTCTTTTGTTTCTACGGCTTAGTATTGTTAAATCTCGTGGCCTTTGTGTTTTATCTCGTGGATAAACACAAAGCTCGCCACGGCAGGTGGCGTATTCCCGAGCGCATATTGTTGCTGCTCGCCTTGTTTGGCGGCAGTGTCGGTGCTCTTATGGCAATGAGCCTCGTGCGCCACAAGACTCAAAAGAATATTTTCTCCGTAGGCGTACCCTTGATGCTCATTTTGCAAATGTCGCTCGCCAGTGTCTACCTTTATTTTCGTTTTATCGCCGATTAGGTACTGAAAGTCCACCTAACGGCAGCTGTCATCGTCCTCCGGCGGAGCAGAGGGGTGGCGCAGTTGCGAATTGTAGTAACGCCTATCTCCACTCACCTCTTTACCGATAAAAGGCGGCACGGCAAATTTCGTGTCGGCGCAAGGCACTTCCAATTCCGCGAGTATAAGCCCTTCGAGGTCGCCGTGAAATTCGTCGATCTCCCACTCATGTCCTTGATACGGCACGATATAGCGATGTTTGTCTATCGTCCCCGGCAGAGCGAGGCGCATCAGTTCGCGAGCCTCGTCGACAGGGACGCTTTTCTCCCATTCGTAGCGACTAAGGCCGTCGGCGCTGCTGCCACCTTTGATTGTCAGAACAGCTTTGTCGTCGCGAATGCGAATACGCACCGTGCGCTGCGGGTCATCGCTGATGTAACATTGCGTAATATGCGTGCAGGCCGTAGCAAGATGCTTGTACGGCCCGCACACAAGGAATTTGTGCTCTATTTCCACCTCAAAGGGTTTAGAAACTCATAGAGTAGCTGATGACAAAAACCAGCGCAAGCACGATAAGGCCGATGATAATGCCCCAGATAACCATCTGCGCCTGCTTTTCCTGCTGCGCCTCGCGCTTATTAACCTTAGCTTGGTGTTTCTGATTCATATTATAATATGTTTTAATGTTAAACCTGTTATTCTTCTTCAGCGCCGCTCATCAGGAACGCTTTGATAAATTCGTCGAGCTTGCCGTCCATTACTCCTCCCACATCGCTTGTCTGATAATTAGTGCGGTGGTCTTTCACGCGGCGGTCGTCGAATACATAAGAGCGTATCTGGCTGCCCCATTCAATCTTCTTCTTGCCCGCTTCAATCTTCGCCTGTGCCGCTTGGCGGCGCTTCAGTTCGCGGTCGTAGAGATTGGAGCGCAGCAGGCGCATCGCGTTGTTACGATTTTCGAGCTGCTTGCGGCTTTCGGTGTTCTCGATTAGGATTTCCTCCTGCTCGCCCGTCTCGGGGTCGGTGTACTGGTATCGCAGGCGCACGCCCGTCTCCACCTTGTTCACATTCTGACCGCCGGCACCCGACGAGCGGAAAGTATCCCAGCTGATTTTGGACGGATCCACCGTAACCTCGATGCTATCGTCTACCAGCGGGGTTACAAACACGCTCGCGAAGCTCGTCATACGCTTGCCCTGCGCGTTAAAGGGCGACACACGCACCAAGCGGTGCACCCCGTTCTCCGACTTTAGGTAGCCGTAAGCCATATCGCCCTCAATCTCGATGGTGCAGGTCTTGATGCCGGCCTCATCGCCGTCCTGCAGGTTGGCAATGCGCGTGCGGTAGTTGTGAGCCTCGGCGTAGCGCAAGTACATACGCATCAGCATCGACGCCCAGTCCTGACTCTCTGTTCCTCCGGCGCCGGAGTTGATTTTCAGCACGCAGTCCATCGAGTCTTCGTCGGCGCGCAGCATGTTTTTCAGCTCGAGCGCTTCGAGCGTGTCGAGCGCCTTGGCGTAAGCATCGTCCACTTCCTGCTCGCTCACCATCTCGTCGCGGTAGAACTCGAGCGCCAGCTCCACTTCGCCCACAAGGCTCGTCAGTTGGTCGTAGTTGGAGAGCCAGTACTGCAAGCCCTTCACCTTTTTCATCTGCTCTTCCGCCGTTTTCTGGTCGTCCCAGAAGTCCGGCGCCTGTGTGCGTAGCTCTTCCTCCTCCAGCTCTATGCGTTTAGCGTCGATGTTGAGGTAATGCCCGAGAGCCTGTGTGCGTTCAGCCAGCTCCTTATATTGCTCGTGCGTGATCAATTATGCAATCTTGTTGAGCTTCTTTATGATAGAGAAGATAAACAGCGCAGCCACGAGGCAGATAGCCATAAGCACGCCCCAGACGATGTAAAGCTCGCTGCCCCAGATCAGAGTGGGGATAGACACGAGGAAGTTGCCCACCGCAGTGGCCACAAACCAGCCGCCCATCATCATACCCTTGTACTTGGGCGGTGCAACCTTGCTCACAAAGGATATACCGATGGGAGAGAGCAGCAGTTCCGCGAAGGTAAGGATAAGATAAGTGTTCACAAGAATGTTCGGGCTCACATCGGCCAAGTGCTGCGGGTTCTCGGCGTCAGGAGCCGGCAGACCGAGCGATGAAAGCGTCATCAGCAGGTAAGCCGCAGCCGCCACAAGCATACCGATGCCTATCTTGACCGGCGCTTTAGGTTCCTTGCCTTTCTTTGCCAGCGCGCCGAAGATAGCGATGCTCACCGGCGTGAGCAGCACCACGAAGCACGGGTTGAATTGCTGGAAGATAGGTGCGCTCACAGCCACCTCTGCGTTAGCATCATACTGGCAGGCGAGCCAGATAGCGCCCAGCGCGATGATAATGCCGTAGATGGTGCGTGCCTTGTTGCCCTTGCTCTGGAATACGCCGAACAGACCGTACACAATGAAGATTACAGCCATCAGATTAGTTACGTCGAACTCCATAGCCGTCAGCCCGGTAGCCGAAGTGGCCACATAGTCGCGGGCGAAGTAGGTCAGCGTAGCACCATTCTGGTGGAACGCCATCCAGAAGAAGATAACCACGGCAAACACGAGGCAGAGGCAGATGATACGCTCCTTGGTCTGCGAGGGAGTCAGCTCGTCGGCGGGCTGAGCGGCCTGCGCAGTGTTCGTTTCCTTCTTCGACACTGTCAGCACCTGCTTGAAGGTGCTCATGCCGAGGTAGTAAATGGCTATACTGACGATGAGCGACACGCAAGCCACCGCGAAAGCGAAGTGATAGCTGTCCTGCTCGCTCACACCGAGGCTCTGCTGCGACCATTCCATAATCTTGATAGCAGCAGTCGGCGCAAACAGAGCGCCCACATTAATAAGCATGTAGAAAAGCGAGAAACCGGCGTCGCGTTTGGCCGCATACTTGGGGTCATTGTAGAGGTCGCCCACCATAACCTGCAGGTTGCCTTTGAATAAGCCCGTGCCGAAGCTCACCAAGATGAGCGCAGCCGCCATAGCCGCGATAGCCACAGTGCCGGCGCCCATAGGCACGGACAGCACGGCGTAGCCGGCAAACATAATGAAGATACCGATTGTCACCATCTTCGAGTAACCCCACTTATCAGCGACCATACCGCCGAAAAGAGGCAGGAAGTAGACCAGCATCAGGAAGGTGGAGTACACAAGGCCGGCAGTACCGCTGCTCCAGCCGAAGTTAGCTTGCAAAAACAGGATAAAGACGGCAAGCATCGTGTAGTAACCGAAACGCTCGCCCGTGTTGGCAAATGCCAAGGCCCACAGGCCTTTAGGTTGTCCTTCAAACATAGTTTTATTGTTTTATTTAGATTATTGTTTCTTCACATTGGGGTCTTCGAGGCCGTAGCCCTTGCGCTTGTTCTCCACCTTGAGGGCGAGAGAGAGCAGGATAGCCACCAGACCGAAGGCGGCGAATATCGACATCGACATCGTGTAGTCCGTAATGCCGTCGGCGCTGGTGTTTGCGCCGTTCACATTGCCGATAAGTATGGGCACCATCGACAAACCGATGTTCTGAATGTAGAATATCACGGCGTAGGCGGTGCCAAGCAGCTTCATCGGAATGATTTTGGGCACGCTCGGCCACATAGCCGAGGGCACAAGGCCGAAAGCAACGCCCAAAACGACCATAACAGCGATAGCCACGCCCCAAGAACCCACAGGCAGGGCAAACACGGTGTGCACCACCGTCAGAAGCACCGACCCGATGAGCATAAGCGTAGCGCCCTTGCCCCGACGGTCGTAGACATAGCCGAACAGGGGCGTGAGGAATATCGTACCGAAGGGCAGCATCGCCGGAATCAGGCCTGCCACCTCCGGACTGACGCCATACTTGCTAATCATCAGCTTAGTGGCGAACTTAAGGAAGGGGAACACGCCTGCATAGAACATCAGACACAACAGAGTAATGAGCCAAAAACCCTTGTTGCCGAACAAAATCTTCAAATCGCTGAAAGCGAAGCCGTCTTCAGCCTCAGCCTTGGCGCTAAGTGCCGAGCGGTCGAGGCGTTTGTCCATCACGCAGTACACAAGGAAGGCCACCATGCCCGCACACAGCAGCGCAGCGCCCAGACCAACGCTCGCGCTCACGCCACCCATCTGCTGGGCGAACGGAAGCGACACGCCCAGTGTCGCCGCAGTGCCGATACGCGCCAAAGCCACCTGCAAGCCCATTGCCAGAGCCAGCTCATGGCCTGTAAACCACTTCACGATTACCTTGCTCACCGTGATGCCCGCTATTTCGCAGCCCACGCCGTAGGTAGCGAAGCCGAGACAGGCATATATCACTTGGGCTTGATAACCGAAAAGCTCGCCCTCGAACTCATTGCCCACGGCGTACCACTTAATCAGCGCGCCGCCGAACATAAGCACCGTGCTGAGTACGCCGGTGAAGCGGATTCCGAACTTATCCAAGATGATGCCGCCGAAAAAGAGCAGCAACAGAAACACATTGAAGAACCCGTAGCTGCCGGAGAAGAACCCGTATTCGTCGGAAGTCCAGCCGAGGCCGCCATTCTCTTTGGCAGTGGTCAGCAGCGGCTCGAGCGGAGCCATAACGTCGGTAAAGAAGTAGCCGAACATCATCGTCATCGACACCAGCACGAGCGCGCCCCAGCGTGCTCCCTTGCTGTCGGATAGAGTCTTGCGTATTGTGTCAGTCATCGTCTTGTTGTTTGTGTGGTTTGTTGTGCGGTCGGCGCTAAATGGTGCGCCGATTGTCTTGTTAGCTTGGCAAATATAATCAAATTTCGCCAATTCCCTACCTTATATATATATAATGTTGCTGTTTAGCCTCGTTTTGACGACATTTTGCGTTAAAACTTCCCCTTTGCTCCTACCTCTGCGCACCTTATCCTCTCCTCCGCTTACCTATCCTCGTCGAAATTCACAGAAAAGGCCTCCGCGCGCGATTTTTGAGCCTCGAAACTCGTAGAAATGTCGTG
>JAFLUU010000005.1:5261-35920 GCA_022508585.1 Prevotellaceae bacterium | reverse complement strand
GCACGTGATTTGTAATCTCGGGGTCGTTGGTTCGAATCCGACAAGAGGCTCGAAAAGGACGCAAAAAGCGTCCTTTTGCTTTTTCCCCTGTCAGCTTCCTGTCGGTTGGTAGCTATTCTGTGGCGCAAAATGCTTAATTTTGCAGCATTAAATTAGTAATTTTGAGAATATGAGAAGATTATTTGCAATAGCAGTATGCTTGATGCCTCTGTTTGCCGCTATTGTGGCGGCTGACAAAAGTAAAAATAACCGCGAGACTGTGGTTAAGCCGATATTCAACCGTGCTCCGCTCCAGCAGAAGGAGTTTACGCAGCTTCCTCTGGGTGCTATTAAGGCTGAAGGCTGGCTATTGGAGCAACTGAAGCGTCAAGCAAGTGGACTGACGGGCAATCTTGACGAGGTGTATAGCCTTGTCTGCGGTGAGCGCAACTGCTGGCTCGGCGGCGACGGCGATGCGTGGGAGCGTGGGCCTTATTGGATTGACGGGCTGCTGCCGCTGGCCTACATTATAGATAATGATGAACTGAAAAAGAAGGTTCAACCTTGGGTGGAGTGGACTCTTGCCTCTCAGACGGAGAATGGGCAGTTCGGCCCCACTGAAGACCGCCCGTATGAGGCCGGTATGCAGCGCAGCAACGCTTTAGACTGGTGGCCGCGCATGGTGATGCTCAAGGTGCTGCAGCAATACTACATGGCTACGGGCGATGAGCGCGTGATTAAGCTGATGACAAACTATTTCCGTTACCAACTGAAAGAGTTGCCCAACACTCCGCTCGGAAATTGGACTTATTGGGCTCAGCAGCGCGGCGGCGACAATACGCAGGTGGTGCTGTGGCTCTACAATATCACGGGTGAGGACTTCTTGCTCGAGCTGGCTGACCTGCTGCACAGCCAAACATTCAATTGGACGGACATTTTTCTCCATCAGAACCATCTTAGCCGCCAGTACTCGCTGCATTGTGTCAATCTGGGGCAGGGAATGAAAGAGCCGGTGGTATATTATCAACGCAGTGGCGACAATAATTGTCTGCGCGCGGTGGAGAAAGCCTATTCCGATATGCGTACCACCATTGGGTTGCCTACCGGTCTCTGGGCCGGCGACGAATTGCTTCGTTTTGGCGAGCCGACGCAGGGCTCGGAGCTGTGTACTGCTGTGGAGGCGATGTTTTCGCTCGAGTCGATGTTGGAAATTACCGGTAGCGTGCAGTGGGCTGACAAGTTAGAGCGGGTGGCTTACAACGCGTTGCCCACTCAGACAAACGACGACTTCACTGCGCGTCAATATTACCAGCAGACAAACCAAGTGGAGGTTACTAAGAAATGGCGTAACTTCTGTACGCCGCACGATGATACCGATGTCTTGTTCGGCACTCTGTCCGGCTACGCCTGCTGTCTGTGTAACATGCACCAAGGGTGGCCTAAACTGACGCAAAACCTGTGGTATGCCAGCCGAGATGGCGGTTTGGCTGCGTTAGTGTACGCTCCTAATAAAGTATCTACGACATTGCCCGACGGCACTGCGCTTACAGTGAGCGAACAGACCGATTATCCGTTTGGCGAAGATGTGAATTTCACTGTTTCCTTTGCCGGCAAGAAGCAGAAGGAGGCCGTGTTCCCACTGCATCTGCGCATTCCGTCGTGGTGCAACGAGGCAAAGATAAAAATCAACGGCGAACCGATTGACATCAAAGCCAATCCTTCCACTGTGGTCAAAGTTGAGCGTGCTTGGCACGACGGCGACAGGCTGACACTCGAATTGCCGATGCAAATCACCACGAGTCGCTGGTATGGCAGCGCGGTAACTGTCGAGCGTGGCCCTCTGCTTTACGCCCTCAAGATGAACGAGAAATGGGAGAAGAAATATTTCTCTGCCGAGGAGGCGAAAGAGTACGGAGAGAGTTACTATGAGGTAACTTCCGACTCGCCTTGGAACTTCGGCCTGCGCGGAAAAGAGACGGCGAAGCCTAACGAGACTATGGAGGTCGTGAAAAAGGACGCTCCGCTGGCTTCTTATCCGTGGAATGTTGAGGGTGCGCCGATCACTCTGCGCGTAAAGGCTGTTCCTATCAATGATTGGACAATGTGCCGCGGCTCTGTGGGTAATGTGAGCTACATTACATTCCAATGCGTGGACTTTGGCGACGAGCAGGTGGTGGAATTGATTCCTTACGGCTGCACCACGCTCCGCATTGCCGAGTTCCCCTCACGATAGCGGAATAAACAACAATTAGATGTCGCGCCTGCTGACGATATTGATGCTTATAGCCTTGTTGGCGGCTTGCAAACGAGAACCGAAGCCCTCGCTTTTGACTGATACTGACGAGGGATATGGCAGCATAGCAGACCAATCTATTGACCTTGCCGACATTGAACAGGCAGGCGAGCTTATTGCCGTTACTGTCAATGGGCCAGATACTTATTATGAGTATCGGAACAAGGGTATGGGCTTGCAATTCTTGCTTGCCGAGGCTTTTGCCAACAGCCTCGGGCTGCGATTGAGGATTGAGGTGGCGAACGATACTGCGGAAATGGTTGCTATGCTCAAAGAGGGTAGGGCAGATCTTATTGCCTGCGAGCTACCGCGCGAGTTGCTGAAGAAAAACGATGTTTATGCCTGCGGAGCAAACAGCGAGAAAGGCTCTTGGGCTGTTCGCAAGACTTCGCCGGAGTTATGCGCCGAGTTAGACAGCTGGTATGGCGAGCCTAAACGCACCGAGGTGCTGGCATCGATGCACAATGTAAGCACTAATCGCTTTCGCCAGCAGCGTAGTCAAGCCGTATTTTATTCAAAGAAAAGCGGTATCGTTTCTACTTACGATGCCCTCTTTTTCCGTGCAAGCCGCATGACGGGGTGGGATTGGAAGTTGCTCGCTTCGCAGTGTTATCAGGAGTCGGGCTTCGACCCCAACGCTATTTCGTGGGCTGGTGCGCGCGGACTGATGCAGATTATGCCCTCTACAGCGAGCGGCATGGGTGTTAGTCCCGACAATCTTTTTGATCCTGAGACCAACATCATGACTGCTGCACGATTGATAAACAAATTGGAGGGTCGTTTCGCCAATATCGCTAACCCCACCGAGCGAAAGAAATTTGTGCTTGCAGCATACAATGGTGGCTACGGCCATATCAGCGATGCGATGGCTTTAACGAAAAAGTATGGCAAGAATCCTTATCGTTGGAGCGATGTAAGCTATTTTGTGCAGCATCTTAGCGAACCGCACTATTACAAAGACCCCGTAGTGAAGTACGGATATATGATTGGTAGCGAAACATACCATTATGTTGACGCAGTGATGAATCGTTGGACGGGCTATAACTCTGTCCTTCACAATGCTATGCCCAAGGGTGTCGATTTGGCGGATTATGATAACAAGGAACGCAAAAACAACCGCTTCTCTAAACAACAAAACATAGTGAGTAAAGACGACTCCCTCTTTCATGTGAAGCGGTAAAAGAAACGAAAAAAAGTAACGAATTTCGTTTTTTCCTCGACCTTGCAGAATTTAAGCTCGAGCGAAGAAAATTTAAACGCCTGCGGAACGGAACGCGCAGGCGTTTAGATTTTGTGTGCACGCATTTAGTTGGTACTATGCACGCGTTTAGTTTTGATGCTGACGCTGTTTGTTAGAGTAAGAATGCAGTTAGTTTTGACGCGCACGCACATAATGCATTCCTTACGCAGAGTTAATTATTGCGGAGAAAGGATAAGGAGCTGGCGATTAGGAGCAAGAGTCCGCATTTGAGTCGGGCGTTCCACACCATGCTCATCTATGAGAACGATAGTTGACAAGTCGTCGATTTGAGTCTCTATAGCAATGGCAAGCGATGGGTTGGCAGCGATGTCTGCTGATTTTGCCTTGATAATAACTTTGTTTTCTTCTGGCACAAAGAATGCGTCATAGTCGAACTTGTCGCGTCCTAACCAGAAATCGCCATAGTCAATGAAGTTATACAGGCCGCAGTCGCTTTGATTAAAACTATCGACAAGTATTTTCTGAGCTATCATCTTCCAACCTCGGTTTGGATGGACAAGAATAATAGATGAAGCGTAGTTGCCTTTAAGTTTATTGAAAAGTCTAATCCATTCATGGGCTTTCTCCTTATAATTGTTCTCATTCATCGATTCACCTTTGTAAACATCGGAGAAATGGAGCGGCATCTGCAATGTGCCGGTTGGGGCGCCCTCCCATTCGTTGCGCATACGCTGAATAAAGGGGAACTGACTTTGCACTGAAGAAGCTGTGTAGCAAGACGAGAAGTCGTAAGCCGCAATCTTGTGAGCTTCCGGCATGTAGCTATTAGTACACAGGTGTCCGGAACGGAATGCTCTGACTTTTATGCCAAGGTCTTCCTCTATGATTTGTTTTGACAGTACGAGTTCTGCCCATGTGGAGCCGTAAGACTTTCCGCTTTCCATGTCGTGTGTTGCGTAGTCTGCATACTCCTCGCGTGTGTATTGCTTCATAGGGAAATGCTCGTCAAGCGCGGTTCCTTTGTAAGTGCCGAAATCTGGGAAATGACAAATTGAGTGAGAACCGATAGTGTGGTTGGAACGGAGAAGTTTTTTTATTTCAGGAAGAGTTTCTTCGTTCCAAAAAGACGACATATATCCTTTTTGACGGAAATAATGAACGGTAATGAAATAGTGAGCTCGCAATCCAATGCTCTGCTCATATTCTGCCATCTTATACATCGAGTCTATCGCTGTGCGAGAATCGCAGTCGTGTGTAGGGATGAGCACGGCATGGTAACCATCTGGTACAGTGTGTTTCCATGTTATCACAGGGTTTGCCGCAGTATAAGCAGCACGAATAAACAGAGGATACATATCTGCTGAAGGCTCAAATGTATTACTTGAACCTCGGTTTGTATTTACATCTTGGTCAAGCTGCCCGCGTTGTATCACATCGCGCCATTGTAACCCGAACAGATAAGTAGCGCCATTGCCAATAGTATTTTTCACAACGCCGATGGAGGCTGAGTCTCCGTTGAAATAACCCAATGCTTCGCCAGTAGAGGGTGTGAGCTTAGACACGTTGATTGAACCTATAGCCGTTGTTTGCTCCTCTGGCTCGTCGATGTAGCATAATTCTGGTTGTTTGTCGCTACTCCATACTAAAGTGCAGCCAGCCTTTTTGGTCGGGTAGGAAACATTTGATACTCCGAACAAATCTTTTAGTTCGTTAGTAGCCCAAGAGTTGATGTTGGGTGCAAAAAGCAATCCGCCGTTGCTTGCATAATTTCTGAGCATCGCAATTTCCTCGGAAGTGAAAGTTGTATCTGCAGGAGTGGACGTAATTAGAATTAGCGACGATTCATTTACTGCCTCTTCAAGCGATGTAGTAACGAAATAAGGCATACCTGCGATTAAAAGCATATACTGACATGAGTATAGGTTGCGTTGCTCGCTTTCGTTCTCCATAACAGCTTGGGTAAGGTCAAGGATAGCCGCCCTCTTGAGCTTGACTGCGTCTTGTGGTATAGAACCGTTAGAGTCTGGAACATAGGCCGCAGAATGTATCTCGTAAATATCAGCAATGTCTATGCCACCAAAGCTGAAACCAGACTGATTGTTAGCTGTTCGCGAGAAATGTCCTTCACTGACATCGGTTGTATTGCCGTTAGTAGTTTGAACCGTGAATTGAGCTACGCTTTGCAATGCGCATATTATTGTCAATAAAGCTAATAATACTATCTTGTATAACTTCGACATGGTAGTCTGTTACTTATATGAGTCTCTATTTTTTCAATACTCTCACGGAGCAATTTGCTATCTTCAATATGTAGATTGCTGGTGTAAGATTGCCAATAAAGACCTTTGCTGTCCCATCAGTAGGTATTAGGTAGATAGTGTGCACTAATTGCCCATCGGTGGTGAATATCTGCACATTTGTGCCACCATTGAGACCATTGACGAATAGGGTGTTGTTGGCGCTGATGATGTTAATGTCAGTATTGCTTTGTTGTTGCCGGACGTTATGAATGGCAGTCATTTCTGCTTCTTCAAACCACACTCTGGTTACATCATCGATAGTCCAGTGTGTACCAACAACCAGCATTCGGTCAGAAGCATCAGAGGCTACTAGACAAATTACACTATCCATAGGCATAGTTTCTTTCCCATCAGCCACAAGCACCCATCCCGTCTCTACTGTTGCATAGGCACTTATTGCTGCGAATAAGGCTATCAAAGTGGTATAAGTAAGTCTATGTCTTAGAGTCATGAATGCTTGCAATAATATCTTGTCGTAGCTGTTTGCTGAAGTCGGAAGCAAAAACAAAATCGTTAAGGGTTTTGTTGTTGGAGGCCAGCACCTCTTTATTTGTGCCTTGCCAACCCTTTTTGCCGTTGTTAATGAACAGAATGTTCTCGCCGATGCCAATAACCGAGTTCATGTCGTGAGTATTTACGATAGTGGTGATGTTAGCCTCGTGAGTAATGTCGAAAATCATCTTGTCTATCACTAACGAAGTCTTAGGGTCGAGTCCAGAGTTAGGCTCGTCGCAGAACAGATACTTGGGGCCCATTGCAATGGCTCTGGCAATGGCTGCGCGTTTCTGCATACCGCCGCTGAGCTCGTTGGGATACTTGTTCTGCGCTTCAATCAGGTTCACTCGCTCTAAGCAGGACTGCGCACGTCTCATGCGGTCTTTGTAATTCATCGAGGAGAACATATCCAGTGGGAACATCACATTACTGAGTACTGTCATTGAGTCGAAAAGCGCCGATCCTTGAAACAGCATACCTATTTCGCGACGAATAAGTGTACGTTCCTTTTTTGTCATTGCCACAAGGTCACGTCCATCATAGACAATGCGTCCCGAATCTGGCATAATCAATCCCACCATGCAGTTCATCAGTACCGTCTTGCCCGAGCCGCTCTGTCCGATGATTAGATTAGTGTGACCGCTGAGAAACTTCACTTCAATGTCGCAGAGTACTTGCCTGCCATCGAAGGACTTGTATAGGTGTTCTACGCTAATCATTGAGCATCAGATAATAATTGGGTTAGGAACACATCTGAGAACAAAATCAATACAGAGCAAGCCACTACTGCGCTCGTGCTCGCCTTGCCCACCTCTATTGAGCCACCTTTCACTGTGTAGCCGTGATAAGACGAAACGCTTGCTATTATAAACGCAAAGAACAGCGACTTTATCACCCCCATCCAAAAATACCAGGGAGTGAAATTGTGTTGCAATCCCAGCGTCAAGTCCGTCGGTGTAATGATGTTAGCGAAGTATGCAGTGCAGTAAGCACCGGTGATGCCTGCCGCCACGCTGAATATTACCAATATAGGTATAAACGTAACCAATGCCGCAATCTTGGGCAGAATGAGATAAGAAGCAGAATTAATACCCATAATTTCTAGGGCATCTATCTGTTGCGTGATGCGCATCGTACCTAACTCTGAAGCGATGTTGGAACCCACCTTTCCTGCCAGGATAAGGCACATGATTGCCGACGAGAATTCTAAAAGCATAATCTCGCGCGTGGTATAGCCGCTTACCCATGACGGCATCCATACATTTTGAATGTTCAGCTTTATCTGAATACAGATAACCGCACCGATAAACAGCGAAATCAGCATAACGATACCCACCGAGTTGAGCCCTAGCGCTAGAATTTCGGAATAATATTTCTTGAAAAACATTCTTATTCGCTCCGGCCTATGGAATGCGCGTCCCATTAGCAGTAGATAGTCGCCGAATATGTGTAGCTGTTTCAAGATCATGAGTGCAAAGATAATAAAAAGCCTATGAAAACATTAGCAAATAGCACACATATCATCGTTTGTCTTTACATTTTATTTTATGCCTATGGGGATTTTCCGTAAATGCGTTGTCGTTTTGTCTAAGTGTGTGTTGTTATTTTATCTAAATACATTGGCGTTGTGATGCAGACGCAGTTAGATTTGAGTACAATGCGATTTGTGGGGAATAGTAGGGGCAAAGAAAACCAGAGAATGCTGTTTTTGTAGTCATGTAGGGTTTAATCTGCTGCAATTGAGAAGCCTGTTTTGTAGAAGAAAGTAGTGTTGAGGAGGTAAAAAGGAGGTAATGCATCATTTACCCCTCTTTTCCTTTTTATCTCCTTCTTGTGCACTCATATTTCTGCAATTGACTCTTTCTTAATTAAGCAGGAATGTTAAAGCGCTGGTTAGTAAGGTGTAAATGGTGAAACCTGCAATTGTGTAGCATAGTATAGTCCTTGCTGTCTTTATTGGCGATGTCTTGGCGATGAGGTCAAAAATGGAGGCGAGCCATAGAATGATGCTGAGCCAGATGGTAGACAGGTATAGGGCGAGCATTTTTTGCAAGCCAAGCGGATTAAGAGTTGGGTGGAAATAGAAATCTTGCCACAGGTCGGAGTGTTTATCCGTGAGAATGGAGTAAACGACTCCAGCGGCAGTAATACTTAAAAGAAAAGCGATAGAGTAATATGAGACAACGCGTTGCTTATTGAATTTGGCGATTTTCTTTTCCGCGACAATGATATAAATAGCGATAGCAAGAATAATGATAAAGGACAGCGCGAGGATAAATTTATCGTGATGCCTCACATAAAAGATAAGAAGGGAAATCGGATCTACGGGCGCAGCTTTGTTAAGCAACTCTCCCTCGCTAACCCATCCGAGGGGGATGCCGTCAGAGCCGACGCGCAGCCAAATGCTATCGGTAATTGTAGAATCAACCACAGGAACATGATATATTTCGGTTATTACGAAGTCTTCGTTACTTCTGATGATTGCAGAGTCGGGGGCGTAGTCTAAATTTAAACTCACTCCTTCTGGAGTAGTAAATAGTTGCATAGAGTCTGCGATGAGCACGAAGTTGTATCCAATATTATAATGATGCGTAGTAGAGAACGCAATAGAGTCTTGGTTATTATGCTCATTGTTTTCGCCGACATAGTCGTGTCCATTTCCGACGCTGCATGATGCAAATAGGTATAGCAACGCGAAAAAGAGGCATCTGATTTTAATACTATTCATCGGCATCATTATAACTTTAATTATTCTTTAACACACGCATCTCGCATTTTTTACAATCAAATTCCAACGGGAACTTTTTGCCGTATGGCAGGTCGCGGGACGCGCCTGCACCGCCCAAGGGCGCGACAGGCAGGCGCAAATAGAGCTTACGCGCCCCTTTGCGGCACATTCCGAGAGAATATTTAATGCAGTGGCGGCAAGTCATCAGCGCGACACTTCCTGAAGGAGTCTTTAATTCAAACGCAGGCTCAATATCGCTTACACCATTCTTGTTGTAAAATTGTCGTGCTTTGTGATTGGCGATATTTTCAGTAAATTCAAGATGTTTTTGTGCTTTTTCGCAGTTAGGATTGTTATTGTTGTCTTGAATCTGCGACTTATTGCCACATTGTTCAGACTGTAGCCTTTCAATCAAAGCCCTACGCCATTGACTAAGCTGCGAAGCGGGGATAAAGAAATCCTTGGAAAGATTATTTTCAATCTTAGTAACCTGCAGACCTGTCCCGCCGACTTTACTTAGCTCGTTCGCGATGCGGTTAAACTGCGGTGTGCGGGCTTCTTGGTGCTCGCTGTTTACATTTATGCTGGCTGTGCGTCCACATTCGTCGGTGATGTCTAACTGAAACCCGTCTACCGTGTCAGTAATGCTGATATTGACATCAATCGTGCGCATCGGGGTGGGGCGGAGCATAGCGGTTTCAAATGCAGCGTCGTGATTGCGGTAAAGAGAAGTCTTTTCCGTTAGTTGTTGCGGCATCTGGTGCGGAAAAACCTTGTTTTTATCTACACGATTAACACGAAAACCTTGCAGCTCGCCCTTAGCGTCAAAGAAACAGAGTCCGTCGCCGTTATGGAAAGTTGCAGTGCCGCTGATTAACACATAGTTACCGCGTATCTCCTTCACCTTGCCCACATATTCGCCCATCGCCTTGGGGGTGTGTATGGAAACTACATCTTCAGTACGCCCATTAAGGAAATAATCAGTAAAACCGCGATTGAAAGTCTTGTCAAGATTAGGCTCAAAGTCTATGTTGCAGTGCCCATGCGCGCTACGGCGAAACTCTTGCGGTCGCCTTTTTATTATTTTGTCGAGCAAACGGCTATAAAACGCCGTAACATTCTTTACATAAGCCGCATCTTTGAGGCGTCCTTCTATTTTAAGCGAGCAAACACCGGCATCAAGCATTTTTTCCACAAAGTGGGTGCGGTTCATGTCCTTCAGCGAAAGCAAATGCTTGTTGCGGACTAAGACATTACCTTTATCGTCTTCTAAATCAAAAGCCAGACGGCAGAATTGCGCGCATTCGCCTCGGTTTGCACTGCGCCCGAAGCAATATTGCGACGCATAGCAGCGACCGCTGTAGCTCACGCAGAGCGCACCGTGGACAAAAGCCTCCAATTTCATTTCTAGGCATTCCCGATGAATGTGAGCAATGTCTTTTAAGCCCAACTCACGCGCAAGAATCACCTGCTTAAAGCCCCAAGAGTGCAGTTGTCGCACCTTTTCGGCGCTGCGAATATCCATTTGCGTACTGGCATGTAGCGGCAGCGGCAACTCCATCTCCAAAAGAGCCATATCCTGCACGATAAGCGCGTCAACGCCTATGCTATGCAGTTCCAGCGCGAGCCTATGCACTTGCTCGAGTTCGTTATCAAAGATAATCGTATTGATGGCAACATAAACTTTTGCCCCATAGCGGTGCGCATAGTCCGTAAGCCGTGCGATGTCAGCCACAGAGTTGCCGGCGGCGTGGCGTGCACCGAACTTGGCTGCTCCGATGTATACGGCATCTGCACCACAGTTGATTGCCTCTATGCCAATGTCTGCGGTGCGTGCCGGAGCCAGCAATTCAATATCTTTAATATTTGAACTCAATGTCTGTTGGAGTTATGTCCATATTCATATTGCCCACATAATGACGCAGCCAGTTGTGGTAGAATTGCCGTCCTGCTTTCTGCCAGCTCACATTCACGCCGAGATTAGGGTTATCCTCGTGAAAATAGTTCAATGGCACACCGATAGGCACCCCTTTAGCCATGTCGCGTTCGTATTCAAATTTCAACCGTCCCTCCGCGTACTCCATGTGGCCATTAGCAAATATATGACGACCATTCCACGCCATAGCAAGTTCCGGACCGGTCTCCTCTTGGTCTATAAGAATGGTCAGCTGCGGTTCACGGCGCAGTTCGCTGCCACACAGCGTGATGTGACGACTGATAGGCACATTCACTTCGTGCGGCAGAGCCTCGACAAGCTGAATTTCGTCGTTCTCAAGGTGGTGAGTGTAGACTCCGAACAGCTTATGCTCTGTCCAATGTTTGTCTATGCCGAAGAAAATGCGCAGCGCTGCGAACGCGCCCCAGCAAATGTTGAGCGTGGAGCGCACATGGCTGAATGTCCAGTGATAAACATCGTGCAACTGTTCCCAATAGCTCACCTTGGTGTAGTCCAAATGTTCCAATGGTGCTCCGGTAACAATCATGCCATCATAAAAGCTACCTTCATGCATAATGTCGGCGATGTCAGTGTAGTAGGCGTCCATGTACTCCTGCGGAGTTGTTTTGTAAGTCAGTCCACTCATCTTGGCAAGCACAATTTCTATGTCAAGCCCACAACCATCCATCATCTCGTAGTACTCTTCCTCCGCCTCCTGTTTCTGCGGCATGAGGTTGAGTATCACAATGCGCAAGGCTGAGGACGAACTCGGCTGGTCGCAGATGCTAACGCCTTTCTCTTTGAGCCTATTGACCGAAGGGTGATTATTTGGCAGGTATATCATGATGCTAAGCTACCAAATAGTTACCCGTTCTGTCTTCGGCACGAACAGAGGATCGCTTTCCTTGATGTCAAATGCCTTATACCACGCATCTATGTGCGGCAACGCGCCATTAACACGCCATTTGGCCAACGAGTGAGGGTCGCTCTTGGTACGGCGGCGGATTTCCTCCGTGCGAATATTGTTCGCCCACACACCGGCATAAGCAAGAAAGAAACGCTGGTCGTCGGTAAAGCCATCTTTCTTCTTCCCGCTTTTCCCTTTGTTCGCCAATCGTAACGCTTCGTAGGCGACTTGCAATCCACCGTGGTCGGCAAGGTTCTCTCCTTGCGTCAGCGAACCATTAGCCTTGAGGTCTGGCAATACATTGATGTTGTCGTAGAAGTCAACAATGACCTGCGCTCTCTTATTGAATCGCTCTTGGTCTTCTTTGCTCCACCAGTCGGTCATATTGCCCTCCTTGTCGAATTTACGCCCTTGGTCATCGAAGCCATGAGTCATCTCGTGGCCTATAACCACACCTATAGCTCCGTAGTTGAACGCATCGTCGGCTTTAGGATCGAAGAACGGATACTGCAGAATGCCGGCAGGGAAACAAATCTCGTTGGTAGCCGGGTTATAATAAGCGTTGACGGTCTGCGGCGTCATATACCATTTGTTACGGTCCACCGGCTTGCTCACAGTCTCTTGTATTTCTTGTCTGTTCTTGGCAATTCTGGCGCTATTGATGGCGTCGCAGAATGAAGCAGTATTGCTGAAGTCTATATTCGAGTAGTCTTTCCAAGTATCAGGGTAGCCGATTTTCACATAGAAGGTGCCGAGCTTCTCAAGTGCCTTCTTTTTGGTCTCATCGCTCATCCATTCTTGCTCCATGATGCGGTTGCCGAGTGCAATGCCGAGGTTGTCCACCAGTTTCTTCATCTGCCGTTTGGAACTCTCCGGAAAATATTTCTGCACATAAATCAGCCCCACAGCTTCGCCTAATAGACCGTTTGCCATGCTTACGGAGCGCTTCCACAGCGGCTGTAAACTTTGGCGTCCCTGTAGAGTGCGGCCAAAGAAGTCGAACGACAGGTTTATTTGCTCCTCGCCGCAGAGCGAAAGGTCGCTCACTAATTCGCGGAAAGTTACATAAGTCTTCAAATCCTCGAGGTTTTCTTCCGCAATCAGCAGGTCAGCGGCTTTCAGAGCCTCAGGTTGCCCCAAAGAAAGCTCGTAGAACTGCGGAAAACCGCCGCTCTTGAAGAAAAGGTCGTTCCAGTTGATGTGAGGGTACTCCTCGCCGAGTTTAGAGAAAGGCACTTTGTCGTAATTCTCTTCGGCTATGCGCAGCTCGGCGTTGCTCTTGAATGCTTTGGCTAAGCGTGTCTCTATACGCAGCACTGTGTTCATCGCAGCCTCCGCCTGCGCGTCTGTAAAGTCGGGATAAAGCATCTTAAACGCCTTGCCCCCGAACTCTATGTACGCCTTGCGGATAGATTGCGTGTGTTCGTCCTGGTCGATGTAGTACTCGCGTTCGCCAAGCGTGGGGCCACCCTGCCAAATCTGCACAAGGTTCATCTTGCTGTCCTTAGCGTCGGCATCGACACCCACAGCAAAGAATGTATTGATGTCGCGTAGCATCATCTGGGCGCAGATGTCGAGCAGAGCCTCTTTACTCTGGCATTCTTTAATCTTGTCGGTGTAGGCTACTATGGGCTGCATTCCCGCTTTGTTGCGCGCCTCCATGTCCATCGACATATTATATATCGTAGCAATCTTGTCCTCGTTGCTGCCGGCGGGATGCTTTTCTTTTGCAAGCTCCTCGATTATTTCACGAATGCGCTGGTTGTTCAGTTCATCAAGCATGTTGAACGCACCGAAGGTCGCATATTCAGCACCGAGCGGATGACTCTTCTGCCAGCCGCCCACGGCGTAAGTATAAAAGTCAGCGCCGGGGCTAACCGTCTTATCCAAGTTGCTAAGATTGATGCCGTTGGGGTGATTGTCGGTCTGCGCAGAAGCAGTGGTCATCGCTGCGGCAAGAGTAAGGGTCATAATCAGTCTCATGTAGTCGTTAGTTGTTCTTTAGTTCTTCCAATTGTTCCGAAGCCTCTGTCCATTCCGTCATAGCCTTGTCGAGTTGCTTGCAGAATGAGGCGTGCTTATCTATAAGCCCGAGATCGCTCGCTCCTTCGGGTGTGGCGAGTTTGTCTTCCACTACTTTTATGGCCGCTTCGAGCTGGGCGATGTTTTGTTCGGCCTCGGCAACAGTCTTTTCTAATTTGTTTATTTTCTTACGCAGCTCCTTCTGTTGCTGATAGGTGAGGGCGCTGTCGCTTTTGGTGGCTTGAGTGTTTCCGGTGGTGTCGGAGTTGACTTTTTTCTGTAGGGCAGGGGAGGTGTTCGCCTCGTTAAGGGTGCGAAGGTAGTCGTAGATACCTCCTAAGTGCTCGCGCACTTTGCCGCCGCCAAAGGCATAAACCCTATTCACTAATCCGTCGAGGAAATCACGATCATGGCTTACCACAATCACTGTACCCTTGAAGTTTGCGATGGCCTCTTTCAGCACATCTTTGGTGCGCATGTCCAGATGGTTTGTCGGCTCGTCGAGAATGAGCACATTCATAGGTTCAAGCAGCAACTTCAGCATAGCTAAACGGCTGCGCTCGCCGCCACTGAGCACCTTTACGGGCTTATCGCTTGCCTCGCCGCCAAACATAAAGGCGCCGAGCAACTCTCTAATCTTGAGCCGCGCATCTCCTGTGGCAACGCGGTCTATAGTATCGTAAACCGTGAGGCTATCATCGAGCAGCTGTGCCTGATTCTGCGCGTAATATCCGATTTGCACATTGTGGCCTATGCGTAGCGAGCCGTCGTAAGGGATTTCGCTCATGATACATTTCACTAAGGTACTCTTACCCTCACCATTCTTGCCCACAAATGCCACCTTCTCGCCGCGGCGGATTGTCAGATTGACATTGCTGAACACTTGGTGCTTGCCATAAGCCTTAGCCACCTCGTCGCAAATCACCGGATAGTCGCCGCTGCGCATAGGCTCATTGAAGCGGAGGTGAAGCGTAGCAGTCTCCACCTCATCAATCTTGATAGGCACTATTTTCTCTAACTGCTTGATGCGACTCTGCACCTGCACCGCTTTGGTGGCTTTATAACGAAACCGTTCGATGAACGCCTTGGTGTCAGCAATCTCCTTCTGCTGATTTTCGTAGGCGCGCAACTGCTGTTCGCGGCGCTCCGCTCTCAGTTTAACAAATTCGTCGTATTTAACCTTATAGTCAGTCAGTTGTTGGCAACTGATTTCTAAAGTACGCGTGCAGACATTGTTGATGAATGCGCGGTCATGACTCACTAAAACCACCGAGCTTTTCGATTCCCTGAGCAGGAAATTTTCAAGCCAGCCGATACTCTCAATATCGAGGTGGTTAGTCGGCTCATCGAGCAGCAACACATCCGGACGGCGCAGCAAGATTTTCGCCAGCTCGATACGCATACGCCAACCGCCGCTAAACTCGCTCGTAGGTCGCTCGAAATCGCTCCGTTCAAAGCCAAGGCCTAACAGGGTGCGCTCCATGTCGGCGCGCCAGCTCTGGCCGCCTATCATTTGCAGCTGTTCCTGCAGCACAGTGCTTTGCTCTATGAGTTGCGCGTAGGCTTCGCTCTCATAATCCTCGCGTTCGGCAAGTTCGCTATTTACGCGCTCGAGGCGTATCTCTATCTCCTTGACATGAAGGAAAGCTTTCTCGGTCTCTTCGATGAGTGTGCAGCTGTCTGCGAGCTTCATCACCTGCGGTAGGTAGCCCACGCTGCTCCCTTGCGGCATCGACACTACACCGGAGGTCGGCTGTTGCAATCCTGCAATTATCTTGAGCATCGTACTCTTGCCCGCCCCGTTTTTACCCACGAGGCATACGCGCTCCTTGTCGTTAACCACAAAGCTAACGCCCTCAAATAGCGGCTCTATGCCAAACTCAACCTTAAGATTCTCGACAGAAACCACAATAAAAAATCTTCATGTTTTGTTGGATATTCAGTACTGTATTCAAAATAACCGATAGGCAATAGTCTAACGATTTGCTATATTATGCAAAGGTACATCATTTTTTTTGCTTAATCACTTTACATATTCTGAAAAATCATAAAACTATCAAAAAACTACATCTCTTAATCTCTAAAATACAATAAAACATTGCGAGAAATCGTAGGCTCGAATACAATAATTGCGACAAATTTTGAATTTTTCTTATGATGTTACTATATTAGGAACATCATAAAATAAAAGACATGAAAAACCTTAAAGATTTTATAAAAGAAAGAGAACAAGGAAGAGATGATTGTTTGTTTGAAATGGCTAACTTAAGTCAATCAGACACAAAATTGCCTATGATTGTTTGGATTCAGGTTAAACAACCTATGAAACATAATTCTCCAAGAATGAAATTTGCAAACAATACAACCAAATCATTGTTACCAAATGATTTGGTTCCTATTTCAATATCAAATAATCCTAAGATTTTATCAAAGAATACAAAATTGAAAATATCAAACAGTGATTTTGAACAATTACGAAATTGGATTATTCGAAATGAAGAAAATTTGCTAAAGGTTTGGAATGGTGAAATTAGTCATTTAGAATTTGGAAGAATAATGAAATTGATGTAGGAGATTTCTTAGATTCAATGATATAAAAAAGTTAGCATCTCTGTCTTTGACAAGATAAACCAACAGTTCAAATATAACGGGTAATATAAGCATATAAAGGAGGTTCGCTATGGTGACGAGCCTCCTTTTCTATTGTTTTTGCGCATTCTATGTAAATTATGTCGAAAAAAAAGTGTAATTTCGCCCTGCGAAGCGGCAAGCAGCCATAGCAAAAGTCGCGCGATGCCTTAAGGGCGCTTAATTGATAGCTTTGTATCAAACCTAATAAAAGTAGACCAATGAGTATTGAATCAATTTTAGGAATTACGGGTAGTATTATTGCTATCGGCGGTGTAGTATATAGCGGATACAAATGTTTGAAAGCCAAAAGTGTAAATCAGTTAATGAAACAGTTGGCAGATAGACGCACTTCTGTGAAAGAGCAAAAGAAAATTCTGCACAAAATCAATATAATGCTTGCTGTAAACAAGGTTCATATATCTGAAAAATATATAAGTAACTTCAATACAAATAACTTCAATGCTGGAAGATGTACCCAGTCGGCTATATTTCATGATATTTGTTTGCAAAACAATATAGAACCGACATATGAACTATGTGTTAAAATGTTAGGGTACGACGATAAAGTTTTCCGTAAACAATGGACAAACGACTATGCTAAATCAGTTACAGAAAAAACAACTATGAAACCGAAAAATGTTGCCACACAAGCAGAATCGACTGATAATAACAAAACAACCTTGTGTAATAGTAAACATGTCGTATATATGTCGGAACTGTTGCGAGAAAAGTTCCCTAATGCTTGTAACAATTTGACAGCAATACTTGATAAACATGGGATAACATATCGTTTTTTGAAAGGCACGCGTGATATTTGGTGCCGCGATTATATGCCCGTGCAGACAGTCAGCGGTAAGTTGATTCAGTTTCGCTATGAACCATCGTATTTGAAAGGTGTCAAAGAGTATGAAGAGTCGCGTTCGGATGTTCAGGAGGTTTGCGAGGCAAATAATATAAAACCAATAATTTCTAACATTAATCTTGACGGAGGCAATGTGCTTATTTGTGGTGGTCGCGCTATAATATCCAAACGCGTTTTTGACGAAAATCCTGAGATTGGCGAAACAGAATTGGTGGACGAATTGTCCCGACTTCTTGAAGCGGAAATAATCACGATACCAACGATTAATGACGATTATACTGGTCATGCTGATGGCATGGTGCGTTTTGTCGATGCCAATACGATACTCGGTAATAATCGCAATGAAGAATATAAATACTGGCGCGAGGGAATAAATCAGGTGTTGGCGGAGAAAGGTTTACAGTATATTGATTTCCCATTCTTCTCAGGTTATAAGGACAAGACTCATAAAGAACACGCTATTGGCTTATATGTCAATTATCTTGAAGTTGCTAATTTGATAGTAATGCCTAAATTCGGAGTGTCTGGAAATAAAGATGACGAAGCAATTACGAAGATGAAGGAAATATTCCCGAACAGAATAATTGAGGCTATTGATTTCAACGATGTTGCACTTGAAGGTGGTGTGCTGAATTGTGCTACATGGACGATTAGAGAGTAGCGAGCGTCCTTAGATCCCCTGCGCACATAATTTAAACCCCTGTAAATCTTAAATTGCAGGGGTTTAGATTGTGCTCTGCACGCGTTTTCGTGAAAGTTATGCGGTATTTGCCGTAAAGTTCTCGCCTTTCGTATTATAAACGAGATGGAAAACCCACATTTTTTGCGTGTTAGGCAAATCCTGTCGAAAAAAAAGTGTAACTTCGCCCTGCGAAGCGGCGAGCTGCCATAGCAAAAGTCGCGCGATGCGCGGTGTGCGGAAATATGGCAGCGAGAGTAAAACGGCAACTTCGCCGACATAATTATTTAATAAAGGTGTAGTTTGGAATGAACGACGACAGCTTGAATAACGAGGAGATAGAGGATAGCGGCGCTTATGACGGCTCGGCTGACAGCGATGTGGGCGCAGACTCGCTAATCGATGTGAATCGCCCTGAGGGCAGTGTTGCTTATAACCCTGAGGAGCATCATGAGGACGCCAACGCGACGCATCGGTTGGGCGGTATGTTCCAAAATTGGTTTTTGGACTATGCGAGTTATGTGATTCTCGATCGTGCGGTGCCGCATCTGGCAGATGGACTTAAGCCGGTGCAGCGCCGACTGCTCCACTCGATGAAACAGATGGACGATGGCCGCCTTAACAAGGTGGCGAACATCGTGGGTAACACGATGAAGTATCATCCGCATGGCGACGCCTCTATTTATTCTGCTCTCGTTACGCTTGGACAAAAGGATTTGCTCATCGACTGCCAAGGCAACTGGGGTAATATCCTCACGGGCGATGGTGCGGCCGCCGGGCGTTACATTGAGGCGCGCTTAAGCAAGTTTGCGCTCGACACGGTGTTCAATGCCAAAACTACGGAGTGGAAACTGAGCTACGACGGCAGGAATAAGGAGCCAATCACATTGCCGGTGAAGTTCCCGCTGTTGCTCTGCCAGGGAGCTGACGGCATTGCGGTGGGCTTGAGCGTGAAAATATTGCCTCACAACTTCAATGAACTATGCGATGCGGCGGTTTGCTATCTCAGGGGCGAGGATTTTTCGCTTTTCCCCGACTTTCAGACCGGCGGCAGCATTGATGTGAGCCACTACAACGATGGTCAGCGCGGCGGTAGCGTCAAGATACGCGCCAAAATAAGCAAGCTCGACAACAAGACGCTGCATATCACCGAAATCCCATATGGTAAGACGGTCAAGGGTGTGATAGAGTCCATTATGAAAGCCGGCGAGAAAGGGAAAATCAAGATTAAGCACATCGACGACACTACTTCGGAAACGGCGAGCATCGTTGTGCATCTGCAGCCCGGCGTCTCGCCCGACAAGACGCTCGATGCCCTCTATGCCTTCACGGATTGTGAAATCAGTCTCTCGCCAAACTGCTGTGTCATAGAGGAACGCACGCCCAAGTTCCTCACCGTGAGCGATGTGCTGCGTCATAGCGTAGACCAGACCAAGGATTTGCTGAAAAAGGAGTTGCTTATACACCGCGATGAGCTGATGGAGGAGTTGCACTTCGCGTCTTTGGAGAGCATCTTCATCAATGAGCGGATTTATAAGGATAAGGAGTACGAGAACGCCAAGACTACCGATGAGGCGTGCGAGCATATCGACGAACGGCTCACGCCTTGGTATCCCAAGATGGTGCGCGAGGTAACCAAGGACGACATTCTGCGCCTGCTTGAGATTAAGATGAAGCGTATCCTGCGCTTTAATAAAGACAAGGCAGAGGAACAAATCCTGCGTCTGCAGGAGGAAATACGCAAGATAGACCGCGACCTCAAGAATCTCAAGCAAGTAACGATCAACTGGTACTTAAACTTGAAGGAGAAGTACGGTGCGCAATACCCGCGCCGCACCCAGCTCGCTGCGTTCGACCAGATAGAAGCTGTGAAGGTGGCTGAGCAGAATCAGAAACTATATGTGAACCGCGAGGAAGGGTTTATCGGCACGCAGCTGAAGAAAGACGAGTTTGTGAGCGCCTGCTCGGACTTGGACGATGTGATTTTGTTCTACCGCGACGGCACTTATAAAGTTACGCGTGTGACAGATAAGCTGTTCATCGGCGAAACCGAACGCTCAAAGGCCGAGGGCAAAAAGGCGGAATTGCTGCATGTGGCTGTGTTCAAGAAAAACGACAAACGCACCATATATAATATAATATACCGCGACGGCAAGAGAGGCGCGTATATGATGAAGCGTTTCTTTGTGGCAGGTATCACTCGCGACCGCGAGTATGATGTTACGCAGGGCGCGGTTGGTAGCAAGGTGGTTTATTTTACCGCCAACCCCAACGGCGAAGCGGAAATCGTGCACATCACTCTGAAGCCCGACGATAGGATAAAGAAGCTGACCTTCGATATTAACTTCGCCGACCTCGCCATTAAGGGGCGCGTATCGAAAGGAAATATAGTTACGCGCAACACTATCTACCGCATCAACCTCAAGAGCCACGGAGTGAGCACGCTTGGAGGGCGCAAGGTGTGGTTCGACACTGCCGTGCGCCGTCTTAACTACGACGAGCGCGGTCGTCTGCTTGGAGAATTTAGCGGTGCCGACAGGGTGCTGGTGATACTGCAAAACGGCGAGTACTATACTACCGACACCGACATCAATAATCACTATGAGGACAACATCGCGTTTATCGGCAAGTATGATAGCGACACGGTGTGGACTACGGTGTACAGCAGTCGCGACACTGACAACCGTATCTACATAAAACGCTTTCAGCTCGAGGTTTCGGCTAAACGGCAGAACTTCATGTCCGACCAAGGCGATGGGCAGATGTTCCTGCTGAGCCACGAACCATACGCGCGCATAAAAGTTACCTTCGGCGGCAACAGCGATTTTCGCGAGCCGATGGAGATTGATGCAGAGGAGTTCATTGCCGTGAAAGGTGTGAAGGCTCGCGGCAAACGCCTCACTAACTATGAGGTTGCAGAGGTGGAGGAATTGGAACCGCGCATCGTGGAAGCAGCCGAACTCCCCGACGCGCCGCAAGAGGATAACGAGGAAGCCGAACAGCAGGAGCAGCCCGCCGCTCCCCTAACACCTTCGGACTTAGAGAACAAGACAGCCGTTACGGATATAGTAAACGAGAACAAAACCGACGACGAAATCCGCGATGAGCTCAATGGTCAACTGAGGCTTTTCTAAGACTCTTGTTGCAGGACAAACGCTGACAGCTTTAGTGTAATGAATATCCGTAAACTGCTGATACTGATTTTGCTGTTGCCGCTTACCGGATTGCAGGCGCAGGAGACGGCACGCTATGGCAGGGAGAGCTCCACGATGTTTGGAGTTAGCAATGTGAATCAGTGGGACACCTATCTGTCCAACGAACGCTATCACGGTGGCGGCATCACTGCCCTTTCGCAAATCAGCCGCCCTACCCATTGGTTTGACCGCCGCCTTTATGTGCAGCACATCACTCAAGGCAACCTCGCGCTGGCTGAACCGCGCTCCGACAAGCACAAAAGCATCTCCGGCTTCTTCCATTGGCAGGTAGCGTGGCAGTATCAGTTTCTTAATGACGACAATGAGCAAGCAACGAAAACTAATCGGTGGAGTGGGGCAGCCGGTATAGGATTGCAGACCCGCCTCGGTTTTGTCTACAATACGCTTGGAGGCAACAACCCCGCCTCTGCGCGCGCAGCCCTCAACATTATTGCTTCGGGGCAAGTGCGTCGACACTTCGCTCTGTGGCAAAAGCCTTTTGTTGCCACCCTACAGGCCGATGTGCCGCTTACCGGCGCATTCTTTACTCCCGATTACGGGCAGTCGTACTACGAAATTTTCTCGCTCGGGCATTATAGCCGCAATGTGCGTGCGGTCAATCCTTTCAAGGCGTTCCAAACTAACCTGTTGCTCACGCTTGATTATCGGCTGAAACACAATACGGCGTTGCGCGTGGGGTGTCAAGGACAGTATATGCAGTCTGATGCCAACGGGCTCAAGACACAGGATTTTTGTCATAGCATTTTGGTGGGTTTTGTGCGTAATTTGTAGCGTGATATGTTGATAAAGAAATTTTTAGTATTCTTCCTGTGCTTGATTGTCGGACTCTCGTCCTGCGTCAGTGAGAGCGAGTTCAGCAACACGCCGCAAGGCAACTTCGATGCGCTGTGGCAGATTGTTGACGAGCATTATTGCTTTTTCCCCGACAAGGCCGAGGAATATGGACTTGACTGGCGCGAGTGTTACGACCGCTATTCAGCTATGCTGATGCCGAACATGAATAATGAACAGCTATTTGAAGTCTGCGGCAAGATGCTGGCTGAGCTTCGCGACGGTCATGTAAACCTTGCCTCGCCGTTCAATACCGCTCGCTACTGGGATTGGCACGAAAATTACCCTGTAAATTTCAGCGACTCCCTCCAGCGCATCTATCTCGGCACGGATTATCGCCTCACCTGCGGCATAAAGTATTGTATTTTGCCGGACAATGTCGGTTATATGTACATTCCGTCGTTTAATGGCAGCGTTGGCTCCGGCAATCTCGATGCGATTTTTTCGTATTTACGGCTTTGCGATGGTTTGATAGTCGATGTGCGCAATAACGAGGGCGGCTTGCTGACTATGGCGCAGGATTTGGCTGCCAGTTTCATCAATGAGAAAACTACGGTGGGGTATATTGCCCACAAGACCGGCGCCGGACACAATTCGTTCTCCGACCTTGAGCCTGTTAAGCTCATTCCCTCCGAAGGTATGCGCTGGCAGAAGCCTGTGGTAGTCCTTTCCAATCGCCGCACCTATAGTGCCGCCAATGCGTTCGTAGCTTATATGAAAGACCTGCCGCTCGTTACCACTGTCGGCGACCGTACCGGCGGCGGTGCCGGCCTTCCGTATAATAACGAACTCCCTAACGGCTGGACGGTGCGCTTTTCTGCTTGCCCCACCTACGATGTGCAAATGTTTTCGACCGAGAATGGTATCGAACCGGAGTATCGTGTAGATTTACTATCCGAGGATTTTGTAAAAGGTAAGGATACCATAATAGAATACGCTCGCACACTCATAAAGAGTGCTTTGCGTGCTGACTCTGGAGATCAAAACAAGGTAATGTAAAATGTAAGTCAGCAATTCCGAATAGAACAATGAAGAAAACAGTAAGATTTATCGTTAATCCCATTAGTGGTGGGTTCTCCAAGCGAGCAATTATCAAGGCTGTTAAGGAATTGATGGATCATGAAAAATACGACTATGTTATTTGGCCTACTCGCTATGCCGGCCACGGAGCTGTGCTCGCCACTATGGCGGCGGAGAACTGCATAGACATCGTAGTTGCTATTGGTGGAGATGGTACTGTCAATGAAGTGGCTCGTTCATTGGTGCACACACACACGGCGCTCGGCATAGTGCCATGCGGTAGTGGCAATGGTCTTGCCCGACACCTCCAGATTCCATTAGAGGTGCGCAAAGCGCTGCGAATGATAAACGAAGGTAAGAGTCTGGCTATCGACTATGGGTTGATCAATGGTCGTCCGTTTTTTTGTACTTGTGGAATGGGGTACGACGCTAATGTTTGCTATCGTTTTTCATCTTCCTCCAAACGTGGATTGCAGACCTATTTCGAGAATGTCATTACCGGATTGGCACATTACAAACCAGAAGCATACACCATAATTGATAAAGAAGGACAGCATACATACAAAGCTTTCTGCATCGCGCTGGCTAACGCATCGCAATACGGCAACAATGCTTACATTGCCCCTTATGCATCGCTTAACGACGGTCTGATGGACGTAACGGTAATCGAGCCTTTTCCTGTGGCCGAGGCTCCGGCAATGGCGTTCCGTCTGTTTAGTGGCAAGTTCGAGGACGGTGCAAGCCATATCCGTATGTTCCGTTCGCCAAGTGTTAAAATTATAAGAGAGAGAGAGGGAATCATTCACTGTGATGGTGATCCTATAGAGGCAGGCCGTGAAATAGAAGTACGTATTATTCATGCTGGCCTTAATGTGATTTGCAATTCAGATGCTGCTGCTCACACTCAACCATTGTATCAGACAATAGGACAGCAAGTATTCTCGCTTGCTCAGCCTGCTGCCGAAACATTTAGACAAGCTTCGCAAGTCTTTATGGAACTTTTCCGTTTTCATAAATAAGTGTATTCGTGTGGCGTAAAACAGCGATGTAATGATACTTATATCCCCACCATGCCAGTTGTAATCGCGTGGATATTGTTATGTACCAAAATTGAGTGTTAGGTAAAATAAAACAAGTAGCAATCTTATCACTGCTACTCGTTTTATTTGTTCTTGCGGAAAGTGAGGGATTCAAACCCCCGATACCCACAAGGAGTATACCGGATTTCGAGTCCAGCGCATTCGATCACTCTGCCAACTTTCCTTACTTTACGATGCAAAAGTACTCATTTCTTACTAAACCTAGCGTATTTTTAAGGATTATTTTAGTTTTTTACTCCAGCTTTGATTGTCTGAAAATGAAATAAGGTGAGCTATGTTTCGAGAAAATAAAAAAAGATTTTGTTTTCTGCTCTGTTTGCACTAACTTTGCCGTTTAAAACAAAGTTGACGTCCTATCAAGAATTTACGCATTATATTATCGGTAATAGTTAGCTGCATCGTTGGATTGTATTTGACGGTGTTGGTAGTGGTTTCGTTGCCTATTATGAAAACTAAAATGGCTTGCGCTCTGTCCGAAATGTTAAGTCAGAAGATTGGAAGCCGTGTTGATGTGGGTGAGGTAAGGATTGACTTGTTCAATACGCTTACCATAGACAGCCTGGCAGTGTACGATAGAGCCTCCGTACAGATGTTGGTGGTCGGAAAAGCGGTAGGTACGGTAGAATTATTGCCAATATTGTTAAATAACAAGGTAAGGATTTCCAGTCTCAAGCTTTTTGATGCGCAGGCTGTCTTGTATCGTACTGACGCCGATGCGAAGGCCAATTATCAGTATGCTGTTGACAGCTTGATGCCAGAAGATGACTGCACGCAAGGTTTGGAGATAGATTTGCGCTCAATAATTCTTCGTAATATAGCTATTCGCTACGATGTGCATGACGAACCTGTAAACGGTTGGCTAATTGATACTAACCATATAGATATTGAACGATTTAATGCTAACATTGTGTTCTGCAGTATGAAGGCAGACAGTATTGCCGTTCGTGTAAGAAGTGCCAGTGTATTTACGCGTAACGGCATGATGTTGGAAAACCTTTGTGGTAACATAGAACCGGGCGGCAATGGGCATTATACCATAAAGATCAAGTCGCTCTCGGCAAAGATAAACGACAAGTTGAGTGGTTCGCTTATCGATAGCCGTATTATGATTGTTCCTTCGGTGGACGGTAAGGATGATTTTAGTAATAGGATAGCGAAACTCAACCTTAACTCCACACTTAAGCTGAATGATCATAGCTATGACTTTTCCGTGGTGCCGATAGGGGAGGATGATGTCGTGTTCGCAAAGCGTTATGATGTGAATGTCACTTCGAAAAGTACTCATTCCTATATCAATACAAAGATTCCGGATTGGCACGAAGTAGGTAGGTCGTGGCTTGAGGCTCTAATGGCAGACGTTGACTTTAATGCCCACGTTGTCCGTACTGATGTGAATAATGTTCTTAATGTTTTTGGCAGTGCTGTGTCTGAAAACAGAATCTTTGATGCGATTACTTTTATGGATGCCAATGGTAATATCAAGGTGCAGGATGGCGGTTTGGCCTTTCGCTTTGAAGGTAAGGCGAAGTCAGATATTTTCGATGTCAGTGCTGTTGTTGATGCCAAAGAAAATAAGGCTACATACAATGTGAATGTAGCTCAAGCAAAGATTCAGTTGGATAATGAGGAAAGCGAGGGATTTGCTGTACATGATGCTGTTATTGAAGGTAATTTGCTCTTTGGAAATTACGATTTTGCAAATATTTTTTCATTAAGTAATGCCCAAATAGTTAGTGATATAATCGGAAATGCTAAAGCAAACATTGGAATTGTCAGTTATAATGTAAATAACCACTTTATTACGCTGAATAATTTGTATCTCGTCGCTAATTCTTCTTCTCCTTGCAATGTAGATTTTGTTTTTGGTGTCAATGATCCTAATGCCGACTTTGAAGTCAAAGGTTATGTCGATAATTATAGTAACAACGCACATTTCACAGCCAATGCTGGCATAAATCATATAAAATTTAGTGCACTTGGTCTTCAAGATGTCGCTTTGCCAGATATTGTGGCCGGCAGTGTTGAGATTGACGCGCAGGAAAACAACGGAAACATCAATGATTATATTGTCAGATTAAATAAATTTCATGTTTCACGGTATTCTGATTACAGTGAAATCCTTCTTGGTGATATCGTTTTGACTTGTCGGATAGTGAACGATAATAAATGTTATACTTTGGAGAGTGATTTTGTGAATGGCGAACTGACTACAGATGTTGGCCTTGCGCAACTTGCAAAGATCGTGGAAACGCAGTTCTATAGTGCGCTTCCTTCGCTCAGTGAGCACGCTATAACTTATAACGCGTTAAGTAATCACGAAAATTCGGGATATGGTATGTTGAAAATGACGATAAAAGATTTGTCGTTGTTGTCTGATTATCTTAGCGAAGATATATCGCTTGACAAACCATTGGAGATAATGTTCAGTACATCTGGAGAATCTAAAAATACGGCACTCACAATATTAGCTCCCTCGTTCGATGTCGCAGAATCGTGTTACAAAGATGTTGGTATATACTTTAGCAATAGCGATGATACGTTAGGCAGTGTACTGATGTTGACGAAATATTTTGATGACGTGCCGGTAAGAATTGAAAATCATTTTTCGGGTAGCAACGATAAACTTTTTACGGAAACGTTATGGAAGAATTTGCATAATGACGGTACCTATGGTAGCCTGAAGACGGAGACTCAACTTAGTCGTTTGCAGAATCATCGCGTCACTGCCATTACACAAATACAGCCTTCCACTTTATTTATTTCAGATACCTCGTGGCAAATCTCTCACGCTATATTGGAATATGGAAATGATGCCTTGCGAATAAATGATCTTATTGTTTCTCGTGGAGATCAATAT
This sequence comes from Prevotellaceae bacterium, assembly GCA_022508585.1. Lineage (GTDB taxonomy): Bacteria > Bacteroidota > Bacteroidia > Bacteroidales > Bacteroidaceae > UBA6382. Next base: position 8,864 of record JAFLUU010000005.1, on the reverse strand, counting down.
GTGAATATCAATGCCAATTTTGATAAGGAAAGAAAAGATCTCTTTGTACAGTTAAATGATGTGGAAGTTGAGTATTTACTTGGTCTCGTAAATTTTAATCCCGTGGATTTTGGGGGTAAAGCGAGCGGTACGATACGAAATTCCGTGCTTAATCCTAATAAAGAAATCGAAGCAGATTTTTTTGTCCGCGACTTTTTGTTTAATGGTGCTTATTTGGGCTCTTTAACTGCCAAAGGTGGCTATGATATCGATAATAATCGGATGACGATTAAAGCTAAAACACAAGCAATTTACAATGACTCTACGCTTATTGACGGTTTTGTTGCCCTGGACGATAAAATTTTAGATTTTCGCATTAAGTCAGAGAAAATTAATCTTCAATTCCTTAATAAATATATTGGTGGATTTATTGACGATCTTGAGGGGAATGCTACCGGCGACCTCCACATCTTCGGATCACTTAAAAATGTACAGATAGAGGCTGATGAAATTGTAAACTATCTCAAGTTCCGCCCTAAAATGCTCGGTGTACATTATAGCATAGAGGATCAGCTAATGAGTATACGCCCTGATACGATAGATTTCACAGGTTTTATTATTCGCGATCCTTACGGCAATGAAGCGAGCGTAAAAGGTAGTGTTAATCATCATTACCTATATGATTTTAATTATGATATAGGATTCAATCTTAATGATCTTTTAACAATAAATTGGGACGAACAACCAACGCGTGCTTTTTGGGGGAAGATTTTCACTGATGGATATGTGAATTTGCGTGGCAACACTGGTGAGGTTCATCTGTTAGGAAACATCTCTACCGTAGATGGAGGCGGAGTAGATGATGGTAGTTCACTTTTTTACAGCTCGGGCATATATAGCGGCAATGAAGAGGGGCGGGACTATATTCATTTTGTTGTACCGGACGATACCGACATTTTGGCTGACAATGCCCTAAGCACAGACCACATTGTGCTACCTGATAACATCACCACAGATGTTTGGGTCGATGTCAAATTTGACGCTACTCCCGATCTTGCACTAAATATCGTTACCGATCCGCTTACTAGAGACTACATGATACTGCATGGCAATGGTTCTATGCAGTTATCATACTATAATAAAGGCCGATTCGCTATCAATGGCATTTATTCTGTCAACGATGGTGGTTATAAACTGACCATTAAAGATATAATCCATAAGAATTTCGAAATTCAACCCGGCGGTTTTCTTCGCTTCAATGGTTCTCTTGCAGATGCAGACATCAATCTTAAGGGAGTGCATCGTGTTAATTCTGTTTCTCTTAGCGACTTGAATGTTGGAGCTTCGCAGTCCAATAGTACTGTCGGAGTGGATTGTATACTTAACTTTACAGGTAAAGCTGCAGAGCCAAAGGTGTCCTTTGATATTGATTTCCCTCGGGCAAATAACGACGAGAACTTACTGCTTAAGAAATTTATTCTGACAGAAGAAGATCGCAATATGCAGGCTGTTTATCTATTAAGTATAGGTCGTTTCTATACATATAATTATAATGAATTCTCTTCTGCTAATGGTGGTCAGAACCAATCGACGGTTGCCATGACGTCATTCCTCGCAGGAACACTTAGTGGGCAGATTAACAATATTTTGCAAGACGCATTTCATATCACTAACTGGAATTTCGGCACAAGCATTGCTGCTGGTCGTATGGGATTTAACGACATGGAGGTGCAAGGTAGTCTCTCCGGAAAAATGTTTAACAATCGTCTGCTGTTTAATGGCAATGTTGGCTATCGGGATCAGGTTACTACCTATAGTAATAATTTTGTTGGGGACTTCAATTTGCAATGGCTGCTTAATAAGTCCGGTACCATAAGCCTGAAAGCTTATAGTGAGACCAACGATCGTTATTTTACCAAATCATCTCTTACTACTCAAGGAGGAGGTATCCTTTTTCAACGCGATTTTCATCGTTTGCGTGACTTTTTCAATAAAAAATAACAGTCGAGATGTTAAAATATAACTGAAACTTTCATAATAAAACTTAATTGTTTTGGTTGGGTACTTTTTTTTTTTTACTTTTGCAAATAATTTTCCTCTAAGCGGAGAGAAACAAGTGTCATACGCATTTATGCAAACGAAACAATAATACTTGGAAATTTCCGTTATCAATTATTATAATAATTGAGGAATCTCATAAAGACAATAACACACATTTGATAAATAGAATAACTCTAATTATGAAAATACGCAAAGTTTTACCTCTTTTGACAATTGCTTTCATGATGCCCGCTTTTGTGCAAGCTCAAGACCTAATGGCCAGAGAAGCGAAGGCTGATTTTCAACTTAAATCTTCCGATGTGGCCAAGATTATAACGCAAATAAAAGTGCAGGAGGAAGTGACTTTTGCAAAAAATATCTATGGAAATCATTGGGACAATGACGGTGTAAATGTCTATAAAGATATGCCCAAGCCGGAAGAGCTTGTTATCAATCTCAAAGACTTTAGTATGCCGATTAAGAATCGTATTGTAACTTCAAATTATGGATATCGTCCTCGTTTCCGTCGCATCCATTACGGCCTTGATATTGACGGCTGTACTGGAGATACCATTTTTGCAGCATTCTCTGGTAAAGTTCGTGTACGCAAGTACGATGCCAGAGGTTTCGGCTACTATATTGTGATTCGTCATGATAATGGCTTGGAAACTGTTTATGGACACTTGTCCAAACAGCTCGTAAATATAAACCAAGAGGTTAAGTCTGGTGAACCGATTGGTCTCTGTGGTAATACTGGCCACTCTTTTGGCAGCCACCTCCACTTTGAAACGCGAGTACTTGGCGAGCCTATCAATCCTGCCTTTATGTTCGACATCGCTGCTGGTGATGTTGTATCTGATACTTACACCTATCGTTCTAAAGGTGGTGGCAAAACCACAACTCTTGCAGTTGCAGAGCCGGTTCTCTCGCAAGCAGTATCACAAGACGCCCAATCTCAACTTGTTGTTACTGTTGCTAATTCACACTCCAAGACAAAGCCAAAAGCAAGAATTCATAAAGTTCAGAAAGGCGAATCTCTTTATACTATAGCTCGCAAGAACCATACCACAGTTGCAGAAATATGTAAGCGTAATCGCATAAAAGAGAATAGTACACTTCGCCCAGGGCAAGTATTAACACTAAAATAGTTTTAAAGTACACATTTCATTAGGTGCTTAACACAAAGTTGACATAATTAAAACGATGTCAACTTTGTGTTATTCATTCAGTGCGCTTTGTTTTGCCGTGTCCATACTTCATTCTGCATAATAGTGTGTTGTTTGCGGTTAAATTTTGGCGCCTTGGGGAAATGAGTCCAGAGGCACCAAGGCTCACACTCAGAGGCGTGAAAATTCCACTTGCAGGTTGTTTCTTTTTATTTGCACGATGTTCTTCTTTTTTTGCACACGATTTCTATCTTTTTACATCCTTTATCTTTCTGTTCGCAGATTTATGGCATTTTCTGCTTACTCTGACAAAAATCTCTGCGATGTCTGAAAATGCAACCCTATTTTCATTTTTGTATGTAGTAAAAACAATTGACACACTTTGTGTCGTGTATTATTATCTCGTTATTATATTTTA
>JAFLUU010000005.1:0-5161 GCA_022508585.1 Prevotellaceae bacterium | reverse complement strand
TAAAAACAATTGACACACTTTGTGTCGTGTATTATTATCTCGTTATTATATTTTAGGTAGCTATATATAATTTTACACCAAAATATTTTGTGGTATGTAAAAATGTTCGTACCTTTGCATCAGAAATAACAAAGATACGAAATGATTACCGAAAACTTTAACTCAATTCTTGACCTTTTCAAGGCTTTTCCTACGGAGCAGTCTTGCATAGACCACTTGGAGAAACTTAGGTGGAATGGATTTATAGTAAGTCCGTTTGATAGCACATCAAAGGTTTACAAGTGCAAGAACAACCGTTACCGTTGCAAGAACACAGGAAAGTATTTCAACGTGAAGACAAACACATTGTTTGACAATACTAAAATAGAATTGCGTAAATGGTTTGCTGCAATCTGGCTTGTTACATCACACAAAAAGGGCATTTCGTCTTTGCAGTTGAGCCGTGATATTGATGTTACGCAGAAGACAGCATGGTTTATGTTGCAGAGAATCCGTAATTGTTTCGGCATAGAGAATAACAACGAACTTACAAACACCGTAGAAATGGATGAAACGTATATCGGTGGTAAGAACAAAAAACCGTCATCAAGAAAAGAAAGTGGAGCATTCGCAGGGTCGTAGCGTAAAAGATAAGACACCTGTTTTTGGTATGGTAGAGCGTAATGGAAAACTTAATGCAAAGGTAGTAAAAGATACTACCTGCGAAACTTTAACACGAGAAACAGTCAAATATGTAAAAGACGCTCTTGTTTGTACCGACGAATGGTGGGGCTACAGGTCTATCAAGCAACTATTCCAGCACGAGATTGTAAAACACAAAAGCAAGGAATATGTGAGAAATAATGTATATACAAATACTATTGAGGGCTTTTGGTCGTTATTAAAGCGTGGCATCATCGGCATCTACCACTTCACATCTAAACAGCACTTGCAGCGTTATGTTGATGAGTTTGTTTTCAGATACAATACTCGCAAGCAAACAGAATGTGCAAGATTTAACCTGCTTTTGCAGAATACAGAACATCGTTTAACTTATAAAGAGTTGATATATGGATAATTATCTTGATAATTCGCAAAATTTTCTGTTCTATTCTTCTGATGATGGGAAGGTAAATGTTCAAGTCGTTGCTGATAACCAGCGAGAAACTATTTGGACTACCCAAAAAGGTATGTCTGAAATCTTTGGTATTGGTATTCCTGCCATTAGCAAGCACCTCAAGAACATATTTGAAGAAAAAGAACTTGATTACAATGTGGTTGTTTCCAAAATGGAAATAACCACGCAGCACGGAGCAATAGCAGGAAAAACACAGAAGAATGAAACATTTTTTTACTCGCTTGATGCAATTATTGCCGTTGGATACCGTGTTAATAGTTATAAAGCGACTAAGTTTCGTATTTGGGCGACACGCATATTGAAAGAATATCTTATTAAAGGTTTCGCACTTGATGATGACAGGCTTAAACAAGGAAACAGATTGTTTGGTAAAGACTTCTTTAAGGAACTCATAGAACGAATACAGGAGATAAGGGCTTCTGAAAGAATGTTTTATGAAAAAATAACAGACATTTTTAGGGATTGCAGTAGGGATTATGACCCAAAATCTCCTGTTTCTCAAAAATTTTATGCAGCAATGCAGAATAAGTTTCATTATGCTATTCATCAACATACCGCTGCAGAAATACTCCGTGAGCGCGCAGATGCGACAAAGCCATACATGGGGCTAACAAGCTGGAGCAATCAGAAGCGAGGTGGAAAAATATATAAGTCTGATACTATCAGCGCAAAGAATTATCTATCTGAACCAGAAATTAAAGGGTTGAACAAATTGGTAAATATGTTTCTTGACTATGCAGAGCGTCTTGCAGAGAAAGGCAAAGGTACATATACAATGGACGATTGGGCAACCAAACTTGAAATGTTCCTTAACTTCAATGAATATCCCACATTAACCGATGCAGGTAAAGTGAGGGCAGATGTAGCCAAACGCTTTGCAGAAAACGAATTTAGCAAATACCGTGTTATTCAAGATAGAGAATACAAATCAGACTTCAACAGATTAGTTGAAGCAAGTCTTAATGAATTGCCCGTAGAAGATGTTATGATGGAAGAGCAAAATTCTTCTTTCAACAATGCGTTAAAGCAGGCTCTAAATTACAATCCGCATGACAAAAACAACTAATAACTAAAACATTACAACATGAAATACGATAGCATAAAACAAAATTAAGGGGGGGCGGCAAAAAAGGTATATGAAGACGATATAAGGGAATATGCAGGGTATATTCTCGGACTTGAAGACACGGAAACAGCAAAGTCTGGAACTGGTCAGATAACAACATTTAACCAACTTGGATTTACAGGTGTTTTAGACAAGCCAGATGGCTGGTACTTGCCTAACGAGAAGCATTATCCTGCTATTATATTGGAAGCAAAAGCGTCCGATGTAAAATTGGACAAATATGTTAGTGAACTTAAAAAGAACTGCGATATAGTAGGAACTAAGTACAAAAAGGTCATAGGCATATTGTATAATGGCTATGAGGTGATAGTGTTCAAGAATGAAGAAAGGGTTGTCGGCGAAACAGAATTAAGAAACAAAGAGTATTATTTCGGGTTGTATAATGACAATAATATTGACACAAATGAGATATATAACATAACACGGAGCATAAACGATTCTCTTCATTTTGACTTAGGCATAAAGAATCTATACAATAGAATGATATTTACAGCTTGCGCACTTGTCGCGAAAAGATATGGAGCAACGCTTGTAAAAGGAATGGACTACAACACGTTTCACACGTCAATACATTCTACATTGGCAAAGTCATATTCAGAAGACATAAAAAAGAACTCGAAACTAAACTTGCTGTTAGATGTCTATTCATCAATTCAAATGAATATGACTGATAACCAAGACGCGATAGATAATTTCATTGATAATGTTTGCAGAATCTCTGATAAAATAAACTCTGACTTTTGGAATGGAGAAGATGTCATGGCTATATTCTTTAATGAATTTAACCGATATAAAGGCAAATCTGAAGCGGGGCAAGTATTTACTCCAGATAATATAACATCTTTGATGTATAGGATAACTGAAACAAACAAAGATGACAAGGTTCTTGATGCAGCTTGTGGATCCGGCGCTTTTCTCGTAAAGTCTATGTGTAATATGATGAAAGAGGCAGGTGGGGTTAGGACAAAAGAAGCGGAGGACATTAAGAAGAAACAGTTATATGGCATAGAGTTAGATAGAGAGGTGTTCGCACTTGCCTGCGCTAATATGCTTATTCACAAAGACGGAAAAACAAATATAGAACAATTAGACGCAAGAAGTGAAGAGACCAAGAAATGGATCGAATCAAAGCAAATTACAAAAGTATTGATGAATCCGCCATTTGAGAATAAATATGGCTGTATTGAGATTGTTGCGAATGTTCTTAACAGCGTAGAACGTAATACGACCTGCGCTTTTATAATGCCAGACAACAAACTGGAAACGAACATAAACAAAGTACGCAGGATTCTTGCAAAACACCGTCTTGTGAAAATAATCAAGTTGCCAGAGAAAACATTTCAAGGCTGCACAACATCCATTTTCATATTCAAAGCAAAAATACCACAGAATGACCACCAAATATTTACATGCTACATAAAAGATGACGGATTTGAAACGGTTAAGAATCAAGGCAGGCAAGACATAAACAACAAGTGGCGTGAGATAGAAGATTATTGGGTAGATGTGGTTATGAAACAATCTGGCGATGAATCTGTGAAATGGATAAATCCAAATACATCATTAAGTTATCAAATGCCAGAGCAAAGATTCCAAATTGACGAGTCGGATTTCAAAATAGTAATTCACAAAACAAAGCAATAAATATGGGACTTTTAGGATTTATAAGAAATACATTTGGCGAAACACTTGTAGATGTGGAATCGTGGGGTAAATTCAAACTTACAGACTTGTTTGATATTACAGGTTCAACAACCACACCTAAAAACCGTTTGGACTTGGATATATCAAAGGAATATCCGTACGTGACCACACAGGCAACAAATAATGCTGTATATGGTTGGAGTGATATATTCACAGAAAATGGAGGTGTGCTTGTCGTTGATAGTGCTGTACTTGGTACTTGCACATATCAAGAATATAACTTTACAGCAAGCGACCATGTTGAGAAACTGATACCTAAATTTGATATGACAAGGAATATAGCACTATTCCTTTGTTGTATCATAAACAAGGCTGGTGAACTTATAGGATATAATTACGGGAAGAAGCGCTCTCAAAAGGCATTAAAACAGGAGAGTCTATATCTACCTACAAAAGAAGACGGTACACCAGACTGGCACTATATGAATAGTTACATAGACAGGTTATATTCTGAAATTAAAAAACTTGTATACAAAGGTAGGCGTTTCAAAGAAAACACCTACCTTTGTATACAAATAAATTACACAGATAATGGTGTAAAATTATATATAGTTACCATATTTTATATCTCATTATTTTGTTCACGCGTCCATAATAGATATATTATGTATAAAATAAAGTAATGTTTTATGTTGTTAGTTATTGTTTTTTTTTGTTCAGTGTTGTACGTGTATTGTTTATAACATATTGTTATCTTGTTTATGTTTGTTGTCGGAGCCGCGTGCGATGCGAGCGCGACGATTGGAGTCTAATATCTAAATATATAAAGTCTAATGTGTGTATTATAACATACTAATAATGTATATACGTACATTATTAATATATTACACAAATATTGTTGTATTGTTGATCTTATTTCTCCGTTTTGTTTAATATTTGTTGTTCGTTGTATTGTTTATTCATTTTGTTGTGGTGTGTATTTAGTATTGTATTGTTGTGTGTAGAGTCGCATTCTTTTAAGTTGTCTTTGCTGTTGTTCGCGTATAGTATAATTTAGTGTATTTTTGTATTTCGTTGTGTTGTTGTGCGTGTGTTGTGCGAATTGTATTGTTCTAAGTTTTATTTACTGTTGTGTAGTGTGTATTTTTTATTATGTGTGTTGTTTTGTGTATCATTTTGTTTATGGTTGTATTTTTTTTGTCTTTTGTATAAAAAAGTGTGTAAAAAGTTTGGTTGTTTATTTAGAAGTGTGTACTTTTGCACTCGCTTTCGCG
>JAFLUU010000049.1 GCA_022508585.1 Prevotellaceae bacterium | reverse complement strand
ACGATGAAAAAACAAACGCGGAGGCTCAAAAATCGCGCGCGGAGGCCTTTTCTGCGAACTTCGAGGGGCTATAGTAAAAGTTTGACGAGGTTGGTGGCAGCTTTGAGGGTATAATGTGCGCCCTTGACGATATTCTGTGTAGTGAACACAACAAATAAAGAAGCGCGCCCGGCATTAGGCCGAGCGCACTCGATGTCAGAAATAATGTTATCAGAATTTGAGTGAGAGATCGAGGCCGAATTGCACGGGATTGCCCTTCTGCGCGAAGGCGCGACCCATACTCTCGAAATAGAAGGTGTGATAATGTTTGTTCAGCAGGTTGCGCCCCCAGAGGTTGAGGCTGATAGAGCCGAGCTCGAGCTGCGTGTGTGCGCCGAAGGTGAGATAAAGCGGCTGGCTGGCGTTGTTAGCCTCCGTCCAGTAGATGCGACCTGCGCCGAGGGCGCTTGCGCCCACGGTGAGGGCTCCGTTCTTAAGACAGGGCAGGGCAATGCGGTAGTCGCCGCCTGCGCTGAGGGTGTGGCGCGGAATGAAAGGCACATAGTTGCCGGTGTAGTCTGCGCCGTCGCCGGCATCGTAGTTGGTGAAAGTGGCACGGGTGAAGCCGTAGTTGAACCAGAGCATCAGTGCGTCGGTGGCTTGACCGCGCAGGCCGAGGTCTAAGCCCCAGCTGCGGCTGCGGCCTGCGTTGACCATGATGCGACCGAAGCCGCTGTCGACAAAGCGTGAAATCTGCTGGTCTCTCACTGTGGTGAGGAAGAGAGAACCGTCGACACTGAGGCGATTGTCAAACAGAGCGAGGCGAGTGCCTGCCTCGTAAGTCCAACTGAATTCGGGCTTGTAAGTAACGGCTTCCTTGACGGCGGCATTGGAGCCGGCGGCGTCGCTATTGCTCTCTCCTGTGGGGCGCAGGGCTGCCATCATCTCGGTCTGCATGGCGCTCTGCAGGAGGTCGGAGAACATCTGTATGTTATACCCTCCCGAGCGATGACCTTTGGCTGCGGAGAGGTAGACGAAGTTGCGGCTGTCGAAAGCATATTTGATAGCTCCCTTGGGCAGCACCTCGAAGTTGTCGTCGCGCAGCTTACCTTTGTAACTCGGATCTGCCGTGCGTCCTTGATACAGCGGCAGGCGCATACCCATCAACAAGAAGTTGTAGTTCATCGCTCCCTCGGAGAGGTAGGAGAGCGAGGTGTGCTCGTGGTCTAATCTGACGCCGAGGCTCATGGAGAGGTGCTTGTCGACATTGAGCGTGGACTGGTGGAAGAGGGCTGCGTTGAACACGGGCGAACGGAAGTGGTTGTGGGTGGGCATGGAGTCGTCGGTGAGCTCTACCGACATCACAGGGGCTCCGGTGGTCTGGTGTACGCGGTCGAGCACGCCGTTGATAGTATTCTCCAAAAAGTTCATGCCACTCGCTCCGAAATTGACGGGCGACGAGGTGGTGAGCCACTGCTTGGAGAGGCTCAGACCGCTGACCCACTCCCATGTGCGGCGTCCTCGGCTGCGCAGGGTGAGCTCTTCGCTCAGGAGGGTGAGGCGCTGGCGCTGTCCGAGGGTGTATAGGGAGTCGGAGGTGAAGTCTTGGTCCATCTCCATCCTGTCTTGCAGGCGCTGGAAGCCTGTTACTGCGCTGAGGATGAACTTCTGACCCTGCCACTGGGCGTTGAGACCGCCGTTGAACATTCCGCGAGTGTAGCCGGTCTTGTCATTGTTCGTGATTCTGCCGAGAGCATAGTCGGGGGTCTGCGTATCGTCGGCGTCTTCAGCGCTTTCGCTGACGAAACCTTGATATGTGTAGGGGTAGCCTCCCTCATGGGTATAGTCGTAGTTGAGCGAGAGGTCGAGGCTTAGGCGGTCGGTGGGCTTGAGTATGCCGCGCAGTCGTCCGCCGCCGGAGTTGAGCTTGTCCTGACGCTCATGGCGAAAGTCGTTGTGCCAGAAACCGCTGCTGCCCTCGTAGTATCCTCCGGCGCTGAAAGCGAACCGGTCGCTGATGCGGTGATAGTGTGTGAGCGAGGCGCGCCGGTGCCAGTCGCGGGTGGCAATGCCTAACTTAAGGTCGGTGCCTTGATAGTCGAAGGGGTTGCGCGTGTTAATTCTGATGATGCCGCCCATAGAATTGCGGCCATAGAGCGTGCCTTGGGGGCCGCGCAGCACATCGATGCGCTCGATGTCGTAGAAATTGAAGTCGAACGCACTCTTGTCGAACCAAGGGACATTGTCGACATAGAGTCCCACGGCAGGATTGTTGATGCGCGAGCCCACGCCGCGGATATATACTGCCGAGGTGAGGCGCGAACCGTAGTCGGGAATGAATAAGTTAGGCACTACGGCGCTCAGACCTTTGAGCTCGTTGATGTTGTGGCGCGTCATGTCCTGCTGTCCGAGCAGACTGACGGCTGCCGGCAACTGGCGGAGGCGTCCGCTCTCCTTGGGAGTGGAGATAATGACGGCTTCCTCTATGTCGAATACTCTGGCGGTGTCTGCCGGTGCAGTGCCGTCGGGTGTGGCTGCCTGCGCGAGGCTCATGGATAGCAGCGCGGCGGCAAAGAGTGTGAAAAGATGCTTCATGTCTATAGTTTTTTTGACGCTGCAAAATTACTACAACGATTTCACGCGTGCAATCATTATTTATTGTGAGTCTGCACACGATATATTGCACCGAGCTGACACCTTAATTATATATATAGATGGGTAATGGGTGCTGATTTGCGGACGAAAATCGCGCTGCTGGCAGCCAAAACGGCGGGAAAATTTGGCTAAAAGAAAGAATTTTCATATTTTTGCAAAAAACCGACATATTTATGAAGAAATTATTCACTCTTTTGCTTGGCGTTATCGCCGCTGTGGCAGCTAATGCCGTACCCGACAAGATGATTCGCATCTCTACCGACAACACCGACCTCATCATGCATGTGGTGAGCAACGGTCGTATCTATCAGACCTACTATGGCGAACGGTTAGACGACCCTACGGCCTTGGGCTACGGCTCCAATCATCAGGAGATTTATCAGGGTGCCGGCTACGACGACTATTTTGAGCCTGCGCTCGGCATTATTCACAACGACGGCCTGCGCTGCACCATTCTGACCTATGTGAGCGACGAGCAGCGCACCATTCCGGGCGGCACGGAGACGATAGTGCGTATGAAGGACGAGGTTTATCCCGTGGAGGTAACGCTTCATTATCAGGCCTACACCAAAGAGAATGTGATCAAGGCGTGGAGCGAGATTGTGCACCGAGAGAAGAAGCCCGTTACGCTCTTCCAGTTCGCCAGCGCGATGCTTTACTTCGACAAGGACCGCTATTTCCTCACTCAGTACAACGGCGACTGGGGCACGGAGGGGCATACTAACACGCAGGAGCTGTTTTTCGGCAAGAAGATAATAGATACTAAGCTCGGCAGCCGCTCGGCGATGTATGTGAGCCCGTATTTTGAGCTGGGTCTCAACCGTCCTGCCACTGAGCAGGAGGGTGAGATGGTTTTAGGCACGCTTGGGTGGACGGGCAACTTCCGTTTCTGCTTCGAGGTGGATAATAACGGCGTGCTCCGCGTCGTTCCGGGCATCAACCCCTTTACCTCGGACTATGAGCTCAAGCCCGGGGAGGTTTTCACGACTCCCGAGTTCATCTTTACGCGCAGCAGCCACGGCGAGGGCGAGGCTTCGCGCCAGATTCACCGCTGGGCGCGCAACTGGCAGGTGATGGACGGACGCGGCGACCGCATGACGCTGCTGAACAACTGGGAAAACACATACTTTACCTTTGATGAGCTTGTGTTGGCCAACTGTATGCGTGAGGCGAAGAAGCTTGGCGTGGATTTGTTCCTCTTAGACGACGGCTGGTTCGGCAATAAGCACCCGCGCAACAATGATCGCGCCGGTCTGGGCGACTGGCAGGCCATGGAGGCGAAGTTGCCGCACGGCGTGCCCGCGCTTGTGGACTCCGCCAAGGCCGCAGGGGTGGACTTCGGCATCTGGATAGAGCCGGAGATGGTTAATCCCAAGAGCGAGCTTTACGAACAGCATCCCGATTGGGTCATTCAGCTGCCTAACCGCAAGACTTATTACTATCGCAACCAGCTTGTGCTCGACCTCTGCAATCCAAAGGTGCAGGACTTCGTCTTCTCGGTGCCCGACCAGCTGCTACACGAAAATCCGGAGATTAAATTGTTCAAGTGGGACTGCAACTCGATGATTTCCAACGCTTATTCACCCTATCTGCGCGAGAAACAGGGCAACCTGTACATTGATTTCACGCGTGGTCTATACAATGTGTTGCAGCGTCTGCACAAGGCGCACCCCGACACGCACATGATGCTCTGCTCGGGCGGCGGTGGTCGCTGCGACTACGAGGCTCTGAAATACTTCACGGAGTTTTGGCCGTCTGACAACACCGATCCGGTGGAGCGTATCTATATGCAGTGGGCTTACAGCCACTGTTTCCCCTCCAAGGTGCTGTGTGCGCATGTGACTAACTGGAATTCGTCGACTTCCGTGAAGTTCCGTGTCGATGTGGCCTCGATGTGTAAGCTGGGCTTCGACATCGGACTCAAGCGTATCAGCGAGCAGGATCGCCAGTTCTGCCATGATGCGGTGGAGAACTTCAATAGGCTGAAGCCGATAATCCTTGACGGCGACCAGTACCGCCTTGTGTCGCCGCTTGAGAGTAATCACATGTCTCTCATGTATGTTAATCCTGCGCAGGACAAGGCTGTGCTATTTGCCTACGACATTTATCCCCGCTACGGCGAGAATACGCAGCCGGTGCTGCTGCAAGGTCTCGACCCGAACCGCACTTATCGAGTGGTGGAGACCAATCTGCTGCCCGGCCGCAAGTCCGGTTTGAGCTATAACGACCGTACCTACACCGGCGACTACCTTATGAAGGTCGGTCTGCCTATTCTGACTTCCGGCCGCCTCGTCTCTCGCGTTCTCGAGATTACGGCGGAGTAGGAAGGCTGCAATACTTACAGAAAGCAATACCGCTTCACTGGACTCGACGCGCATTCTGCCTGCGCCGTCGGGCATCGGTGGAGCGGTATTGTTGTGTGGCATATAAAGATTTTCTTCTGAAAAGAGCTGCAGTGTGCAAAAAATATGTATCTTTGCACACTGAAAAACCGGTGTGCAGTTTTATGCCGCCGCAATCCTCAAAGACCACATAAAGATGTCTACTGTAAAAACTCGAAACCACCTTATCGATGTGGCGCGCAAGCTTTTTGCCCAAAAGGGGCTCAATGGCACCACGATGAACGACATTGCTAAAACCTCGGGCAAGGGACGACGCACGTTGTACGCGTATTTTGCCAACAAGGAGGACATTTACTCCGCTGTGATTAAGACTGAGGTTGACCGCATCTCTGTAAAGATGGAGGAGGTGGCTGCTCGCGACATGGAGCCCGAACTTAAGATTACGACCCTCATCTATACTCACCTCAACATGGTGAGAGAGGCCGTGGTGCGCAATGGTAATTTGCGCGCCGAGTTCTTTCGTAACATCTGGATGGTTGAAAAGGTTAGGAAGGCCTTTGATCATGAAGAGCTTGAGTTGTATCGCCGAGTGATCAAGGAGGGTTGCGAGAAGGGGCAGTTCCATGTGAAGAACGAAGACCTGCTGGCTGATGTGATTCACTACTGTATCAAAGGACTTGAGGTGCCTTATATCTTCGGCCGCCTGCGTAACGGCATGACTGAGGATAGTAGCCGCCCTGTGGTGGTGGATATGGTGAGGCGTATGCTCGGTGTGAGGTCTAACCTGTCCTAAAGGGGCGCTGTTGACGATTTTCAAAGAAAGAATATCTACATTTTAATATATAAAAAGAAAGATTATGGGACTTTTGACAGGAAAAACAGCTCTTGTAACCGGAGCTGCTCGCGGTATCGGCAAGGCTATCGCGCTTAAGTTTGCTGAAGAAGGCGCCAATGTGGCGTTTACCGACTTGGTGATTGATGAAAACGGCAAGGCTACCGAGGCAGAGATTGCTGCCAAGGGTGTAAAGTGCGTGGCTTACGCTTCTAACGCTGCTGACTACGCGCAGACGGAAGAGGTTGTGAACAAAGTGAAGGAGGAGTTCGGCTCTATCGACATTTTGGTCAACAATGCCGGCATCACAAAGGATGGTCTGATGATGCGCATGACCGAAGCGCAGTGGGACGCCGTGATTGCGGTGAACCTCAAGTCGGCTTTTAACTTTATCCACGCCTGTACGCCGATTATGATGCGCCAACGCAGCGGTAATATCATCAATATGGCAAGTGTTGTGGGTGTTCATGGTAATGCCGGCCAGTGTAACTACGCTGCCTCCAAGGCCGGTCTCATTGCGCTGGCTAAAAGTATCGCTCAAGAGCTTGGCTCGCGCGGTATTCGCGCTAATGCTATCGCTCCGGGCTTCATTGAGACAGCTATGACCGAGGCTCTGCCCGAAGATGTGCGCAAACAGTGGATTCAGAGCATTCCTCTGCGCCGTGGCGGCCAGGTTGAAGACATCGCCAACACTGCGGTGTATCTCGCCAGCGACCTCGCCAGCTATGTTACCGGTCAGGTAATTCAGGTTGACGGCGGTATGAATATGTAGACGGCTCATCGACAAGATATGACCGTACTTTACGAAGACAATCACCTTATAATTGTTAACAAGGCGGCTGGTGAAATCGTGCAGGGCGATAAAACCGGCGATCAGCCGCTGAGTGAGAAGGTGAAGACCTACATCAAGGAACACTATGCCAAGCCTGGGCAAGTGTTCCTTGGTGTTACTCACCGCCTCGACCGTCCGGTAAGCGGCGTGGTGGTCTTTGCGCGTACCAGCAAGGCTCTTTCGCGCATGAACGACCTCTTTAGGGAGGGTAAGGTTAGCAAAACTTATCTTGCCATTGTTGCGAATAAGCCTCGCGAGGAGCAAGGCGAAATTGTGTCGTGGCTTACGCGCAATGAGAGGCTTAATAAGTCGTTCTCGTCACCGATAGAGAAGCCGGGCAGTAAGATTGCACGCTTGCGCTACCGTCTTGTAGGCTCTACTGAGCGTTATCACTTGTTGGCGGTGCAGCTATTGACCGGCCGCCACCACCAGATACGCTGTCAGCTCGCTTCTATCGGCTGCCCAATTAAGGGAGACCTTAAATATGGCGCTCGTCGCAGCAATCCCGATGGTTGTATCTCGCTCCATGCCTATTGTGTGAGTTTCGAGCACCCTGTTTCACACAAACAGATTTGCGTTAAAGCCTCGCTGCCGGAAGATTCGTTGTGGAGAGCACTGGCAAAATCTATCGAAGATTCGGTAGAGATTTAGTTTTGTTGGTTTTTCACTATCAAGCGATGGCTGAAACTCTTTCCATCATAATTCCTGCCTATAATGAGGGGGCGAATATCGTGCGCGTTCTCGATAAAATACATAGCGTAAAGCTGCCATTCGGGATTGAGAAAGAGATAATCCTCGTTGATGACGGTTCTGTTGATGACACTGCTACGCAAGTCGAGGCTTTCATTGCGACTCGCGTCCCTGCTGGCAATGATGCCGATCTTTTTGTGGACAAGGCGGATTCAGAGAAGATCGTTCTGCTTCGTCATTCCGTTAATATGGGTAAGGGAATGGCTATTCGTAGCGCTCTGCCGCGCGTTACTGGCAAATTTGTGGTTATTCAGGACGCAGATGACGAACTCAATCCCGACGATTTGGCGATAATGCTTAGGGAGATGGTTAATCAAAATCTGCCGGTTCTTTATGGCTCTCGTTTCAGTGATAATGTGCGTCGTGGTGCCGCATTCTTTTATTATGGCAACCGATTTCTTGCGCTAATGGTCAATATTCTTTATGGGCAGCACATAACTGATGAGGCTACTTGCTATAAAATGTTCCGCACTGATATTATTCAGTCTCTTCCGTTACGAAGTCGCGGCTTTGAGTTCTGTCCGGAGGTTACGGCCCGTGTTGCTCGGCTTGGCGTGAAGATAAAAGAGGTGCCGATTTCTTATTTTCCTCGTTCTCGCAAGCAGGGAAAGAAAGTACGTTTGCACGATGGTCTTAAAGCTGCGTGGTATTTGCTGAAATATCGTTTCGTTGATTGACGGGAACCACATATTACCTCTAAACATATTAAATAAGGTCGCAGCGGATTTGCCCTACTGCGACCTTATTATAATGTATAACGCGTGTCTCGCTTATTTTGCGAAGCGAAGCAGTTTCTCTAACTTCTTCCCGATGCGAGTACGATGCTTGCGTTCATTTTCATACCCATATCCGTAGCCATAACCGTATCCGTAACCATACCCATAACCGTATCCGTAACCATAATTGCTGCGAGTTGTGGCATCACTATCGTTAACTACGATGTACATCTGCTTGAATTTGCCTGCTTTGTAAAGCTTCTCGAGGTCAGGCAGGAAGCGACGGTCTTCAGAACCCACGCGGATTACATAAAGCGTCATGTCAGCCACGCGATTGACGATGCCGGAGTCAGCTACGCTGGTGCTCGGCGTACAATCGATGACGATGTATTGGTAACCATAGTCCTCGCGTAACGTTTTAATCAGCGTCTCGAGACGATCGCTCATCAGCAGCTCGGCAGGATTGGGCGGACAAACACCAGCAGGGATAATGTCAAGGTTTTCGCCCACGTTTTTAACGATAATGTCCTCGATTTCGCACATCTTAGCCAAATAAGATGTCAAACCGTAGTTGGCTCGCTTCTGACCAAGCAACTCCGACACGGTATTCTTGCGAATGTCGGCGTCGATAAGTATCGTTTTATTGCCACCAATGCCGAGAATTGCAGCAACGTTACGCGAGATGAAACTTTTACCTTGCGAAGGAGTCGAAGACGTGATTGCAATGATGCCCTCCTTGTGAACCATGTTAAGATTATAGCGCAGCACGCGGAAAGCTTCGGAGATAGTCTTGCCGTTGTCCTCCTTAGTGAGGAATTTCTTGTCGTTGCCTTCGTCATTCCAACGTGGAATGTCGCCCAAGATCGGGGCAGAGAGCACATCTTCGATATCCTTGCGCCCATGAACGGTCTTGTCAAGCGTAATCAAGATCCAGAAGATAGCAGCAGGAATGCCGAAGCCAATAATAAAGGCAACAAGCAAGATACGCAAGGTGTGCGGCGACACAGGCTTCTCCTTTCCGTAAGGATATTCGACAATTCTTACGTCAGCATCGTTGATAGCGAGCTGCAAGGCGTTCTCCTCGCGCTTGTTGAGCAGGAAAGTGTAGAGAGCCTCTTTCACCTTTTGCTGACGAGTAATGTCGAGAGTCTTAATCTCGGACTCCGGCGTTGTAGCCATCTGTGAGCGGAGGCGATTATCGGAGTTGCGAGCTTGAGCCAATTGTATCTTGATAGAATTGACGTAGCTGTCAATGCCGGAGCAGATCGTCTTGCGCATGTCGGAGAGCACCTGGTCTCGTTGCATGATCGCGTTGGAGGTCTCCGAGGCGTTCTGAACCAGCTTGTTGCGGTCAATCATGAGAGCGTTGTACTGGTTGATCTGACTCTCCATGCTGGCGTTGCCAAGCGCGCCGAGCACAGGGATAAGGCGCTCGTTGTTGGCATTATCGACTATAAACTCGCGCAAAGCACTCACTACAGCGAGACGAGTCTCCAGCTCAAGCAACATTTGGTGGGAGGTAGAGCTCTCCTGTAGGTAGTTCGTAACATTTAAGTTGAAGTCGAGCAGATTACTCTCCTGCTTAAAGTTAACCAGGTCGCGCTCCACGTCGTCAAGCTGCGAGCCCACGAGACGAATGCGCTCGTCAAGGAACTCCTCTACATTCTTTGCCGAGATATTCTTGTAGTCCACGATGTCAGCCTTGTATACATCGAGCAGAGTGGACAGGATTTTGTTACATCTGTCGTGATTAGTGTCTACACAACTGATAGTGATAAGGTTAGCCTCCTTGTCGTTTTCAGAGGCGCCGAGCGTCTTGCGGTAATGCGTGATAGCATCTTCGCGACTGATGCGACTGATGTTGATAGTCTTGTGATTAAAGCGGCGAGTGTACTTCGTCTTTTTGAGTACGACCACACCGGCAGGCGTTTTGAACGGCTCGCCGAAGTTAACGGTCTTGTTAAAGCTTACATTCTCGTAGTCATAGCGCATTTTGTGTATTTTGACGGAGTTGCCGTTGATTTCAGCCTTAAATGAGATGCGCTCCTTGAACGGTTCGAGGAAGTTAGCTTCTATCGGGCTCTCCTCGTAGAGCGATATAGGGGTGAAATTATGTGTAGTGCTGTAGAAGATGTCAAGTTTCAGCAGATCTACGACGCTACCTACTAGGCGGCGCGAGGTAAGAATGAACATCTCGTCCTTCAGATTGTCGTTAGCCGCAATACCCGTGAGGTTTTGGATATTATTGAAAGCTCTGGAGTTTACATTCTTGGAGTTACCTTCTTTTATCTGTATCGTGGCGGTCTGACTATAGGCACGCGTCTGTCGCTTGGAGAAGAGATAGCCCAAACCTACGCAGATAACGATGCTAAGCAGGAACCAGCGCCAATTATTGCGCAGCACCGAGAGGCAACGGAGCAAGATGGCGAAGATATTGTTGTCGTTTTCTTCTTCCTGAACGTGATTTTGGTTTTCGATGTATTCAGCCATAACGTTTTTATCTGGAAATTGCGATAATAAGTGAGACGATAGAGGCAACCATGCTGACAAGTGTGCCGGTTACGCTGAGGTAGGTGTAAGAAGTGCTGCCCTTAACTTTCACAGACTTGTTGGACTCGACGTAAACGAGGTCATTCTGCTGTAGATAGTAGGCAGGCGAATCGAATACGGACTCGGGGTTGGTAAGGTCAATCTTGTAGGAGGTACGTTTGCCGTTCTCCTCGCGTATCACGAGCACATTGGTGCGGATAGCACTGTTGTTGAGGTCGCCGGCGCGCCCGAGAGCCTCAAGAACGGTGAGCCTCTGGCCGGTATAGCTCTGTGTGCCAGGCGCTTTGACGTCGCCAAGCACAGTAACCTTGAAACTCATAATTTTAGCCGAGACCTGCACGTCGTTAACGTCCTTGCTGAGTTTCTGACGGATCTCCTCGGCCAGCTGATCTACGGTGCGCCCTGCAGCTTTGATTTTACCGATGATAGGAAACTCTATCGTGCCGTCTTGATACACATAGAAGTAGCAGATACCGCTGTTGGTCATACCTTGACCGCCGTAGGAAGTGTTGCCGGAGCCCACGAGAATGCTGTTATTAAACTGGGCGATGAGCTCAGGGTCGCGCGAAGTGATAGAAATCGCCAGCTGGTCGTCGCTTTGGATAAGTAGCTGGAAGTCTTTGTTGATAGCCAAGGATTTGGCGTAGACAGAGTCGGCACCTTGCAGGTAAATCATCTCCTTGTTGTTGACGCAGGAGGTCAGCAATGCGCTCACAACGATGCCGATAATCAGCAATATCTTTTTCATTATTTATAAAATGTTATTGTTCGTCGTGCAAAAGACAGCGCGAAGTTACGCAATTTTTTATAATCTTACGCAAAAACTATACAAAAGTTAATGAATAGCACTTTTTTTCGTCGTCAGGCTTACGAAAATCGTTCCCGACCTTCCGTTAGGCGCACCAGAGCAGTATTATGAGTTGCGCAGTGAGTATGCGGAGGAACATGCTCAGCGGATAGACCGTGGAGTAGCTCACGGCAGGCGCGTTGTTGCCCGCAATCTGGTTGGAGAAGCCCAGCAGGGGCGGGTCGGTGTATGTGCCGGCGATAAGGCCGCTCAGAGTGAAGTAGTTGAGTTTCAGTTTGAGGCGCGCGATGATGCTGACGATGAATATCGGCAGCACAGTGATTATAAAGCCGACCCAAACATACTTGATGCCGTCGCCTTGGCTGAGCGTATGCCAGAAATTGGCGCCGGCCTTGAGTCCTACGCCGGCGAGGAAGAGGCTAAGTCCCAGTTCGCGCACAAACATATTGACACTGCTGGTGGTATGGCTCACGATGCGCACCTTATAGCCCTTGGCGCCGATGAGAATAGCCACAATCAGCGGGCCGCCGGCGAGGCCGAGCTTCACAGGGTTGGGAATGCTGCCGATAGTGAAGGGAATGCTGCCCAAAATCACGCCGAGCAGTACGCCGAGGAAGATGGGCCCGATATTCGGGTGCTTGAGGTCTTGTATAGAGTTGCCCACCACGCTCTCCGCGTGGCTGATGCTGTCCTGCGGGCCTACCATCAGGATGCGGTCGCCCACCTTGAGGTGCATATTGCGGTCGGCAAAGAGCTCTATGCCCGAGCGGATTACGCGAGTGATGTTGATGCCGAACTCGCTGCTGAAATGCATCTGCGCCAGCGTCTTGCCCTCCACCTCAGGCTTGGTCACCACCACGCGTTTGGCCACAATCGGGGAGTGAACCACCTGCCAGTCCTTCTCCTCTATGGTGCCGATGAAAGCAGCCACCGCCTCGGCGTCATCTTCGGCGCAGACGATGTTGAGCAGGTCGCCCGTCTGGAGCACCGAGTCGATGGTGGGGGTCAGCAGCTCGCCTTCGCGTTCCATACGCGAGCAGACGAAGTTGCGACCGATGAAGCTGCGTATCTTGCGAATGCTCATGCCGTCGAGAGCCTTGTTCTGCAGGCGCACGGTCATGCGGTGAGGTTTTGCATGGGGGTTGTTCTCGGCTGCAAGGCGTATCTGCTCCTGCTCGGCGTCGAGCTTAATCTTGAGAATGTAGCGCAGCAGTATCACCGCCACAATCATGCCCACCACAGCCAGCGGGTAAGCGCACGCATAGGCCGAGGCAATCTCATGTCCCTCCATAGCATGCGCCAAAGCGGGGTTGCGGCTTTGCACTTCGCTCAGCGCCTCGTTGGCAGCACCCAAGCCGGGCGTGTTAGTTACCGCGCCGCAGAGCACACCGACCACCATAGGCAGGTTTTTGAGGTCGCTGGTGTCGAAAAAGAGGAAAAAGCAGCCGAACATCACCGCGATGTTGAGCAGAATGATAGCGATAGAGTAGGTGTTGAGCTTGATGCCGTCCTTTTTGAACGACGAGAAGAAGCCAGGGCCCACCTGCAAGCCTATGCAGTAGACGAACAGTATCAGACCGAAGTCCTGCACGAAGTTAAGCACATTGAGCGGCACGCAATAGCCCTCGGCGTTGTTCCAGCCGCTGTAGGCGTAGAGGTGTCCCACGAGAATGCTGACAAACAGCACGAATGTAGAGCCTAAAGAGACCGAGCCGAACTTCAGCTTGCCCAATCGGAAACCCAGAAAAATCACCAACGCCAGCAGCGTTACAATATGCGCCACACTGTTGGTGTCTGCAAAAAGTTTGATAAACCACTCCATCTGTCTATACATAAACAACCCCGTATGCTTTATTGCAGACGGGGTTTTAAGTTAGTTGCGGAGGCAAGACTCGAACATGCGACCTCCAGGTTATGAGCCTGGCGAGCTACCAACTGCTCCAC
>JAFLUU010000048.1 GCA_022508585.1 Prevotellaceae bacterium | reverse complement strand
CGACATTTCTACGAATTTCGAGGCCCAAAAATCGCGCGCCGAGGCCTTTTCTGCGAACTTCGAGGGCGGTAGTTGCGAGAAGGTGGGGGTAGGGTGCGCGGAAAAGGAGGAATGGTGCAGGTTTGGTGGGGCTTTGTCGCCCCGTCGAGGCTTTTGGTTGTGGTGGGTACGAATTTATGTGCAACCTGCACGTCATAAAAATGTCCGGCAATGTTTTTTTATAAGTTCTTTGCCGGCTTTTCTTACTTTTTGATGGACAAAAAAGAAGCCAGCGCAGGAACAAACTCTTGCGCTGGCTTGGTATGATTGCGTATCTACGCGATCAGTCAGTGATTTGCTTGCGAATGGGGTCGTCGTACTGCTCTTGCAGTTTGGAGAGTTCTTTCTTCAGTTTCTTGATGAGCGACTTCTGCTTGGGGTCGTCGTAGATGTTGTGCATGTTCTCGGGGTCGCGCTTGAGGTCGTAGAGTTCCCACTGGTTGACGTCGCCATAAAAACGCATGAGGCTGTAGCGCGGTGTGCGAATGCCGAAGTGGCGGTTGACGCGGTGCTCGTCGGGATACTCGTAGTAGTGGTAATAAAGATTGCGCTTGCTCGATCGCTTGGCTTTGCCCTTGTCTGCTCCCGTAAGTTCGGAGAGTACGGACTCGCCTTGAATGTCTTGCGGCACCTTGACGCCCGCCGCTTCAAGGAAAGTGGGCGCGTAGTCGATGTTCTGAATCATCACATCGCTGGTGCCTACCTTGCCACCCGGCAGAGCCATAATCAGCGGGGTGCGGAAAGATTCCTCGTACATGAAACGCTTGTCGAACCAACCGTGCTCGCCCATATAGAAGCCTTGGTCGGAGGTGTAGACGATGAGGGTGTTATCCATCAAGCCGTTGGCCTCCAAATAGTCGAGGACGCGCCCTACATTGCGGTCAACGGAGTGAATGACACGCAGATAATCGCGCATATATTGCTGGAACTTCCATTCCACTAAGGCTTTGCCACTCAAATTGGCTTTCTTGAAGTTCTCGATGATGGGATCGTAGTGTTTGTCCCACGCTGCCTGCTGGGCGGAGTCCATTCTGCGGCGATAGTAATAGTAGCCGACGCTTTCCAGTCCCTTGTCGTGGCCGTGTATTGTGCTGTCGCGGTCTGCCATCTTGAGATCGTAGACGATGTCCATGTCCTTGTCGATACTCATACGCTGCTCCTGGGCTGCGCGGCGGCCGGAGTAGTCGTCAAAGAAATTGTCAGGGAGTTTGTATGTGCTGTCGCTGAAAAGCTCTAAATCTTGGAGGTCCGGCATCCATGTGCGGTGGGGAGCTTTGTGATGAATGAAGAGACAAAACGGCTTCTGCGGGTCGCGCTGTGTGTCGAGCCAGTTCAACGCGAGGTCGGTGGTGATATTTGTGGCGTAACCGTGGCGTTGCAACTCCTCGCCGTTGCGAATAAAGGTGGGATTGTAGTAATCTCCCTGGCCGGTGAGAATGTCGTAGTAGTCGAAGCCGGTGGGCAGGCTCACCAGATGCCACTTGCCAATCATCGCGGTTTGATAACCTGCGGCACGGAGCAGCTTGGGGAAGGTCTGCTGGCTTCCGTCAAAGCTCTTGGTGTTGTCGGTGAAGCCGTTGGCATGACTATGTTTGCCGGTGAGCATACAGGCTCGGCTGGGGCCGGAGAGCGAGTTGGCGACAAAGCTATTGGTGAACCTTACGCCGCGCTGAGCCACACGGTCGATGTTGGGAGTGTGGTTCATGGTCGAGCCATAGCACGAGATTGTCTGATAGGAGTGGTCGTCGCACATGATGTAGACGATGTTGAGCGGCTTTTCTCCGTTGTTCATCGGTTGTCCTTGCGCCTGCGCGGCTAATGCGCCGAGCAGCGAGGTTCCTGTGATAAGTGCGTTCTTCATACGATGTTGTGTTATTGGTTTTTCTTGTTTTATTGTTGTATTCTTGCTTGTTTGCGGCGACTAAGGCTTGGGGCTCAAGCGGCCTTGAGACCGATTATTCGGGTATTATGTCGCCGGCGTTGGGCAGAGCACGGAAGCCCTCGCCATAAATGTTGTAGGCATCGGTGATGACGATAAAAGCGTCGGGCTCGAGCTGCTTGATGCGCTGTTTGATGCGCATTACCTCCTTTTGCGTTACCACGAGGAAGAGCATGTCTTTGTCTTCGCCGCTATAAATTCCCGATGACTTGATTGCCGTGGCACCGCGGTCGAGGTCATGAAGAATATATGAGCGTAATTCGTCCATGCTATGGTTGCCTATGATGAAGATGATCTTCTCTTCTTTCATTCCGTTGATGACAAGGCTGATTGTGTTGGAGCATACATAAATGGCTATCAGTGAATAGAGCGAGAGGAGCGCGCTGTTGTGCGTGGTCGGGGTGCTGCTGCCCACGCCGAGGCCTATGATGATCAATCCGAACAGCACTACTAATCCGTCGACAATCAGTAGGGCGCGTGAGAAGCGGATACGCATATACTTCTGCATCAACATTGCCACTATGTCGGTACCTCCGCCCATTGCCTGCGTTCTGGCGACAAGGCCGATGCCTGCTCCGATTACGGCTCCGCCCACTATGGTGCTCAGCATCAGGTGTTCGCTAAGGTTTAAGTTGCCTCCGAGGATTTTTGTCGGGTCTAATGCCTCCAGCGACGCTGCATCGGGGTAGGAGATGAGGCTTATGAAGTTCATTATCAGCGGTGTGATAAGCGCGGCCACGATTGTGCGCCCACCTAACTTGCCGCCTAACAGCAGGATGGATATTATTTCTAACGGAATCTCGAATGCGTAGCTAATCGTACCGATTTGCCACGACGGCATCAGGTTATGGAGCACGATGCTGAGGCCGTACACTCCGCCCGGCACGATGTTGTAGGGATTGATGAAGAAAACGAAACCGGCGGCTTGTATTACGCACCCTAAGAGGATGATAAGCCAATCCTTGATGTTGGTAAAATCGGATAGTTTGATTGTCATTGTCTTGTTGCGTGCGTTCAGACGTGTTTTGTCCGCGCTTCAGTGCTTCCCTGCTTGTGTCTCAGTGGTATTAGCTTGCAGTTTGGTTACTTTTTTGCGCGTTTTAGTGGTATTAGTTCGTTGCTTTGTTGCTATTTGTCGCGTTTTGATGCCCAAAGCTACATGCAAAGGTAATATTTTTTCATAAATTATAGCTAATGAGTAAGCAACAAACTCTGAAATTGCAAATGATAAAGTCTATTTTGGCCGTATGAGGCACATTTGACAATGCGAAAAACAAACCACATCAGACGCAGAGATTATGGACTCTGCACCTAATGTGGTTTGCTATTTATTTCGTGTAAAGGAACTTAGAATTTCAGGGTCGCCTCAAGAGCTAACTCTATCATCTGGGTGAGCGATGTCTCGCGCTCGGCGGCGGAAATCTCCGTCTTTTCGCAGAATGAGTCGGAGATGGTCAGCAAACAGGCGGCGTGCCTGCCCAACGAGCGCGCGTTGTGGAAGAGTGCGAACGACTCCATCTCCACACAGTCGGCCTTGGTGCGGTCGCGCAGCTGGAGGAACGACTCCATGCGCGGGTCGACATAGAAAACATCGGTGGAGTGCGTGGCGGCTAACTTGCAGGGTACGCTGCGCTCCACTGCGGTCTGCATGATGATAGAGTTTAGCTGCTCGCTGGGCATGATGGTCTTGTCTATGCAGCCGTTCATCATGCGAGCGTAGGTGGAGTCGCTGTATGAGGAACTGACCAAGACCACATCCATCACATGGAGCGACTCGCGATAGCTGCCCGCCGAGCCTATGCGCACGATGTTCTGCACTCCGTAAACATCGTAGAGTTCGTGGGAATAAATGCCGATGCTTGGCATTCCCATGCCGCTGCCCATGACCGAGATGGTCTGTCCTTTGTAGGTGCCGGTGTAGCCGAACATATTGCGCACGGCGGTTACTAACCGAGCGTCCTGCAAATATTTCTCTGCTACGAACTTTGCGCGCAGCGGGTCGCCTGCCATTAACACTGTCTTTGCGAATGCGCCCTGTGGCGCGGAGATGTGAGGAGTCATTGTGATTTACTATTTAGCTATTTACAATTTACTATATACTTTTAAGAGGGTCTAGTGCTCCGAGAACACTGTTTGCCTCCGAACTTAGCGCATTCGTGTCCGGACTTAGCGCGTTTGCTTCTGGACTTAGCGCACAAAACAGCCCTTAGGGCTGCAAAATTACATAAAAATAATGATTAAGCGATGTTTTGTCAGCTTTTGCATCGCGGCTCACGATATTATCAGACAGATTATCCGCTTTTTGCAAAGATATGTCATAAAACAAACATTTTAGAGGGATAAACGCCCCGTTTAGATGAAAAAATATTATATTTGCACAATATTTAATGAAATTTGCAATGAAACGACTACTGACATTGGCATTAACCGCGTTGTCGCTGACGACAACGGCAAATGCCGCCAGCAAGAATGCTGTAACCACCGACACCCTTTGGGGCGCTTACTGCTACCGTTCGTACAACGACTACACCAGTGGCTCCACCCGACGCGAGACCCCGTTAGAGATTGCCGGCACAACCAACCGAAACGACGACAATCAGCCAAGGCACAGGCGCAACCATGCGCCGCGCGTGCAGCTCAAGAACGGCGAGAAGTTAGTTTACTATGTGCTTGCCGACCCCTGCAAGGCGTCTGTGAGCCTCGGGCTGCACTCTGCGGCTAAAGCGCAGACAGCTATCTCGCTTACTCTGACGGAGATGAACACCAACACCGTCATTGCCAGCAAGACGCTGCGCAAGTCGCTCAAAGGCAACGCCGCCATACTGCCGATAATCAAGGGCGTGCAGCTTCCGTCGCGTTCGTGGTATCGTATAGAACTGCTTGCCGACAATTGGAGCAACCTCGGCAGCGTCGACTATATGCTTATCGACCATAACTCCACGGAAGCTATCAAGCCGTCGCCTATCTTCATGGCTCCGTCGGTGCACCTGCACGGCTGGCAGTCCACCGACCCCAATGCGCCCGACGGCGAGGCTTATGACTGGGCGTATATGGAGGTAATGTTCCCCAAGCAGTATGAGATACGCAACACCTATGTGATGTCGCTCGGCATTCTGAGCGGTTACATGGGCATACAGACCATCGATGAGGAGTTTAACCGCGATTTCCGCCACCGCGTGCTCTTCTCGATGTGGGATAAGGGCGATACGGACAAAGACCACCTCCTGCCGGATTACCTGCGCTCCAGTTCGCTCGACTGGGCCGGCGATGTGCAGATTAACCGCTTCGGCGGAGAGGGCACAGGCACGCAGGCTATCATCTACGACGCCCCCTGGCAGTGCGACAACTGGGTTCAGTTTATTGCCACCTGCCGTCCGGAATGTCTGCGCCTCACGGTGAAAAACGCTAACGGGCAAGACACCATAATAGAGCACAAAAGTACTCTGGTAACGGCGTGGTATAAGGAGGAGCACGAGACTGAGTGGAGATACCTCGCCACTCATCGCGAGAGCGGCCACAATCATTACATTCGCGGCTGGTATTCGTTTCTTGAGAACTTCACCGACGAGGGTGGCGACACTTACCGGCGCGCTTACTTCCGCAACGGTTACCTCCACGCGCTGAGCGACAACAAGTGGTACCAGCGTAACAAGGTCGGCTTCGGCCATACACAGGGCAAGCCCCATGAGCCGCGCTATGATTACGGACACGGAGCCAGCAGCGTGTACAAAAACAGCTTCTATCTCGAGCAGGGCGGCTACAGCCTCAAGGCAAACGACAGCTCGGAGGTAATTCCTCTCACCGACGACCACACTCCTGTAGACACAATAGACCTTAACGCCCTCTGGCAGCGCATGGAGCAGGCTATTGCGTGCGAAAACACTCGCTCTATGGATAAACGCATCACCGATGCCGCCGAGCAGGGTGATAAGCTTGCGGCTTTCAAGGCGATTGCCAAGGAATACATCGACAGTGTCGGCCGTTTCGGCTACTATGGCGAGCAAGACCTCCAAGAGCTGCGCACCGTGTATAACAACGGCGAGACTACCGATGCCGCAGGGCTCGCTCTGTACCTGCGCCAGCTGGCTATGTTCGGCAAGCTGCTGAAATACGGCGTGGTGGAGCGCGCTGACCATATCGGCATGGAGCGTGCGTACCAAATCCGCACCAATGACGGAGCCGCCCTCGCTGCAAACGGCGAAATCCTCGACAAATCTAACCCCGACATCGCAACCGACAACCGCAGCAACTGGCGTTTCGTCCGTCAGGGCAACAAATCAGACCGATACATTATATATAATGTGGCTACCCACAAGTATCTCGCCACTAATGGCGGTCTGCATATCAGCAGTGAGCCTACTCCCGTAGTCGTTAAGGGCGAAAAGCAAGTAATCACGCTTGATGGAACGCCCGTTACCCTCATCGATAACTATTATATCGAGCCAGACTACACTATTCGCTAAGTTCGCGAAAGGTATCTTGGTATTGTAGATTAAAGCGTCAAGTGACAAGAGAGTTTATAGGCACGACAATATGCAGATAAGAATAATAGCACAGCTTCAAGGCTGTGCTATTTTAAGTTGGTGTCTAATTTGTTTCGCTAAATAAAGTTCAGATTAAAGGAGGTGGGGCTAAAGCTTTTTGAAAAAATCATTTCCTTTATCGTCTACGAGGATAAAGGCAGGGAAGTCCTCAACTTCTATTTTCCAGATGGCTTCCATACCTAATTCGGGGTACTCTACGCACTCGATGGACTTGATATTGTTCTGCGCCAAGATGGCGGCAGGGCCGCCGATAGAGCCGAGGTAGAAACCGCCGTGGTCTTTGCAGGCGCGCGTTACCTCATCAGAACGGTTGCCTTTGGCAAGCATGATGAGCGAACCGCCATTGTCCTGAAATTCGTAGACATACGGATCCATGCGGTTGGCTGTCGTCGGGCCCATAGAGCCACACGGCATACCGGCAGGAGTCTTGGCGGGACCAGCGTAGTAGATGGGGTGGTCTTTGATGTACTGCGGCAACCCTTCGCCCGCGTCTAAGCGCGCCTTTATCTTGGCATGGGCGATGTCGCGACCCACTATGATAGTGCCGTTGAGGCTCAAGCGTGTGCCGATGGGGTACTTGGTGAGGATTTGGCAGACATCTTTCATCGGCTGGTTGAGGTCTATCTTCACGGCGTCGCCTTCGCCTGCAGCACGCAGGGCTTCCGGTATGAGCTCGTAGGGACGGTCGTCCATTTTCTCAATCCAGATACCGTCTTTGTTGATTTTTGCTTTGATATTGCGGTCTGCCGAGCAGCTTACGCCGAGACCGATGGGGCAGCTGGCGCCATGTCGCGGAAGACGAATGACGCGAATGTCGTGAGCCATGTATTTACCGCCGAACTGTGCTCCCAAACCTATCTTGTGGGCTTCTTTGAGCAGCTCCTGCTCGAGCTCTATGTCGCGGAAGGCGCGCCCCGTCTCGTCGCCGGTGGTGGGGAGCGAGTCGTAGTAGTGGGTAGAGGCGAGCTTGACGGTCAAGAGGTTTTTCTCGGCGCTTGTTCCTCCGATAACGAAAGCAATATGATAAGGCGGACAAGCTGCCGTGCCGAGGCTGCGCATCTTCTCTACAAGGAAGGGGACTAAAGTGCCGGGATTCTGAATGCGCGCCTTGGTTTCTTGATAAAGGTATGTCTTGTTGGCGCTACCGCCGCCCTTGGTGACGCACAGAAAATGGTATTCCATGCCTTCCGTTGCCTCTATGTCGATTTGCGCCGGCAGATTGCAGCGAGTGTTCACCTCGCGGTACATGTCTAACGGAGCGTTCTGCGAGTAGCGCAGATTTTCCTCGGTGTAAGTTTTGTAAACGCCCTTGGAAAGTGCCTCCTCGTCGCAGAATCCTGTCCAGACCTGCTGACCCTTTTCGCCGTGAATGATGGCTGTGCCGGTGTCTTGGCACAATGGTAGCTTGCCCTTGGCGGCTACCTCGGCGTTGCGCAGGAATGTGAGGGCTACATACTTATCGTTGTCCGACGCCTCGGGGTCGCTCAGGATTTTGGCGACCTGCTCGTTATGACTGCGGCGCAACAGGAAGCTCACATCGCGGAATGCTGCGTTGGCGAGCTTGGTCAGTGCTTCGGGCTCTACTTTGAGCATCGGGTGCCCCTCAAATTCTCCTACCGACACATGGTCTTTGGTCAGCAGGTAGTACTCTGTTTCGTCTTTGCCCATCTGAAACATCGGGGCGTAACGAAATTCTGGAGTGTTTGCCATGTTTCTTGGATTTACAATATTACAAATTACAATTTACTATTTCGTCAGTTATGGAACAAGCACCTTCTTGCCGTCGATGATGTTGATGCCTCTGCTCGGGTTGGCGAGCCGGCGGCCGTTGAGGTCATAAATGGCAGAATTGTTGGTCGAAGTGGAAACGGTTGGACTTGTTACAGCCGTTAGCTTGTCGTAAGGCTCGAAGGTGTAGAGTCCTGCGTTCTGGTCGAGGGGATTGTTCCACAGATGAATGGCATAACCTTGGCCTGCGGCAGCAGTATTCATATACCAACCGGCAGTTGCTCCGGTGCTGGTGAGTGCTGAATAAAATCCGTCGGCATCTGTGCCCTGCACGGCGTTGCCGTTCACAGATTCCACGAGTTGAAACCCGTAGTGCTTGGTTGTTTCATCGTAATCCCAACGCGCAGTATTTGAGTTGGTGGCTACTGAGGGCGTGCTGTTCACCGAGCCGTCGGGCTTTGCCTTGCATACCATTGCGTAGTGGCCTGTTTGCTGAGGGTCGGGCTCGAAAGTAAACCATTGGTAGTCGAAATTGTCATCGCCGATATTGGCTGGAGAGTTGCTCCATAAGCGGTTAGCCTGTGCGTTGTTGCCTTTGCCGGCATCGTCGCGCAGCAATTCTATGACCGAGCCGTAGCGCAGTTGCGAATTGTCGCCATTAAAGCGGGTGTGCAGGCGATAATATTTACCCTCCTCGAGCAAGCCTGCCGTATCGTCGCCTTGTGTTACAGGTTTGAAAATCATTTGTCCGCCGGCACCGTCATTCGGCGCGTTGTAGACATTGATAGCCAACCCCTGACCATTGCGCGAGAAGTTCATGTAGAGACCATCGAGGGCGTCGGTGGTAATGGCATAGCGGAAAGTGTTGTTCGTCTCGGCATAGAAGCCTTTGTCTAAGACGAAGCCGTAGTCTTTTCCGGAAAGATTGTAATCCCATCTGTCCGTGAGCCCCGTTCCTGTAGGTTGAGAGGATAAAGAACCGTCGGGAAGCGCCTTGCAGACGATGGCGTAGTGGCCGGCATTGTCCGGATCTTCTTCAAAACGAAACTGCTGGTATTCATTATCCGCGCTGAGCGTATTTCCCCAAAGCCTGAGGGCTTTTGCTCCATTGCCGCCCTTGTTTGAAATGATAGGACTGTTATTGGAGAGCACTTCCCAAACCAAACCTGAGCGCTCGTCGCTGCTTGCAGAAGAAATATTGTACCATTTATCAGGGTCGGGAGTTTCATAATTGGGCTTGACGAGCTGATGTGCGCCGTAGTTGTAGCCTGCTGCATCAAGAAGCTCTGCTTCTGCAATGGCGCGGTCCATAAACTCCTCGTAATCCTTATTCTTTACAGTGCTCCAGCCTTGTTCTGCGATGCCGATGAGGCGAGGCAGAGCGAGATACTCCAAATCTTTCGGCCTATCGACTTGCTCCGTCCAGAATGTGCCTTGCACACCGATGCAGAGAGAGTTCAACGGCGGATTATTGTTGATTGTGATAGACAGCGCGCCATCGCCTACAGCCCCGACGCGATCAAATCCGGCGTAAGAGCGGTTGATATAATAACCGCCGTTAAACGGAGTGTAGACATGCTTAAGACCATTAGCCTGCGACTTAGCTTCTCCGCCAATCCAGCAGAAGATAGTCGGGTCGATCTCCTTTATTTGCTCCATGTCCACATTACCTTCCGTGATAAGCTCGTTCCAGCCCATGATTTTGCGCTTATGTTTGTTGCGGGCATAGATGGCAATCTCCTTGGTAAACCAACTTTGCAGAGCGCGAGCGTTTGTTAGCCCCAGCTCCTGCATTTTTGCCTTGCAGGACTCGGAGTTTTCCCACGCGAGAGTGGGGCATTCGTCGCCGCCGATGTGAATATATTCGTAGGGAAACAGCTCTGCCAGCACATCGACAACATCTTTAACGAACTGGAGAACTTTCGGCTTGCTCACATCGAGCACATCGCGGCTCACACCGCCTTTATTCCATATCTCGTGGCTAAAATCCGGATGGATATCGGTCTTTTCGCTGTTGGGATCGGTAGAAAGATAAGGATAAGCGTGAATAGCTGCGACCATGTGCCCCGGCATATCTATCTCGGGGATTATTTCAATGTGGCGTGCTTTGGCATAAGCCACGATGTCGCGTATTTCATCAACGGTGTAGGCGTAAGGACCGTAGATTACATTTTCACCTGCGCGAGTTTGTGTCTGTGTCTCGAAGTTTGTGAGCAATATGTTCTTGTTCGTTGCTCCTTCGACTGTCAGTTTCGGATATTTAGCGACGGGCAGACGCCAACCTTGGTCATCGGTCAGATGCCAGTGGAAGCGATTGAGCTTATACATCGCCATTACATCCAGCATCTTCTTCACTTGGTTAGCATCGAAGAAGTGGCGGCTCACATCGAGCATAAAACCGCGATATTCAAAGCGCGGAGCATCGTTAATGTTCACTATAGGGAGTGTATACACGGCATCACTTGCACCAGCCACGCCAGCCATGACATTTACAGGCATCAACTTCTTGACAGTCTGGAACGCATAGTATAGACCTGTGGCAGTGCTGGCTTTAATGTCGACGCTTGTGGAGGAAATATCCAGCTTATAGCCCTCTTCAGGCAGCGAGGTCTCAACCGAGACATTAAAAAGCCCGTTACCATTAGTCTGGATTGTAGGATTAAGGTTCGTGGTTGTCTTTATCGCCTCGACAAAGCCGTTAATCTCGTCCACCATTTCATCAGTCAGCTGCTCGGCATTGTAACCAATCTCAAACGATTTGGGCAGAGTTAGCTCACCTTCGCTAACGGTCATCTCCGCCGGCTTAGGCGTCATGTGCTTCAACTCTGCATAACTCTTGCTTACACAACACGCTATTAGTACAAGGGTAATAGCGAAAATCTGTTTTCTCATAATCTAAACTTTTATTAATTATAGTATCAATATCGTGCCAAAGATACAAAAAATTCCATATATCCCCAAAATATTATATGATAATAGCATTCACGAGCAGGGTTTAGCTATTCTGGCGTTTGTATTTGCAGTACGCGGGAGTGATTATTGTTTACGGCGAGGCGAATTCGGACGGCATCTTCGGGCAGAAGAGGCTCGATTAGCTCCGGCCACTCGATGAAACAAGGTTGACCGCTGTAAAAATAGTCCTCATGGCCGATGTCGTAGACTTCTTCCAGCGATTTGATGCGATAAAAGTCGAAGTGAAAAATGGAATTGTAGATGTTCGAGCGGTATTCGTTCACTATCGCAAACGTAGGGGAGCCGGTGGCATCGCTCACACCGAGCAGGCGGCACAGAGCATTGATAAATGTAGTCTTGCCGGCCCCCATAGAGCCGTAAAAAGCGAATATGTTATATCTGTCGAGCAACGGCAGAAACTCCTGCGCCGCACGGTCGATGTCATTGATGTCGCGAATGATTATTTCTTTTGTCATGTCGTTATTTTGCCTCCATCGTTATGAGGGGAATAATCATCTCCTCCATCGAAACACCGCCGTGCTGGAAGGTATCACGGTAGTGGGAGGCGTAATAGTTGAAGTTGTTGGGATAAGCGAAGAAGTTGTTGCCGTAACAGAATACGTAAGTGGAGCTTAGGTTGAGCTGCGGCAGGCGAATGTCGTGCGGATTTTTGATTTCAAAGACCTCTTTGGCTTTATATGCGAGGTTTTTGCCCACTTTGAAGCGCAGATTGGTGTTTACGTCCTTGTCGCCGAGTATGCGCACGGGGTTCTGCACAAGAATGGAGCCGTGGTCGGTGGTAATGACGACCTTGTAGCCGCTTTGCGCGATGCGTTCGAACAAATCGCGCATCTTGGAGTGGCGAAACCAGCTGAGCGTGATGCTGCGGTAGGCGGCCTCGTTGCCAACGAGCTCATGTACCATCTGATGCTCGCTGCGGGAGTGTGAGAGGATGTCGATAAAGTTTATCACCACCACATTAAGTTCGTTCTGCATCAGATTGTTGAACTGCTGCAGGAGTCGGTCTGCCCCGAAGGAGTCGTTGATTTTGGTATAGTTGAGTCTCTCTTTGCGCCGGTAGCGGTTGAGCTGCGCTTGCAGCAGTTCGGCTTCGTTGAGGTTCTTGCCCTCATCCTCATCCTCGTCTACCCACAAGTCGGGATACATCTTCTTAATGTCGGCAGGCATAAGGCCGGAGCAGATAGCGTTGCGGGCGTAATGCGTCACTGTGGGCAGGATACTGAAGTAGAGCTCTTCGTCTATATTGAACATGCCGGAGAATTCTGACTGCAGCATACGCCACTGATCGTAGCGCAGATTGTCGAAGATGATGAGGAATACTTTCTCGCCCTTGTCGAGCAGGGGCAAAACGCGCTGCGGAATTACGTCGACGCTCACGAGCGGTCGCGGCGCGGTGCTCTTGTCCTGTCCCGAAGCGGCGTCTTGGATTATCGACTCGTAGTTTTGGCGTATAAACTTGGCGAAGCCGCCGTTAGCCTCTTGTTTCTGCATTCTGAGCATCTCGCTCATCTCGCTTTGCGCCTCTTGTAGTTGCAGCTCCCAGTAGACAAGCCGTCTGTAAGTCTCCATCCAGTCCTGCGCAGTGCGCGCCTGCTCTATCATGGCGCCGATGTCGCTGAAAGCCTTGCGATAGCCGGTCTGAGTAACCTCGCTCACGATTTCCTGCTTGTGAATGTTTTTCTTCAGCGTCAGCAGGATTTGATTTGGATTGACAGGCTTGATAAGATAGTCGGCAATCTGTGAACCGATAGCCTGCTCCATGATGTCTTCCTCCTCGCTCTTGGTCACCATCACTATGGGCATGGCCGGCGCGAGCTGCTTGATTTGCACAAGCGTCTCCAGACCGCTCAAACCGGGCATGTGCTCGTCTAAGAGCACGAGGTCGAATGTCTCACGCTCGCACATCTCGATAGCATCAGCCCCATTGGTAGCCTTAGCCACCTCATAGCCTTTCTTCTCGAGGAACAAGATGTGTGCGCGCAGCAACTCAATCTCATCGTCTACCCACAGTAGTCTGCCGTTAGTCATAGTGTCGTTATATAGAGTAGTGCAAATTTACATTATTTTTCGTAAAGTGAAAATCAGGCATAGTAAAAAACGAATAAAAACACAACAATAGAATAACGAACCGCATCATACGAACATTAAACTCCGATAAAGCTATACCTTATCCCCTTCTGTTCGCAGCAATATCTCATCTTGCTACGCCTTAACCCCCTCGAAGTTCGCAGAAAAGGCCTCCGCGCACGATTTTTGGGCCTCCGCATTTGTTTTTTCATC
>JAFLUU010000047.1 GCA_022508585.1 Prevotellaceae bacterium | reverse complement strand
TCTTCACGACATTTCTACGCGCGCGGAGGCTCAAAAATCAGATGCGCACGACATTTCTGCGAACTTCAACGAGGTATGGTAAAATTTTAGGGGCATTTAGCCAAAAATGCACACGATTAGAAAAAAAAGTCGCGGGGCGATGCAACGATTTGGGGGCGTTTTGCGTTATATATGTAGACAACCCTTAAAACTTTAACGACATGTACACAGTTCAAATTATTCAAGACATTCTGATTGGCTTCGTTCTGCCAGCGGCTATCTGCGTTGTGCTGCCGGTGATGGTGGTGTGGTTCATTACGCGCAAGAAAATCAACGAGACCAACCGTCGCTCGGAAATCATTATGGCGGCGATAGAAAAGAACTCGGAGGTTAGCATCGACGACTACCTCACTAAGATGGCGCCGCCGCAGATTTCGTTCAAGGAGAGGCAGATAAAGAAGATGCAGAGCAAGCTCACATTCGGCTTCGTGCTGATAGGGCTCGGTGTGGCGTGGCTACTGATACCGGTGTGGGGCAGTATGTACTTCGAGTTCACCAAGGCGGCTGTCATCTTGCAGTCTTGCTTCCTTGGAGCGCCGTGTTTAGCCACAGGTGCAGGCTTGGTGATAGGCTACTTTGCCGACAGGAAGATGCTGGAGCGATATTTTGAGCGCGAACAGGAGGCATAGATGCAGCGCGAGCAGTTTATAGAGCTGGTCAAGGCGGAGCAAGAGGGGCTGCGGCGCTTCTTGCTCGCCCTCACCTGCGGCAATCGCGATGACGCCGACGACCTGGCGCAGGAGGCGCTGGTCAAAGCGTACCTCGCCTCCGGCACATTTCACAGCGCCGACAGGTTTCGCGCATGGCTCTACAAGATTGCTTACAACACTTTCATCTCCTCTCACCGCAGTCCTAAGGACTGTTTTGTGTCGATAAACGCGGTCGTAACGACCGTTCCGCATCGACAAGCGAGTTCGCAGGACTGTTTATATCGACAAGCGGGTCTGCTTGATGCAAACTCGGGCTTATGCGACCAGCCCGACCTCTCTATGAGTCCCGACAGGCGCTACCGATACCAAGAGCTCTACATGGCTCTCGCCCAGCTGCCGCCCAAGGAGCGCGGAGCCGTGGTGCTGCACTATCTGAACGAGCGTTCAGTAAAAGAAATCAGTAAAATAACCGACAGCGGCGACATTGCGGTGCGCTCCCTGCTGATGCGCGGACGCAACAGGCTGCGAAAAATACTCGATGATTATGGAAAAAGATAAACTCCTCGCCGACCTATTCGGCGACTTCAAGCCTACACTCAGCGACGACGCTCAATTTATGGCCGCTCTCGAGCGCAGGCTCGATGCCGTGGAGCATCTCAAACAAATCCAGCAGGCTCAGCTGCGCCGCTACCGCTATGCTATGGCGGCGGTGCTGGCAATGGCTCTCGTGGCGGGCGGAGGACTCTTCATGGTCATCAGTCAGTGGCCTGCCGATGTGCCTGTCTTCCGCTTTGAGAGCAATTGGCAGGTGCTGGTCTTCATTGAGCAGCACGGGCGCCTGATAGTGCAAATACTTGCGGCGATGCTCACGGGCTACGCCACCATAGCTATCGGCAACGCCATCCAGAATTGGCAGGAGGTGCCTCGCCGCGAAAGCCATCGCTGACATTTTCATACACAAGGTTTATATTTTCATTGGGTCCGCACGCGAGTTGAGTTCGCGGCGGACTATTTTTGTGCCGCGCGAGGGCTTAAAGCTACCGGCAGAACCGGCACAGCTGCACAAAACAGCCGTTACGAAAGTGCACAATGCAGACTGAAAATGTGTAATTAGGGCTTAAAATTTGGAAGGTTGGGAAAAATGACTTACTTTTGCAGTTACATACGCACGCGCGTATATATATAATGTAGAGAAGACTATATAATCTAAAAACTTGAACGATATGAGTTTGAAAATCGTTGTCTTAGCAAAGCAGGTGCCCGACACACGCAATGTGGGCCCCGACGCTATGACCCCGGAGGGCACGGTTAACCGCGCCGCCCTCCCCGCAGTGTTCAACCCCGAAGACCTTAACGCCCTCGAGCAGGCTCTCAGGCTCAAGGAGCAGTTCCCCGGCTCGACAATCAGCGTGCTTACGATGGGTCTGCCCAAGTCGGCAGAGGTTATCCGCGAGGCTCTGTATCGCGGTGCCGACCAAGGCTATGTAGTTACCGACCGCCCCTTAGGCGGCGCCGACACTCTGGCCACGAGCTACACCCTGTCGCAGGCTATCAAGAAGATCGGCGAGTGCGACATTATCCTCTGCGGCCGTCAGGCCATCGACGGCGACACGGCGCAGGTGGGACCGCAGATTGCCGAGAAGCTCGGATTGCCGCAGGTAACTTATACCGAAGAAATCCTCAGCCTTGACCCTGCGCAGAAGAAGATTGTGATACGCCGCCACATAGATGGAGGCGTGGAGACAGTGGAAGCTCCGCTGCCGCTGGTGGTTACGGTCAATGGCTCCGCCGCTCCCTGCCGCCCGCGCAATGTTAAGCGACTGATGAAGTACAAAAACGCTACCGCTGCCGCAGAACGCACCCCCGAGCAGGCTGAAGCGCTCGCCGCGCTCATAGCAAAGAAACCGTACCTCGACATTACGCAGTGGGGCGCGGCTGATATAGAGGCTGACCCCGCCCAAATAGGCAAGGCCGGCTCGCCGACTAATGTGAAGGCGGTGCAGAACATCGTGTTCAAGGCTAAAGAGAGCCGCACCCTCACCAGTAGCGACGAGGATATAGACACTCTGATTCAGGAGCTGCTCAATGAGAAGATTATCGGATAGGATTGACAGCTTGACATTGTTCTAACAGTAACGCAAATAAACTTTGAAATGAATAACGTATTTGTATATTGCGAGATCGAGGGGCAGACTGTCGCTGATGTGAGTCTGGAGCTCCTCACCAAGGGTCGTAAGCTGGCCAACACCCTCGGTGTGCAGCTTGAGGCCATCTGTGCCGGCAGCGGCCTCGAGGGTATAGAGAAGCAGGTGCTGCCTTACGGCGTGGACAAGGTGCATGTGTTCGACGCGGAGGGGCTATTCCCCTACACCACCAACCCTCACACCGCATTAGTGGTCAATCTGTTCCGTGAGGAGCAGCCGCAAATCTGCCTGCTCGGCGCTACGGTAATCGGGCGCGACCTTGGGCCGCGCGTGAGCTCGGCTCTGTTCAGCGGCCTCACTGCCGACTGCACCGAGCTCGAAATAGGCGACTTCGATATGAATGTGAAGAACGCCGACGGCACTACTGAGAAGAAGCACTACACCAATCAGCTCTACCAAATCCGCCCTGCGTTCGGCGGCAACATCGTTGCCACCATCGTGAACCCCGAACATCGCCCCCAGATGGCGACTGTGCGCGAAGGCGTGATGAAAAAAGAAATCCTCGACCCCAACTACAAGGGCGAAGTGGTGCGACACGATGTGGCGAAATATGTTCCCGAAGCCGAGTATGTGGTTAAGGTCATCGACCGCCATGTTGAGAAGGCTAAGCACAACCTTAAGGGTGCGTCCATCGTTGTTGCCGGCGGCTACGGCATGGGTAGCAAAGAGGGCTTCGACACTCTGTTCGATCTGGCCAAGGAGCTGCACGCCGAGGTGGGCGCAAGCCGCGCCGCCGTAGATGCCGGATTCGCCGACCACGACCGTCAAATCGGCCAGACCGGCGTAACCGTGCGCCCGAAGGTCTATATCGCCTGCGGCATCTCCGGTCAGATTCAGCACATCGCCGGTATGCAGGACGCCGGCATCATTATCTCTATCAACAACGACCCGAACGCCCCCATCAACACCATTGCCGACTATGTCATCAACGGTACGGTGGAGGAGGTCGTGCCTAAGCTCATCAAGTACTATAAGAAAAACAGCAAGTAACATGGCAAACTACTATAACGACGAGATTAAGTTTCAGCTCAACCACCCGCTGATGAAGCGCATCGTGGAACTGAAAGAACGCGACTTCGCAGATAAAGACGAGTTCGACTATGCGCCGCAGGACTTCGAGGATACCATGGACAGCTACGACCGTGTAGTGGAGCTCGCCGGCGAAATTGCCGCCGACATAATCGCGCCCAACGCCGAAGATGTGGATGCTGAAGGCCCGCACTGCGAAAACGGCGGCGTGCGCTACGCAAGCAAGACTTACGAGAACCTTGACGCTACGGTGAAGGCCGGTCTGAACGGCGTTACCATGCCGCGCAGATACGGCGGCCTCAATTTCCCCTGCACCCCCTACACGGCAATCAACGAGATTATCGCTACTGCCGACGCCGGCTTTGAAAACATCTGGTCGCTGCAGGATTGCATCGAGACGCTATATGAATTTGGCGACGAGGACCAGCGTCAGCGCTACATTCCGCGCGTTTGCAGCGGCGAGACGATGTCTATGGACCTCACTGAGCCTGATGCCGGCAGCGACCTGCAGAGTGTGATGCTCAAGGCGACCTTTGACGAAAAAGAGAACTGCTGGCGACTGAACGGCTGCAAGCGTTTCATCACCAACGGCGACAGCGACATTCACCTCGTGCTGGCACGCTCGGAGGAGGGCACCAAAGACGGCCGTGGCCTCTCGATGTTTATCTACGACAAGCGCCAAGGGGGCGTTACCGTGCGCCGTATCGAAAACAAGCTCGGCATTCACGGCAGCCCCACCTGCGAATTGGTGTACAAGAACGCTAAAGCTGAACTTTGCGGCGACCGTAAGTTAGGTCTTATCAAATATGTGATGGCTCTGATGAACGGTGCGCGCCTCGGTATCGCGGCACAGTCCGTCGGCATAAGCCAAGCGGCCTACAACGAGGCTCTTGCCTACGCCAAGGACCGCAAACAGTTCGGACAGGCCATCATTAACTTCCCCGCCGTCTACGAAATGCTTGCCAACATGAAGGCAAAGCTCGATGCCGGCCGCTCGCTGCTCTACATGACCGCTCGTTATGTAGACATCTACAAGGCTTTGGAAGACATTGCCCGCGAACGCAAGCTCACTCCCGAGGAACGCCAAGAGCTCAAGAAGTATTCTCGCATGGCTGACGCGTTCACTCCCCTCGCCAAGGGCACTAACTCGGAGTACGCCAACCAGAATGCCTACGACTCTATCCAGATTCACGGCGGTAGCGGCTTTATGCTGGAGTACGCCTGCCAACGCTTATATCGCGACGCTCGTATCACCTCTATCTACGAGGGAACGACCCAGCTGCAGGTTGTTGCTGCAATCCGCTACATCACTAACGGCGCTTACCTCGGCATTATCCGCGAGCTCGAGCAGGAAACTGTCAGCGCCGAGATGCAGCCGCTCTTCGACCGCGCCAAAGCTTTGGCCGACAAGTTAGAGAGTCTGGTGGAGAGCGTGAAAGAGGCCGGCAACC
This sequence comes from Prevotellaceae bacterium, assembly GCA_022508585.1. Classification (GTDB taxonomy): domain Bacteria; phylum Bacteroidota; class Bacteroidia; order Bacteroidales; family Bacteroidaceae; genus UBA6382. The sequence continues at coordinate 8,180 of JAFLUU010000047.1, read as the reverse complement.
AAGAGCTTCAGGACCTCGCTGCGCGTCATCTGTACGACATCACGGCTCATACGATGATGGCTCACCTCATTGTGCTCGATGCGAGCCGCGCTCCGGAGCTTTTCGCCACCAGTGCAAAGGTATTCCTCAACCTTGCAGAGGCCGATGTGGCTAAAAACGCCCAGTACATCGCCAATCTGAGCATAGAGGCGCTGCCGCTTTACAATGCGCAGATTAACGCTTAGTTTTTGCTCGACTTCCCGAACATCGTTTCGGATATAGGAATAAGCAAGCCGCGGCTTCCAAAAATGGAGGCCGCGGCATTTTTTATTGTTATGCTTGTGGGATAAATCTTGATGCTTTATTGCTTCTTTGCGTCCTGCTCGCGTATCTCTACGCGGCGGATTTTGCCGCTGATAGTCTTGGGAAGTTGGTCTACGAACTCGATTATGCGTGGGTACTTGTAGGGAGCGGTAATTTTCTTCACATGTTCCTGCAACTCCTTCGCCAATTCGTCGCCAGCGCGGCATTTCCAGTCCTCGCGCAAGACTACTGTGGCCTTGACTATCATTCCTCGGAAATCGTCGGGCACTCCTGTGATAGCGCACTCCACCACTCCGTTATGACTCATAAGCGCGCTCTCCACCTCAAAGGGGCCTATCCTATAGCCGCTGCTCTTAATTACATCATCGGTGCGGCCAACGAACCAGTAGTAGCCGTCCTCGTCACGGTACGCCACATCGCCGGTATGGTAGATGCCGTCATGCCACACTTGGTGCGTCAGTTCGTCGTCGCCGTAGTACTCCAGAAATAATCCGATGGGCTTTTTTCTCTCGGTCAGAATACAAATCTCACCGTTTTCATTATCATCACAAGGTGTTCCGTCCGGACGCAACAAAGCAATATCGTACTGCGGATTTGGCACGCCCATACTTCCGGGACGCGGCTCTATCCACGGCATAGTGCCGAGGGTCATCGTTGTCTCGGTCTGCCCGAACCCTTCGTAAAGAGTGAGTCCTGTGGCTTCCTTGAATTTCTGAAAAACGGAAGGATTGAGCGCTTCGCCGGCGGTGGTGCAATGTTCCAGCGAGGAGAGGTCATATTGCGACATATCCTCGTGAACAAGATAACGATAGACGGTTGGCGGTGCGCAGAAAGAGGTTATTCTAAACTTTTGAATGGTTTCAAGCATTCGCTGGGCATTAAATCGCTCGTGGTCGTAGACAAAAACAGTGGCGCCGGCAATCCATTGTCCGTAGAGCTTGCCCCACGCCGCCTTGCCCCAGCCAGTGTCTGCCACAGTGAGGTGTATGCTGCCCATGTGGAGGTTATGCCAAAACACACCAGTAGTCAAATGTCCCAGCGCATAGGTATAATCGTGAACAACCATTTTCGGTTCTCCATTGGTACCGCTGGTGAAGTATGCAAGCATTATATCTTCGCTATTATTGACGAAGTCCGGTCTTTTGAACTGGGGAGCATTGATAATCTCCTTGTGCCAATCGTGGAAACCCTCGGGAACTATCGGCCCTACGCTGACCAAAATCTCCACACTGGGGCTCTGGGGCATAGCCTCGCTGATTTGCTGTACCACATAGTCGTCGCCGACGCAGATTATAGCCTTGATTCCTGCCTTTTGGTTGCGATAGATGATGTCTCCTTTGGTCAACATGTGAGTAGCAGGGATTGCAACGGCGCCGATCTTGTGCAAAGCCAGCACGGTGAGCCAGAATTCATAGCGACGCTTGAGAATAACCATCACCATGTCGCCGCGCCCGATGCCAAGGCTGAGGAAATAACTTGCGGCGCAGTCAGTCTCGTTCTTTATATCAAGGAAACTAAAATTTTTCTGCTCGCCGTTCTCGTTTACCCAAAGCAACGCTGACGCATCGGGGACTTCTGCCGCCCAACGGTCCATCACATCGTAAGCGAAGTTGAAGTTCTCGGGAATAATGAACTCCAAATTTTTCTTGTAGTCTTCATTGTCGCAAAACGAGGTTTGCTTTAGAAAATGCTCAATCATCAAATCGTAATATTCGTTCAGAATTTCCTCACATTTAGTTCAGAAAAGTACGCGAATTTACGATATTTTTTTCTTTCGCCAGCTACTTTTTTTCCACAAAACAAGCGACTTGGCGCGTTTTAGCACACACTCCGCAACGAGTGTGCAGAAAATTTCGTCCACGCACGAACAAATATAATTTATGCGCGACAAAACGAACATGAAACTTTCTTCACGCGTTTTGTCAACAAGTGAAAATAATATATTATCTTTGCGAGAGAAAAGGAACACAGCTTCTCGTTACCCCATATCATGAAACACAGGTCTTCAATCATTATTATCGTTTTCAATATAGCCATAGCGTTCGCGAATTTATCCATCGCAGCGCAAGATAAACTAACGCTTTTCCAGCAAACGCTCACAAATCCCGACAATGAGCCGCGCGAGGTGTTTCCCGTGCCGTCGGAGCGGCAGATGAAGTGGCAGGAGACGGAGTTTTACGCCTTCTTCCACTACGGAATGAACACCTACACCGGTCTTGAGTGGGGCAACGGCGACGAAGACAACAACATCTTCGCCCCCACAGCCAAGCCCGACCCCGAACAGTGGCTGCGCCTGTGCAAAAAGGCGGGCATGAAGGGCGGAATAGCCGTAGTGAAGCACCATGACGGTTTCTGCCTGTGGCCAACCGCGACCACAGAGCACCATTGCCAGAACTCCGGCAACCAATTCGCGCGCAACCTCAACATTCCGCGCGACTTCGCCGACGCAGCGCGCAAGCTCGGCATGAAATACGGCTTCTATATCTCGCCTTGGGACCGCAACAGCGCATATTATGGTACCGAAAAATATGTTACCGATGTCTTCCTGCGCCAATGCTTCGAGCTCTCGCAGTACGGCACCGACCAGTTTGAGATGTGGTTTGACGGAGCCAACGGCGGAAACGGATATTACGGCGGCAAAGGCGGCACACGCTCCATCGATGCCAATTATTACTACGACATTCCCAATCTGCGCGACAGCGTTCATCGTGTGTGCCCCGACATAATCCTATGGGGGCTTGGCGGCGAGGCTCGCTGGTGCGGCACAGAGGCCGGCTACACCAACGAAACCACATGGTCGATGGGCAAAGGCCTATCGGGCGATGAGAACGAGTGGCAATGGTTTCCGAGCGAGAGCGACGCAAAGGCCACAAACGCGGGCTGGTTTTACCACGACGGCGAAAAGACGAAGGACAGCGAGACCCTGTTCAAGATGTACCTCGAGACCGTAGGACGAAACGCGACCCTAATCCTCAATTTCCCGCCCGACAAAAGCGGACATCTCACCGAAGACGACAGCATTCAGCTCTGCGAGTTAGGCAAGAAGCTCGAGCAGCGACTGACCGCAGACCTCGCGCCAAAAGCTCGCGTGGAAGCGTCAGCCACACGCAGCGGAGGCGTTTATTCCGCCCGCAATCTCATCGACAACAACAAGCAAACCTACTGGGCGACCGACGACGGAGTAACGAATGCCGTCATCACCCTCACTTGGGACGAGCCCCAGACAATCCACTACCTCATGCTGCAGGAATATATCCGCAAGGGGCAACGAATCAAGGGCTTCACTATAGAGACGAGCGAGGACGGCGAAACTTGGAGCCGTCGCGCGGAGAACATTCAAACCACCACCGTAGGTTATAAGCGCATCGTTCCCCTCAATGGCAGCACCGCCCGGAGCTATGACGACAACGGCTTCACGGTGCGCGCCCTCAGGATAACTATCACCGACAGCCGCGCCTGCCCGCTGCTGCACACCCTGTCAGTCTTCTAACATTTTTTTTCTACAGCCCTCAAAGCTGCCACATTGCTCGATGAAACACTCCTTATTATATACCTCCTTTTTCCTAACCCTCTGTTTGCCGTTGCTCGGACAAACAAAAATCACCTTCGACACCTCCGACTACTCCGCCGTCTCCATCTACGACTCCTGGGAGCGCTCGCCCTTCCGCCGCGGGCTGCTGAAGGGGAACGCCGCCGTCATCGACAATCCCCATACAGGCACCGACGCCTTCCTCGGCCTTGCGCCAAACAGCACAAGCAAGGTCTTGGCGATGCAACGGTCGCGCTACGGCTCCAATATGTTCGGAGCGCGCATTGATTTGCAGACACCGTTTGCCCTTACCCCCACTCCGCAGTATGTGCATGTGCTGCTGCACCGACCGGTCAGCGGCAGAGTGATGCTCATCGGCCTCGGCAAACACCGCGAAGCGGAGTGGGCAGGACAGAGTGAGGAGACGGAGCAGTTCTGGGTCGTTTCGGACAACACCGTTACTTCCGGCAAGTGGGCAGATGCAGTCTTCGCCATTCAAGGCGTGGAGGGCGTGGACATTCACAGCCTCGTGGTCGTGCCCGACTGCGAGTCGCCCCACAACATGACCGAGGATTTTATTGCTTATATCGATCAAATCGAGGTAAACGACAATGCCGCGCCCACAATCAGCTACGAAGACTATCCCACCAACTTCAACAAGCTCACCACTCGCGCCACGCGCACCGACCGCGGCCTGCTCGCCGTCAGTATGCAGGGCGTCGACACACTCATACTCACCGACAATCCCTCGACCGGCGACCCTCTGTTCCGTGAGCGCACCGACAAGGTTTTCAGCGTCCGTGCAGGCGACACATTGCGCCCCGCCGTGAGCTATAAAGGCGCGTGGATGTGCGCCTATGCCTACATAGACTTCGGCAACGACGGCAAACTGAGCCACACCCTCAACGCCGACGGCACTCCTGCCGAGGGCAGCGACATTATCAGTTATTCTGCTTTCGGCAAGCGCAACAGCCTCGGACAGACACTCGCCGACAACAACACATTGGAGCTGCCGCCCTTCGTTTTGCCAGCCGACATTCCGGCGGGCTTCTACCGTCTGCGCTACAAGGTGGACTGGGACTCCACAGACCCTGCCGGCGCTGCGACCATTCAGCAAAACGGCGGTGCTATCGTAGACCTCCGCCTCAACATTCACGCCGAGCGCGTGCAGGTGCGCGAAGACAACCGCAATGGAGACATATGCGCCGGCAACGGAAGCCCTCTCCCCCCGACCATACCTTTTGGCGAGCCGCTCACAATCCGTCTGCGCCCCGAGAACGGCTTCACATACTCCGGCGTTCGCATACGCCACGGCTACAATCTCGCAGGCGACCGTTTGCTACACGGCACGCCGCAGTGGGAAGAGTTGACCATAGGGCGCGAAGAGTTTGACGCCAACGACTGCTACACCCTTCCCGCCGAGCTGATTGACGGCGATGTGGTGATAGAAGGTCTATTTGTGGAGCAGAAACAATAGTTAGCTTTTTTTAAATTCCACCTCACGGCAGGTATTGTCGTGCGCACCGCAACTTTGCATAACTCAAAGAGTTCAAAGGAGCAATGTCAAGCCATTGATGAAAGTATATCCTCGTTTGACATACACATAAATTAAAATACAATCGCTGTTTTGATTTAAGAAACTGCGAAAAAAAAAGTTCAAAGATTTGCTATTCAAATAAATATTGGCAACTTTGCACTCAAATATGGACTTTGTGGCGACAAAAGTCCTCATAAACATATAGTAAAATAGCGTTTGCTGGTTATTCGGAGCATTCTTGAACCTAGGAAATTCAATGAAACTTCTTCTCGAATAGGTCTGTAAATGCCTATGCTAAGGCGTGGGCGTAACTTATCCTGAGAAGTGGGCAATCCTAGGGCCTAAGAATGCGGATAATATCGTCCGCGTTTTTTTGTGCCCTGCCCAAACCGAAGGAAACAAGTAGCGCACAAAAGTCTTAGTGCACATGAAAGACACAAAAAGTTCGGGGCAAGTATTTACCCCCGTGTTTCTTGTGCGCAACATTCTGGATGTGGCAGGATATGACGCCTCCAGCTGTTTGCGCAAGCATGTTATTGACAATAGTTGTGGCGACGGCGCATTTCTATGCGAGATAGTCAAGCGTTATTGTGAGGCGCGACTACACAATGGCAACAACCTCGCTATTCTTAAAGAGGAACTGCAAACATACATTCACGGAATAGAGGTCGATAGCGATATTCATCGTCAATGTTTGCATAACCTCGATGTTTTGGTTCAAGGTTACGGATTAACAGATGTCAAATGGGACATTATAAACGCCGACACATTAGCAATCAACGACTACAACGGACGAATGGACTTCGTGGTCGGCAATCCGCCTTATGTCCGCGTACATAATCTGCAAGACAATTATGATTATGTCAAGACTTTCGTTTTCGCAGAGGGCGGCATGACAGATTTATATCTCGTATTTTTCGAGATAGGTTTCCAAATGTTAGCAGAGAGAGGAAAACTATGTTATATTACGCCCAGTTCTTGGCTTAGCAGTGTGGCTGGCAACAGAATGCGTGAACACATTTTTCAGAAACGGAATTTAAAGACCCTGATTGACCTCAAACATTTTCAGCCTTTCGCAGCAACTACATATACAATCATATCTCTGTTTCAGAAAGAAGAGCCTTCAAACACATTTATCTACGGACAATATCACGGAGACGACAATGTCGTTAAGTACATAGCAGAAATAGATTACAAAAACGCCTTTATCGGCGGCAACATCTATCTCGCCAACAATAATAAGCTCAATTATTTAAATGCAATCCTAAACTACAGAGGGAAAAATTATGTCGCCGTCAAAAATGGCTTTGCCACTTTAGCCGATAAGGTCTTTATTCAACACAACCTCCCTTTCAGTAAGTTTATCATCCCCATAATCAAGGCGTCCACCGGCAAATGGGCTACAGCTTTCTATCCCTACGACGATAAAGGCAACCCCATTGCAAGAGAACAGCTTATGGCAGACAGCAATATTTCTGACTTTCTTTCTAAAAACAAAGATAGATTATTAAAAGGCAAAGATGAGGTAGCGTTCCCCAACTGGCATTTATATGGTCGCACACAAGCCTTGAGAGATGTATGCAAAGATAAAGTTTCTATCAACACTTGCATTAAAGATATACCGAGCATCAAACTAAACCCCGTTCCCGCTGGAGCAGGTATATATAGCGGACTATACATCCTCGGAGATGTTGATATAAACATCATCAGAGACATCATTCTCAGCAGCGATTTCATATCCTATATAAGCCTGCTACGCAAATATAAGAGTGGAGGATATTATACATTCAGTTCTCACGAATTGCAAAACTATATAAACTACAACATAAGCAAACGGCACGGCAATGGAAAGTAAAGACAACACATTTATAGAAGCCATTACGCTTTCTTTTCGCTATTTCATTGAAAGCGGGAGCTCTCGCAGTACAGCAAAACTAAAGCCTCTGCATGGAACTATCGCCCACGACCTTGCTTCGCGTCTCGGTTCTGATTATTTAATCAAGGCGCAAGGTTACGATGACGACAAAGAAGCAGAGATAATGGGACGCTACATAAATAAGAAGGTAGACATAACAATTATGCGCGACAACAATCCTGTCGCTGGTATTGGCGTGAAATTTGTTATGCAAAACTACTCTCAAAACTCCAACAACTATTTTGAGAACATGCTCGGCGAAACAGCTAATATCCGCGCAAACTCATTTCTCTACTTTCAAGTTTTCATAATTCTTGACCGTATGCCATACTATAACACCGAAAAAAAGATAACGAGATGGGAAACATTTACCAAACATAATGTATCCAAGTACATAACTCTTTCGCATGACAACATTATGCGTAACCTGCATTCTCCAAACAAGACACTAATTTATTTAATACACATCCCCGATTGCGGAGCACTCACTACGAAAGATGAATATCGCAATTTCTACAACTCAGCAGACATCAAAATAACCCTATCCAACAGCCTGTCTAACCATTTCGGAGAATCAGTTATTTACAACGATTATCACTCGTTCATAAACAAGGTCTATCATTCCATATTAGCACTATAATCGTTCAACATTACCGCTCGAACATATACAAACATTGTTCGAGCGGTTTTGTTTCTCGTTCTCATATCTTAATAAGATAACCCTATGAGCAGAATAACCATCGTGCGCCGTAGAAAAAACATATTTTGCGGCAGGTATTGTCGTGCGCACGGTGCTTTTTGTCGTTCTCACCAAGTTAAATATCGTGCGCGTCCGATTTTTGCGCCTCCGCGCGCGCAGAAATGTCGTGGAAATTTGCAGAAAAGTCGTTGAACTT
>JAFLUU010000046.1 GCA_022508585.1 Prevotellaceae bacterium | reverse complement strand
ATGGTTTTTGTGATGTCTTGCGTGCTCATAGGGTTGTCGTTATTAGATGTTTACGTTGCGAAGATACAAAGTTTTTATTATAGTGTGCAGCGTTTGCAAGTTTTTTGATGCGGAATGTGTGCTGTTTCGGCAATATTCTGTACTTTTGCATCGTTCTTCGCCTAAAGTTCGCCATAGAAGGACTGAAGGAAGAGGAATCTATATATAAAAAGGCGTACTTGCGCTTTGTTTTTGACGGCTCAAATCTTGCAAACTTAAATCTGTCGAGAAACAAGGCAACAAAGGCGCTCATGGGTATGTGAGCATGGTATTCGCTAAATGTGAATATTGTGGTTTGCATAATTGCGTGGGCTTCGGCGTTGCTCGTTTTGGACAGATTGGGCAATGCAAGAGCCTTGAGCCGTGGGACGAGCAAAGAGATTAGATGTTCCCACGCTTTTTTTTATATCAGCCAAAGAATATACAAACAATCTGCAAAGGGAGCGGGCAGGTAAAAACTAAAAAAAACTATGATTGATTTATTAATAGTGGGAGCTATTATGTATGGCGGTTTCAAATTATGCAAAAAAGGAGGAAAAGCAATAGCTGATGCAAAATTTTCAAAAACATGCCCTTGTTGTGGTACTAAAGTAAAACCCGATGGTGACTGTGTTTCAAATATATATTGGAAAGGAACAGGAGGGTTGCCCGTATATAATTATACTTGTCCTAAGTGCAAACATAAATTTGATAATAGACCATACTAAATAGCATCTTCTTTGGCGAGAAAAGTGCACTATGCTTTCGAACTATCTACACCTTCGACGGCAAGAAGTACGATACTTGCAATATCTCCGACTTACCCTGTGGCGCCTATATCATCAACGGTAAGAAAGTCGCAGTAAAGTAACGCGCGGTTACATACGGCACGATGCATATTCAAAACGGAGGCGAGAATAAAACATCTCGCCTCTGCTGCGGTTAACATTAAAAACACGATGTTTTAGGACGATTTTTGCGCATTTTAAGAGGAAACCGCACAAAAACGACAAAAATCGAGGGTTATTGGTGGGCGAATATGGGTGTTTTGCCCCTTTTGGAGGGCATTGCAAAGGATTTTGACTACAAAACGAGTGGTTTCGCTGCAAAAAAGTGTCCGAAAAGGGCTATATCAATCAGCGAGTTAGGGTGCGCGAAGGCGCAAAAAAGTTGCGTAAAAATCCGCGTGTGCCTACAAGACACCATACACGCGAATTTCAGCGCGTTCTCGCGGGCAGCCGTAACGGCTGTGCAGTAGTTTTGCCTCGCCCGAGGGGGCAATTATGCGGTGTGGGCGTCGTTGAGTGTCTTGCGATAGTCTATTGCAAGTTCCTCGGCTAAGTACGCATCACTGAAAGCGTGCATATCTGCCACCCCGTTGCTAATGAGTTCAAAAGTCTTGGAGTTGTAGAAAAAATCGAGAGCGTGCTCGTATGTCATGCCAACTTGCTCGGCAAAGAGCTTGACGATGCGCGTGTATTTGCGCCTAAGCAGTATAGGATTGGCTTGCATTTAGGTCAGTATAACGGAGTTGATAAAGCGGAGGTGTCGGTCGAGCACTTGCTGAGAAGTGATACTAATCTGGTGGTTGGGCTTCTTGTAGCGTAGCAGGTCAAGTGCCTGCTCGCGCGTATACATACCGGCGAGATAAAGGTCTACGGTGTCAAAGACTTGGTCGTCGGCAATGCCGCCCTCTATGATGTCGAAAGTGTCGTGGGGTAATCCTTTGCGGCAGGCGGAGATAAAGTCTAACCACTCGCCATCGTATGCAGAAAAGAGTTTGAACGATGCGTTATCAATGGTGTCCGAAAGTTCGTAGATGCTCATCACTGCCGTTTCGCCACGCCTCAGAAATCGTTGACCGTAGTTTCGTGCCTGCTCAACAAACTTGGTGAGATAGAAACCCTTGCCGAAATCCAGATAGGCTCTGGAATGGGCGATGTCGGGAGTAGTAATGGCGATATTGGAGGTATGGTATACTGTCATGCCGCTACTCCTTTCTTTCGCATGAGGTCTATGAGGTCTTCCACGATGTATTCCCGCGAAAAGGTGTGCAATACATCGTAGCAGGGCACTATATATGAACGGATGATGCCGGAACGCATCATGCGGTTGTAGGTTTCGCGCTCGCTGATGTGGAGTGCGTCTGCCACATTGCCTACACAGAAAATGACGAAGTGCATTGTCTTCTCGTCCATGCCGATGTGATGTTGGTTGCTATGTTTTCGTTGCAAAAATAAGGCTTTTAACCATAACGGCAAAGTTGCGCGAGGTCTTTTCGTTAGTTTTTTGTACCTTTGCAAGTTGAAAATGAAAAGCGAGAAGGAGATACAGAGCCACGACGAGGCGTTTCTCGAATTAGGCACGAAGCCTGTGGGACGGTTGCTGCTGAAGTATGCCATGCCTGCGGTGATTGCGATGACGGCGTCGTCGCTTTACAACATCGTGGACGCTATCTTCATCGGCCAGGGCGTCGGGCCGCTCGCCATTGCGGGCATTTCGCTCACCTTTCCGGTGATGCAGATGACGGCGGCCTTCGGTTCGATGGTCGGCGTGGGCGCAAGCACCCTGCTGTCCGTCAAATTGGGTGAGCGCGACTATGATACGGCACGCCGCATACTGGGTAATGTCGTGGTGCTCAATGTATTGATGGGCGTGGTGCTCGGAGCGCTGATGTTGTGCTTCATTGACCCTATCTTGTTCTTCTTCGGAGCCACGGAGCAGACGGTTAGCTATGCTCGCGACTTCATGGTAGTCATTCTTGCGGGCAATGTGATTACGCATCTCTACTTCGGCCTCAACGCGATGCTGCGTGCGGCCTCGCAGCCGCGCGCGGCGATGATGGCGACCATATATACGGTCATTCTCAATGTGATGCTGTGTCCGCTGTTCATCTATTGGTGCGGCTGGGGCATCACGGGAGCGGCGCTGGCCACGGTGATGTCGCAGGCGTTGGTGCTGGTGTGGCAGTTTAAGCTGTTTAGCAACAAGCGCAGCTTTATTCGCTTTCGCCGCGGCATCTATAAGTTGAAACGCAGCATAGTTAAAGACTCGCTGATGATTGGCATGTCGCCTTTCCTCATCAATCTGACAGGCTGCACGGTGGCTATATTCATCAACAAGAGCCTGCTGGTCTACGGCAACGACTTCGATGTGGCCTCCTACGGCATTTGTAACCGCTTTGCTTTTTTCTTTCTGATGATTGTGATGGGTTTGACGCAGGGGATGCAGCCTATCGTGGGCTACAACTACGGAGCCAACAAGGCCGACCGCCTTAAGTCAGCATTGATTAAGACTATTTTGTGCTGCACGGCGGTGGTGTGCGTCGGATTTGTGATGAGCTTGCTTATCCCGCGCCAAATAGTGAGTATGTTTACCACTGACGAGAGGTTAATCAATCTTTCGGTACACTATATCCGCATCTTGTTCTGCACCTTCCCGCTCATCGGTTTCCAGATTGCGGTTACTAACTTTTTCCAGTCGATTGGGGTGGTGAAGAAGAGCATTTTCCTCTCGCTCTCGCGCCAACTGATATTCCTTATCCCTGCGGTGTTGATTTTGCCGCACTATCTGGGCGTGGACGGCGTGTTTTGGTCCATTCCTGTGGGCGATGTGGCAGCCACATTCACCTCTGCGGTGCTTTTCTGGATTGAGATGAGAAAGTTTAAGAGGGCAAACGCATAGGTTTATTGCGATGAAAAAGATTCTGTTGCTTTCGGACACCCATAACTACTGGGATTCGCGCTTTGCCGACTACATTGCGTCCTGCGACGAGGTATGGCACGCCGGCGACATGTGCTCCTACGAACACGCGCAGCGCTTTGCGCAACTCGCGACCTTCCGCGCGGTCTGCGGCAACTGCGATGGGGGCGACCTGCGCCGCGTTTATCCCGAAGTGCTGCGCTGGCGCTGCGAGGAGGTAGAGGTGCTGATGAAGCATATCGGCGGTTACCCTGGTCATTACGACCGCAGCGTGTGGCAGCACCTGAACTCGATGTCTGAAATGGTGCGTAGGACACAGCAGCAGCCCTCTGGACTGCCGGACATGGACATAAAGAAGCCCTTAGGGCTGTTTATCTCCGGCCACAGCCATATTCTCAAAGTGCAGTACGACGAAAGCCTCGGATTGCTGCACATAAACCCGGGCGCCGCCGGCATTCAGGGCTGGCAGCATGTGCGAACGCTCGTCCGGTTCGTCATTGACGGCGCCGACATCAGAGATTTGGAGGTAATAGAACTCGGAAAATAATAAAGCCCACAACCATAAAGGTCGTGGGCTTTATTATATATAATTTATAAGTGTGTTTCGCTGCGGTGATTACACCACTCCTTGCGCCATCATGGCCTTTGCTACCTTCATGAAGCCTGCTACATTGGCGCCCTTCACATAATTGACATATCCGTCGGACTCTGTGCCGTAGCGCACGCAGTTTGCGTGAATGTTCTCCATGATTGCGTGCAGGCGGTTGTCCACTTCCTCTGCTGTCCACGAGAGACGCTCCGAGTTCTGGCTCATTTCCAAACCGCTCACGCTCACACCGCCGGCATTGGCAGCCTTGCCAGGAGCGTAGAGTATCTTTGCCTGCTGGAACACACGGATTGCGCCCGGAGTAGATGGCATATTGGCACCCTCGCTCACGGCAATCACTCCGTTCTGAACGAGCGTCTGTGCAGCCTCCTCGCTAATTTCGTTCTGAGTGGCGGAGGGCAGCGCGATGTCGGCCTTCTCGCCCCAAGGCTTCTGGCCTGCCACATATTTGGCGGTGGGGTAAACATCCACATACTCGCGGATACGACCACGATAGATGTTCTTCAGCTCCATGATGTAGTCGAGTTTAGCGCGGTCGATGCCGTCCGGGTCATAGATGTAGCCGTCGGAATCGCTCATGGTGAGCACTTTGCCACCCAACTGCAGCACTTTCTCGGCGGTGTACTGAGCAACATTGCCCGAGCCGCTGATTAGCACTGTCTTGCCCTCCACGCTGTCGCCTTTGGTCTTGAGCATCTCCTGCAAGAAGTAGACATTGCCATAGCCGGTGGCCTCCGGACGAATCAGCGAGCCGCCAAACTCAATGCCCTTGCCGGTCAGCACGCCGCTGAACTCGCGTGTGAGTTTTTTGTACATTCCAAACATATAGCCGACCTCTCTTCCGCCCACGCCGATGTCGCCTGCGGGTACATCGGTGTCGGGTCCGATGTTGCGCGCTAACTCAAGCATAAAGGATTGGCAGAATCGCATAACCTCTGCACTGCTTTTGCCGCGCGGCGAGAAGTCGCTACCGCCCTTGGCACCACCCATAGGCAGAGTAGTGAGCGAGTTCTTGAAAGTCTGCTCGAAAGCAAGGAATTTGAGAATGCCCAGATTGACGGAGGAGTGGAAACGGATACCGCCCTTGTAGGGACCAATCACATTGTTGTGCTGCACGCGATAGCCGGTGTTGGTCTGGATTTTGCCGTTGTCGTCCATCCATGTAACGCGGAAGGTGTAAATACGGTCGGGTATGCAGAGACGCTCAATGAGATTGACGCGGTCAAACTCTGGGTGCTTGTTGTATTCTTCTTCAATGGTAAAGAGCACTTCCTCCACCGCCTGGTGGTATTCGGGCTCGTTGGGAAACCTGCGCTTCAGGTCTTCAAGAACTTTCTGTGCGTTCATAATGTTTGTTTTTTAGCGTTAAGTATTATTAAGGTATAATTTTGGACGCAAAAGTACATCTTTATTTTCAAATGACACGATATAAACGCTATAAATCTTGACAAATGCTTAATTCAGCAAGTGAAAAATAGATTTTTTCAACTTGTTTTGTGTGTTTTTGTAACATATGGTTGCAAAAACCGTACTTATAGCTGATATGTGATACAAGAAAAGTTACTAAAAGATGCCCGAACGAGTCAATTTATATATTTCTGAGTACTGCCTGTCGAGAAAGATACTACGAATGAGCTATTTTGATGGCGGTTTGCTGTGTGTTTAATATAATTTACTTAATTTTGCTTGACCTTGGCTCGGCTTTCGATGAGATGTGTAGCATTAAAAGGTATATAATTTATTTATATAGAGAAAACAAAAGATAATTATAAATTAGATAAATTATGACTTACGATTTTGATAGACACATTGAGCGTAAGGGCACTGATTGCGTTAAGTATGACGCTATCTACAAGCAGTTGGGGCGCTGCGATGTGGTGCCGCTCTGGATTGCCGACATGGACTTCGAGACTCCGCCCTTTGTGATACGGGCTATCGAAAACAGACTCCGCCAACGGGTGCTTGGTTACACTTGCCCCTCCGAAGGGTTTTATAAGAGCATCATAAACTGGATGCAGCGCCGCCATGATGTGAGGCTTGAGAGTAAAGACATTCACTTTGTGCCCGGCATCGTGCCTGCTATCCACCATGCTATCTGCGCGCTCACCGAGAAGGGCGACAAGGTGCTGATTCAGCCGCCGGTGTACCACCCTTTCGCTCATATTATAGATGTTAATGAACGCGTGCGCGTGGATAATCCCCTGCGTGTGGTGAACGGGCGCTTCGAGATGGACTATGACGACCTCGACCGCAAGTTAGAGGGCTGCAAGATGATGATATTGTGCAACCCGCACAACCCGGGAGGCACGGTGTGGGCGAAAGAGGAACTGCAGCAGGTGGCGGCGCTCTGCAAGAAGCATAATGTGATTGTGATAAGCGATGAGATACACTCCGACATGACGCATTGCGGCCACAAGTACACGCCTTTTGTCAATGTGGGCGATGATGCGCGCGATATTTGCATTTCGCTGAACGCTCCGAGCAAGACTTTCAATATGCCGGGCGTGATTGTGTCTTACAGCTACACGCTAAACCCCACCTTGCGCAGGAGGTATTACACTTTCCTCGACCAAGCTGATGTGGCTATAAGCAATGTGTTTGCCTGCGACTGTTTGGAGGCTTGCTATAGCGATGAAGGTGAGCGGTGGCTCGACCAGATGCTGGACTATGTGGTGCGGAATATCGGATTCGCGAAGGATTATCTCGCTGCCAACTGCCCGAGGATTAAGCCGATGGAGGCCGAGGCCTCGTTCCTCCTGTTTCTGGATAATAGCGAGATGCCTTGTGCTACGGCTGACGAGCTGTATGACTTTTATCTCAACAAAGCGGGACTTTATCTCAACGAAGGACACACCTTCGGCTGCGGCGGCGAGAAGTTTATGCGGCTTAATGTGGCGCTGCCTCGCGCCGAGTTGCAGAAGGCTTTGGACAGGCTGAAGGCGGCTTATGATGCCGTAGGGGCTTGAGCGAGATACGAAAGGAAATATTACCGAAAGGCTGCATGAAAATGTAGCCTTTTGTTTGGTTTTATTATAAAAAGGTGGTCTTTTGGGGGGCTAAGTCAGAAAAAATATGTAATTTCGCAATCTAAGATAAATATTTTGCGACAAATGTTCAGCAAAGAGACTTATATTGCAAGGCGTAAGGCGCTCATCGAGAAGATGGGCAGCGGTCTGATTATTATTCTGGGCAACAACAACAGTCCGGCGAACTATCCCAACAATTGTTACACTTTCCGTCAGGACAGTAGTTTCCTTTACTTCTTCGGTGCGCAACGCGACGGGCTCGCCGGAGTGATAGATGTGGACAACGGACGCGAGTATCTGCTGGGTAATGACATAGACATCGACGATATTGTCTGGTATGGCTCGGTGGAGAGCGTGGCCGACATGGCTCAAGTCGCCGGAGTGGGGGAGAGTGCGCCGTTCGGCAAGTTGCAGGAACTGGTGGAGGCTGCCCGGAGCAAGAAGCAGGAGATTCACTTCCTGCCGCCCTATCGCCATGACAACAAGATATTGCTGCAAGAACTGCTTGGCATCAATCCTAAGGAGCAGAAGGCTGCGGCGTCGCTCAAGCTGATTAAGGCGATAGTGGATTTGCGTTCCACCAAGAGCGACGAGGAGATAAGGGAGATTGAGCGCGCGTGCTCTATCGGCTTCAAGATGCATACTACTGCGATGAAGCTGGCTCAGCCCGGCGTTACGGAGCATTTCATCGGCGGCACCATCGACGGTATCGCCAACGCGCTGGGTAGCAAGGTGTCGTTCGCTTCTATAGTTACGATGCACGGCGAGATACTGCACGGCGCGCCCAAGATGAACTACTTGGAGGCCGGTCGGCTCTTGCTTGTAGATGCCGGTGCGGAGACTGTCAACAATTATTGCTCCGACCACACGCGTACTACGCCGGTGAGCGGCAAATTCACTCATCGCCAGCGCGATATATATACCATTGTGGAGCAGGCTCACGACCTCGCTATGCAACAGGCTAAGCCCGGCGTGAAATACTACGATGTGCACATGGATGTGTGCCGCCACATCACCAACGGGCTAAAGGATCTCGGCCTTATGAAGGGCGACACGGAGGAGGCTGTGCGCGCAGGCGCTCATGCGCTGTTCCTGCCCCATGGACTGGGACACATGATGGGCATCGATGTGCACGATATGGAGGATTTGGGTCAGCAGTATGTGGGTTATGACGACGAGATACAGCCTTCTACTCAGTTCGGCACTGCCAGCTTGCGCATGGCGCGCCGTCTGCAAAAAGGTTTCGTCATTACCGATGAACCGGGCATCTATTTCATTCCCGACCTCATAGATTACTGGAAGGCAAACGATATAAACTCCGACTTCCTCGACTTTAACGCTATCGAGAAGTATAAGGACTTCGGCGGCATACGCATAGAGGACGACTTGCTGATTACCGACGACGGCGCACGCTTCCTTGGCAAAGACATTATCCCTTATCACGCCGATGATGTGGAGAAATATGTAGCGGAATTTCATTATTAAACAACATTTATATTATGAAGATGACAAAAATTCTCGCGGTCTTGATGGCCGCAACGGCTATGCTCGGTAGCGTCCGCGCTATGGCTGACGACAAGGAACCCACAAAATTTACTGTGGTAAAGGAAAATCCTATTACTTCTATCAAAAACCAGAGCCGCTCGGGCACTTGCTGGTGCTTCTCCAGCCTTGCGTTCCTTGAGGCGGAGCTCCTGCGCACCACCGGCAAGACTTATGACCTGGCCGAGGCGTATGTGATATACAAGACCTATGTAGACCGCGCTATCGCCAATGTGCGTATGCACGGCGATGTGAGCTGGTCGCAGGGCGGCAGCTTCTATGATGTGCTGTACTGCTTGAAGAACTATGGTCTCATGCCCGAGAGCGCCGTTACCCCTGCCGGCAGCCTGTATGGCGACACTCTGTTCAATCACAGCGAGTTGGAGAAGGTGGCCAAGGGCTATCTGAATGCTATCACCGGCCCTGACGCCAATGTGAAGAAGCTTTCTCCCGTGTGGCTCAATCCTTTCAAGAGCATTCTCGACTCTTACCTCGGCCCGATGCCCGAAACATTCGAGTATGAGGGCAAGACCTACACTCCGCAGAGCTTTGCTGCAAGTCTCGGCCTCAACGCTGATGACTATGTGAGCCTTACCTCCTTTACTCACCACCCGTTCTATAGCACTTTCGCTATCGAGGTGCAGGACAACTGGCGTTGGGCTCACAGCTACAACCTGCCGCTCGATGAGTTCATGGAAGTGATGGAGAACGCTATCAAAACAGGTTATACCATCGCGTGGGGTGCCGATGTTAGCGAGACTTACTTCAACCGCAACAGCACAAGTATCGCTACCGTGCCTGCTGACGCCAAATACACCAGCAGCGAGGGCAGCGATCAGGAGCGTTGGATCGGTAAGTCGGAGGCAAAGAACGCTACTGTAAGCGATGCCGGCGAGAAAGTAATCACTCAGGAAATCCGCCAGGAGGCTTACGACAACTGGGAGACCACTGACGACCACGGTATGCTGCTCTATGGCTTGGCAAAGGATCCCGACGGCAAGGAGTACTTCATGATGAAGAACTCGTGGGGCTATTATGGTGCTTACAAGGGCTTCGCTTACATCTCCAAGCCTTATGTGGCATACAAGACCATGAATATCGTGGTTCACAAGGACGCTCTGCCCAAGGCTATCGCGAAAAAACTCGGTCTGAAGTAAGATAAGAGAATTTAGATCTGCAAATTGAGAATTGAGAATTGGGAAACTCTGTGCATAGAGGCCTAATTCTCAATTCTTAACGTTATTAAAACGCTGCCTGTCGAGCAGCAGAATAATAATATAAGCAATTATAAAATGAAAGGCAACTTTATTTATTCCAATCCCACGAAATTGTACTTTGGTGACAATTCGTTGAAGTATCTGGTCGACGAATTGGAAAATTATGGTCCGACTGTAATGCTTACTTACGGTGCTGGTAGCATTAAGCGCAATGGTATCTATGATGCGGTGATCGATATTCTCCGTGAAGCAGGCAAAACTGTGGTTGAGGACGCCGGTGTGATGTCTAACCCCACTATAGAAAAACTCTATGAGGGGGCAAAGATTGCGCGCGACAATAATGTCGACCTTATTCTCGCTGTTGGTGGCGGTTCGGTCGTCGATTATGCCAAGGGTGTGAGTGTTTCGGCTTGGTGCGAAGATGATCCTTGGAAGAAGTACTATCTTAATATGGACGAGCCAGATTGTAGAATTATTCCCGTTGGTGTTGTGCTTACAATGGTTGGCACTGGCTCCGAGATGAACGGCGGTAGTGTCATTACCAACCGCACTCAGGGTTTGAAGATTGGCAAAGTGTTCGGCCCCGAGGTCTTTCCGAAATTTTCTATCCTTAATCCTAATTATACTATCAGTGTTCCGCAGTATCAGATGGTCGCTGGTATCTTCGATGTGATGTCGCATATCATGGAGCAGTACTTCTCCGGAAAAGACGACAACACTACTGACTATATCGCCGAAGGTTTGATGCGTTCGCTCATTCATTCTTCACGTATCGCCGTTAAAAAACCACAAGACTACGAAGCTCGTTCCAATATCATGTGGACTGCTACTTGGGCTCTCAATACTTTGCTCGGTATGGGTAAGGACGGAGATTGGGAGGTACACATGATCGGTCAGGCAGTTGGAGCTATAACCGACGCCACGCACGGTATGACTCTTGCCGCCGTTTCTATACCTTATTACAAGTATATTATGGCAAATGGTCTCGATAAATTCGTGCGTTTTGCCGAGACTGTGTGGAATGTCGACACGCAAGGGAAAAATCAAGAGCAGATTGCGTCGGAGGGTCTCGCGGCTCTTGAACATTGGATGCGTGAAATCGGGGTTGTCATGAATCTTACGGATTTAGGCGTAACTGAAGAACAAATTCTCCAGATTGTTGACGGCACTTTCCTCCTTACTGGTGGTTATCGTGTTCTTACTAGCGACGATGTCCTGAAGATTTTGAAAGAAAGTTTATAGTGCATATTTTTATTCCAAGATAATAGGTGCAGGCTTTTTGAGCCTGCACCTATTATCTTGTGTCGTTATCTTTGAACTGACGTAGTATGTCTTAATATATGCTTTGGAGGCAATGCGCTAATCAAAGCATTCCGATAGCGACTATCTAACAATGAAATGTCAGTTGGACTTTTTTATTAATGTTATCCCCCTCTTACGCATATTTTGTTCAAAAACGTTCTCGTTTATGTTTGTATTCTGCCTTTAAATCATTTAAGCTACTCTGTTCCGTTATCCCTACAAACTTGTTATCGTATATTCTTGCCATATATTAGAAGGTATTTTCCTTAGTCCAAAATAAATAATATTGATATAAAAGTACTCATTTTTCTCGCAAAAAAGTCCTCTTCAAGCAAAAATATAGTAAAATTGTGTTTTATTTAATTTTACAACTTTATTATAGAATTTAACGCCTTCTTTTACTATTACGCATTATAAACTAAACTTTTTTATTTCTACCAAGAAATATAATTAAAAGATTGTGCTAATACGCATGAATTACAAAATTTGCGCGTGGAAGTATGGTCTTTTGCAGAACAAAAAATCCCCAAAGCCGATGGTCTTGGGGATTTTGGTTACGAAAAACTATAATATTGGAGTTTCCTTTATAAAATTATAACTTACATGCGTAATGTTAGAGTTTCTTTATATGATTTTAGAACTTATTTGCATAATGTTTGTGTCTCTTTATGTGATTTTTAAGCCTATTTGTATAATATTAGAATTTCTTGGTATAGGAATTGTGTTGGAAATGGCTGAAATACTGCAGGCTATAGGGATTAAACGCGTCGGGAAAGTGAGTAATCTTGAAAGGCTCGCTCGTGCCGACAACAGAGATAACGTCAAAGCGGACGGGGCCGCGGATATGGTGCTGCCAGACATACCTATTAGCGACATAGATTAAATTACGAATCTTGGCATTGGTAATTGCCTCCTCGGGATTGCCGAATTTGTCGGTGGCGCGTGTCTTTACCTCGACGAAAACGGTGGTGCCGTCTTTGGCTGCAATAATATCAATGTCGCGATGACCTGCACGGTAGTCAGTAGCGAGGATAGTGTAGCCTAAACCGATCAGATGACGCGCAGCGATTAGTTCGCCGGTCTTTCCTAAGTCGTTATGGCTTGCCATTTATATGGCTTGCAGCATACGTTTGAGCACAACCGTGGCGGAAATCTCACGATTGGCGGCCTCAGGTATCACAAGCGAGGTCGGAGCTTCAATAACGTCGTCGCTTACAATCATATTGCGGCGCACGGGCAGGCAGTGCATGAAGAATGCGTTGTTTGTCAAGGCCATGTGGTCGCTATCCACCATCCAGCTCATGTCTTTGGAGAGGATTTGTCCATATTTGTCGGGCAGGGTTACGCCCGGGCAGCTCCAGTTTTTAGCATAGACGAAGTCGGCGTTAGCGAAAGCCTTCGCCTGATCGTATTCGGGCTTCAAATCGCCAACAAACTGCGCATCAAGTTCGTAACCCTCGGGACAGGTGTACACAAAATCCACATCGGCGGCCAGCATCCACTGCGCGAAGCTGTTAGGCACGGCCTGCGGCAGAGCTTTAGGGTGAGGAGCCCACGTCATGACCACTTTCGGCCTCGCCGTCTTCTTGTATTCTTCTATAGTGATGAGATCGGCGAAGGCTTGCAGCGGGTGGACGGTAGCACTCTCCATAGAGAACACCGGTTTACCGCTATGCCGGATAAACTGACGCAGGATACTTTCGCTGTAGTCGTCCTCGCGATTTTCAAAGCGGGCGAAAGTGCGCACACCGATTATGTCGCAATAGCTACTCATCACGGGAATGGCCTCAAGCAGGTGCTCGCTTTTGTCGCCGTCCATTATCACGCCTCGTTCGGTCTCCAACTTCCACGCTCCTTGGTTGATGTCGAGCACGATGACATTCATGCCGAGGTTAAGGGCGGCCTTTTGTGTAGAAAGGCGGGTGCGCAGGCTGTTATTGAAGAAGATAAGCAGCGCAGTCTTGTTGTGGCCGAGCTGTTGGTGCTTATATCTGTCTTGTTTGATCTCGGCAGCTTCGTCGAGAGCCTTGCGCAGGTCGCCGAGGTCGGCGGGATAGAGGAAAGTTTGCATGTCAGGTAACTTAAAATCGTGGAATTTTTGGTTTTTGAGCAATTATTTATTGCCAACTACAGGCTCGCCGAGCCATTGGGAGAGAGTCCGGAGAATTTCGTCGCGCTGCTCGGGCGGCAGATTGTTGATGCGAGTGGA
>JAFLUU010000045.1 GCA_022508585.1 Prevotellaceae bacterium | reverse complement strand
TTTTTAGAAATTCTTATATGAATTTTTAAAGTTTCACTATGAAAAAACAAACGCGGAGGCTCAAAAATCGCGCGTGGAGGCCTTTTCTGCGAATCCCGACGGGGTTAGGTAAAATTTCGAGGGGGAGAAGTACGGCAAGGTGGAGGATGGATAGAGTTTTGCGTGGGTTTGGCAAAGAGAATAGGGGAGAAGGGTTGAGCTTGACGGTGATAGTGTTTAGAATGAGGATTGTTGTTAATTGCTGAGGGGTGATGCAAAAAGGGTTGTGCGTGTTAAAAAACGTAAAAACGGCGGTTTGTCTTCTTGCGGCGAGGTTTGCCTATAATATAATAAGGTATCTTTGCGCCGAAAAGGTGTTGCCGTATGATGGTGCGCCGGATTGAAGGACGAATGAAGAATATCAGGCTTATAACAGTGGTGGTGGCGATGTCGCTGATCTTCGCGGCGTTGGTCTCTATCCTTATCAACTATTCGAGCCGCGTGGTGTCGATGCGCAAGGAGCAGTTTGACTCCGGTGTCAGCCGCTCGCTGTTTCGCGTGGCGCGCAGTATGGAGATTGAGGAGACCTATCAGGGGCTGCGCAACGACCTTTACTCCATTGGTAGCACGGATATAGACCGTGATCTGAACATGGGGACTGCCGACAGCTTGATGATTCTCACTGACTCTATCTATAGCGACAAGGTCGACAAGAAAAGAATGCCTGCCGGGATGCAGCGAGAGATTGCCGGCCTTGTGCGGCACTCTACCAAGGATGATGAGGGACTCACTCTGGGGCGCAAGTTGTGGAGGCAGCGTCCGGAGTTCTCCGACCAGATGAAACGTGAGCTGAAGCAGCGCTATGTCTACCAGCAGGAGCTGCTTAACCGCATTATCTATAGCATTCTCTACTCCACCAGCGAGCAGCCTATCGAGGAGCGCATCAACTTTAAGAACCTCGACAGCCGCATACGCTCGGAGCTCGTCAAGGAGGGTATCGATATGCCTTATCACTTCGAGGTGAGCAACCGTGCGGGACGTGTGCTCTACCGTTGTCCCGACTACACCGCCGAAGGTGCCGACCACAGCTACAAACAGGTGCTGATGCCCAACAATTCGCCCGACAATGTGGGTATTCTGACGGTCAGCTTCCCCTCTATCAACCGCTACATCTATCAGTCGGCACGCTATATCGTTACGGCAATCGTGTTTATCGTGATCCTGGCGGTGATGTTCGCCTATACGGTGCGTGTTACCTTCCGTCAGCGCAGGCTTGGCGAGATGCAGACCGACTTTGTCAACAATATGACCCACGAGCTCAAGACTCCGGTGGCCTCTATCTCGCTGGCGTCGCAGATGCTCTCGGATGAGTCTGTGCACAAGACCCCTGAGTTCACGGCACACCTCTCTTCTGTCATCGGCAACGAGACACGGCGCCTCCGCCTGCTTATAGATAAGGTGCTGCAGACCTCCCTGCTCGAAGGCAAGCGCATGGCACTCAAGGAGGAGGAGCTTGACATGAACGAGATGGTGGAAGACGTGGTCGGCACCTTCCGTTTCAAGGTCGAGGAGAGCGGCGGCTCCGTGGAGGTAGACCTCGGTGCTCGCAACGCGTGGGTGTGTGGCGATGAGGTGCACCTTACCAATGTGCTCCACAACCTGATGGAAAATGCGGTGAAGTATCGCCGTGAGGACGAGCCGCTGCGTCTCAGCGTTGCCACCGTTAATAGGCACAACAACTTGGTCATCACGATTGCCGACAATGGTATAGGCATTCGCAAGGAGAATTTGAAAAAAATCTTCGAGAAATTCTATCGCGTGCATAGCGGCAACAAGCACGACGTGAAGGGTTTCGGCCTTGGTCTGGCGTATGTGAGGAATATCGTGAGGCTTCATCGCGGCCAGATCTCTGCCGAGAGCGAGCTTGGCAAGGGTACGAAATTTACTATCACCCTTAAGACCCTTAAAAAAGCCGAGTTGCAAGCCTGAGATGAAGGCTCGAGAATGGAATATAGATAATTGTGAACCAAAAAACGATAAAACTATGATTGACAAGACAAAAATCTTGCTGTGCGAGGACGATGAGAGCCTCGGCATGTTGCTTAGAGAGTATCTGCAGGCCAAAGGCTATGACGCTGAGCTCTGTAGTGACGGCGAGGCCGGATATCGTGCCTTTGTCAAGGACCAATACGATATTTGCGTGCTCGATGTGATGATGCCCAAGAAGGACGGATTTTCTCTCGCCCGCGATATAAAGCAGGCCAGCCCGGATATGCCTATCGTATTCCTTACGGCGAAGACGCTGAAGGAGGATGTGTTCGAGGGCTTCAACATCGGAGCCGACGACTACATCACTAAGCCCTTCTCGATGGAGGAGCTGACCCTGCGCATCGAGGCTATCATGAGGCGCGTCCATGCCAAGAAGCAGTCCGACGTTGCTTCATTCAAAATAGGCTCTTTCACTTACGATGTCAAGAAGCAAGTACTTATCCGCCCTAACGGAGAGTTGCAGAAGCTCACCACCAAGGAGAGCGAGCTCCTCGTGCTGCTCTATCAGCACGCCAATGATGTGCTGCAGCGCGAGTATGCGCTCAAGACCATCTGGATTGACGACAACTATTTCAACGCACGCTCCATGGACGTGTACATCACCAAGCTGCGCAAGCACCTTAAGGATGATCCCAATGTGGAGATTATCAATGTGCACGGCAAAGGCTATAAGCTCGTAGTGCCTTCGCTCGTGCCGCAGGACGAAGCGTAACTTTTCCACGATTTTTCGCTCCAATACATAAGGTTGCCTTAGCAAAAAGGTAGCCTTATGCAGTTTTTTTAGTAATATTTAACGAATTCTGCATGAATATTGCTATAGTTACGACAGAAAATATTAACTTTGCCGCGTATATTGTAAATATATTCATAACTTATTAACCCATATTTATTAACTAAACCTAAAAGACACATGAAGAAGTTTTTACTTTCGATGCTCCTTGTTATGATAGGAGCGATGTGGAGCAGTGTTGACGCGCGCTGGAATGTCGGTGGGCGCAAGGCTGCGGATCAGATTAAGGCCGGCGATACCGTCGTGATAGAGATGGCGAGCCGCACTGCCGACCTTGGTACCTATATCCAGGCTACCAATGGCTCTCTCGGCGTTGAAGTGCGAAGTGGCCTCGGTGTAGGCAGCGCTGCTGTCATTGTTTTGGAATAGGGTCCCAATGATGCTCGCACTGGTGCGCCCACTGTGTACATCAAGCTTGTTGGTACAGGTAAGTATATCGGTACTGCTACGGGCTTTGGTGGCTCTGGTTGTGGCGTTGTTAGCGATCCGGCAAACGCTTCTCACTTCCAGATAATCTCTTGCGCCGAGGATATCCCCTGGTCTAACACTTATTCTTGGGACAATTACCAGTCTGGTGTTTATCGCGACGATGCTACCTACACTGAGAAGGAGGTTGCAAACTGGCGTACCAATGGTGCTGGTCGTGGCTCCGATAATAATTCTGTTGGTTTCTGCTGGAGTAAGGATGAAGAGTCATTCTACTATCTTGGTTTCTGGGGTTCGGAAGCTCCTCACGTGCTTTTGTGGCAGTATACCGACACTAACCAGTGGAACGTCTATGGCGCTTCCTATGAAGAGAGTCTTCAGGACGACCTGCTCGAGCTTATCGATGTTTACACTGGCAATACCGATGTAGAATTCATTCCTGGTACCGACCCCGGCTACTATGGCGAGGCAGAGGTGGCTGCTTATGAGGCCGCTCTTGAGGCTGCTCTTATCGCATCTGTGAATTCTAACCTCTCTGACGAGGATTACAAGAAGGCCATCGATGATTTGATGAATGCTCGCGCTACTGTAGAAAATTCGTTGGTTCCAATTACCGAAGGATACTACTATTTCGTTAATGGTTTCGCAGATTTCCTCAATAACTTCGGCGTAGAGAAGGCTGCGTACATCGATGCAAGCGTGCCAAACCTCAAATATAAGACATTCGACCCCGAGGCTATCGATTTCGTGTTCTATGTGACTCCTACCACCACTAAAGACGAGTTCCTCGTGCAGAGTTATGCAAATAATTACTATGTAGCAAAGGGTACGCAGTGGTATGCTTCCAATCCCGCAGCTACTATCGACCCCGAGGAGGCTCAAAACATCACCCTCCGCTACACTGGTCTCTGGTTCTGGGGCAGTCATACCTATCATAGCACCTCTTACACTCCGTATGCCAGCAATCAGCCCACCGCTTCCGACGGTGCAGGCAACTTGACCTCTTGGGCGGTTTGGAACGACCCTGCTACTACCGATTACCACTCTAATCTGTGGTATATGCGCAGGATTTCTGACGAGCAGATGACTGATTTCGAGGCTAAGAAGGCTCAAGCAGACCTTGACGCGCAGTTGAAGGAACTTGCCAATAATGCTTCGGATCTCTACGACAAGCTCTTTGTTTGGGCTCCCGATTATGAAAACCCGCTTATTACTAATGTAAGTGGTGGCGCAGATGAAGAGCCTGGTGATGGCAATCAGCTGACCTTCTCTACCATTCGTAAGCAGGGTGTAGCATTTGCTGATAAATATGAGTACCTCATTGACGATAACGACACCACCTATATGCAAGGTAGTGGCTATATCAGCGTCAAGTTGAACGAGCCTAAGCAGGTCATTACTTTTGTTTACAACATTCGTGGCGCTTCCGGTAAGGGTTCTAACCCGAACTGGCAAGTTTGGGGTAGCCAAGAGCGTCCGAACCTCGTTCGCTTCTATGGCTGCAACACTCTTGCAGGCGACACCGTTTATGGTGAGCCTCTTGCTACCAATGTTTCAATGGGCAGCCTGCCTCTGCCGGCAACTTACACCTTCGACTTTGGCCGTCCCGTTAACCGTGTAGCTTACTATGTAGACACTAACGCCAATGGCGGCACTTATTTCACCTTGTCTGAGTTCCAGATGTATGAGGCTAACGCCGATAAGAAGGCTTCTCAGTACTATACAGTAGATGGTCTGGGCGAAAAGGCTGACGCTATGAAGGCAATGATTGAGGCTAAGCGCGCTATTGCCGACGCTGGTAGCACTACAGCTGCCGACATCGCTGAAATGCAGGCTGCTATCGCCGCTGTAGAGGCTCTCTACGCTGATACAACTAAGCTTGTCGAGCTCGTAGATCGCGCTAACTTCCTTACTCAGAATACTGAGGTGGGTGAGGGTATCGGTCAGGTTGCAGAAGCTGAGGCTATCGCTACTCTGTCAGCTGCCGTAACCGCAGCTAAGGAGCTCGGCCTCAAGCCTAATGCAACGAAGGCTGAACTTGATGCTGCTATTGATAATCTTAAAGAAGCGATCGACAATTTCGTAGCGTTGATCAACAGCTTCAAGGCTGGCAAGTGGTACTTCATTCTTAACGGCGATTTGACTGAGGGTAGCGAGCTCAACGGACAAGCTCTCTACACTTCTGGCTACAGCAACACCTCTGCTACTAAGGTTGGTAAAGTCGTAGAAGGTAACCCCGACTACACTTTCGATCCTTACTCTATGTGGCGTTTCGTTGAGGCAGAGAATGGAACCTATTATGTGCAAAATCTCGGAACAGGCTTCTACCTCCCGGGCGGAAGCACTAAAGGTAACAACGTAGGCCAGAGCTATGACCCCGTTGCTTACACTGTTGAGTTCAGCGGTAATGGCACTTACGCCTTTACTCCGCAGGCAACTAACAGCCACAAATATGTACTTGGTGCTAATGGTGGGAACGTTGTTTATACTGAGGCTGGTGTGGCAGACTCTACCACATGGCAGCTTGTAGAAATCGACACTGAAGAGACTGAGGCTATCATTGTAAAGGATTTCAAGCTTAACGCTATGGATATCTTCGCTGTTCCTTACAATGTAAGCGACATCGCTATACTTAATGAAGAAAACGACTGCCATATCTATGGCATCAAGTCGATGACTTACGATGAAGATACCGACGAGACCACCGTTGTGTTCTACGAGAAGAATGAACTCGCAGCTAATGAGGCAGCATTCTTCGTGTTCGGCAACGCTGTTGAAGGCGTTGACTACGAGGAGTTCGAGTTGATGATTCCGTTCCCCACGGAGGTTGTTAATAAGCTCGACCCGAGTGTAAGTAATGGTATCTATGGTATGCTTTACTCCGAGAGGATCGACGCTGGTATCGCTTATGGCTCCGGTAAGGGTCTCATCGTCGCAGGTGATGGCGGAACAAGCATCTCTGCTCACACTGGTGCAATCGATCCTAAATACTATAAGGGTGAGATTGAAGACGTAGAGGCTGCCTTCAGCCTGACTGTTAAAGGTCTTGTATGGTCTGACGACGTTACTGGCGTTAAGGGCGGTATCACTGTAGAAGACATCGTTAATGCTTTCCGCAAGGGTGCTTATACTATCGATGGTCAGAAAGTAACTGCACCTCAGAAGGGTCAGATCTACATTATTGACGGCGAGAAGGTGAAGTATTAGTAGCAATTCGTTCTGCACCGATAAACTATAAGTCCGCATTTGGTGGACAGAAAAGATAGATTATCGGTAAAGACATAATCATTCGGGAGGCGCAGATAATGCGCCTCCCGTTTTTTGTGCCTTGCGATGTATGGTTAATAATATAAATGAACGGAATAGACACGCTATAATTATGAATAAATGAGGACGAAACAAGGGTATTTATAAATTATCGCGTCTGTGCAGGGAATTATACGATAAAATGTAATATCTTTGCAGGTGTTTTTAGCGTGGTGCAGCATATTCGGTGCGCTGTGCACAATAAACTGAACATGGCAGTGGCAAATAAGAAAATAGTGTTCCTTACCGGAGCAGGCATGAGTGCGGAAAGTGGGATTTCAACTTTCCGTGACGCCGGTGGGCTGTGGGAACAGTATCCTGTGATGCAGGTGGCGAGTCATACGGGCTGGTTGCAAGACCCGGAGCTGGTTACTCGTTTCTACAATGAGCGACGCAAGCAGTTGTTTGACACTAAGCCGTGTGATGGCCACAAGTTGGTGGCCGGCTTGGAGCAGAATTATGACGTGGTGGTCATCACTCAGAATGTGGACGACCTCCATGAGCGTGCTGGCAGCACTAATGTCATTCACCTGCACGGCGAACTGCGCAAAGTCTGCTCAAGTAGGGACGTTGAGAACCCTGCTTGCTGGCAGGTGCTCGATCGGAACAATTGGGAGGTGGAGCCTGGCACTAAGGCTGCCGACGGTTCGCTGCTCAGACCCTATATTGTTTTTTTTGAGGAGGCTGTTCCGATGATTGTTCCTGCTGCGCAGCAGGTGGGCGAGGCTGATGTGCTGGTGATTATCGGCACTTCGCTCAATGTCTACCCTGCGGCGGGCTTGGTGAACTATGTTCGTGAGGGCGTGCCGGTGTATCTGATTGACCCGAAGGAGGTGTCAGTCCCGATAGACCTTAATATAACGCATATTCAGGCTGGTGCGACTGAGGGCATGGAGCGCCTTATAAATATAATAGGTATATAACGAGACAGGATTGCGCAATGATGACTGATGCTCGATGTTTAACGTCTGATGGCTGCCCATCAATATTGATTACCGGAGCCAGTGGCTTTGTAGGTAGCCATTTGGTAGAGTTGTCTTTGGCAAAGGGCTTTGAGGTGTGGGCTGCTGTCCGCGCCGCATCGTCAAGACGTTGGCTTGCCGACGAGCGCATCAACATTATCGTCCTCTCCCTTAATGACGCTGCGGCGCTTCGCGGTGAGATTGAGGCTTTTGTTGACCAGCATGACGGCAAAGGCTGGGATTATGTGGTGCATGTGGCTGGTGCTACCAAGGCTCGTAACGAGATCGACTTTATGCGCTCTAATTGCGAGGCGACGGAAAATTTGGCTACCACCTTATTAAACCTTAATGTGGCTCCTCGCCGCTTTGTGCTGATGAGTTCGCTCAGTGCTGTGCCTATGGCTGGCGGTTTTCCCGTCGAAGGGCAGGCTCCGACGGCTTACGGACGCTCTAAGATGGCTGCAGAGGAGTGCTTGCTTGCGTTGTCGCCTCGGTTGGACTATGTGGTGCTGCGCCCTACGGCGGTGTATGGGCCGAGGGACAAGGATTTGTATCTCGTGGCTAAGAGTGTGCGTGGGGGCATGAGCCTATCAGTGGGTAGAAAGCCGCAACACCTAACCTTTATCTACGTTAATGACCTTTGTGAGGCTGCTCTGCTGGCTCTGACGAAGGGGCGCTCCGGTGCGGTTTATCAGCTTAGCGATGGCAGGACTTATAGTAGCAGCGATTACTGCCAACTGTTGCAGCATGAGCTGGGTGTGCGTCGAATGATGCACATTGTTGCTCCGCTGTGGTTAGTTAAGGGCGTGTGCTATGCGAGTGAGTGGCTGTCGCACATTACTAGGAGTATGACTGTACTGAATATAGATAAATATAACTTACTTAAACAACGCGACTGGAGCTGCGATATCCATGCGGCACAGAGTGAGCTGGGTTTTGAGCCTCGGACGGCTCTGGCTGAAGGCGTGGCGAAGTCAGTAGCGTGGTATAAACAACAGAAATGGATATAAAAAATTACTTTAAGAGGCAGCGTCCTATGCCAGGATTGCTTGGCGTGGAGAAGTTGGCAGCTATTTATGTGGCTTTGACGCTGTTGCTGACAGCGTTGTATTGTGTTGACATGGAACGTAGCGCTCTTTTGTCGATTGTGGGTGGACGTGCTACTATAGTTGCCATTACTTGGCTCCTTTACCGCTTGTATCGCTTCCACGCGTGCCACGCGACTTATCAGCTACGTGTGATTTTCCAGATTGCCATGCTGGGTTACTGGTATCCTGACATCTATTACTTCTCGTCGATGCTACCAAATCAAGACCATGTGCTGGCTATGATTGACCAGCAAATGTTTGGCTGTCAGCCTGCGCTGGTGTTCTCCCAGGTGGTTAATAGTGCATTCTGGAGGGAGCTGTTTTACTTTGGCTATTTCTCTTATTTCCCAATTATTGCAATTGTTGTGCTGATGGTCATCTTCAAACGACCACGCCGCTTCGACAGTGTAACCTTTGTAGTGATGTCTACATTCTTCCTCTACTACATCGTTTACCTATTCTACAATGCTGCGGGTCCGCAGTTCTACTTCCATGCGCCTGGGGTTGATGCTGCTAATGGCGTGTTCCCCTTTGTTGACGACTGGTTCCGCTATCATCGAGAACTGGAGACTTATCACTCTGGTCCGTTTAGCTATTTAGTCTATGTGCTGCATGGTGGCGAAGCTCCTATCGCTGCTTTCCCCAGCAGCCATGTGGGTGTGTCGACTGTAATACTGCTTCTTACTTTTAGGATGAAGAAACTGTGGGGCATGGCGCTGCTGCCGTTCTATGTGCTACTCTGTATGTCTACGGTGTACATCGGTGCGCACTATGTCGTCGACGTTTTTGCAGGCTGGGCGAGTGCAATTATTTTCTTTATCGTCTCGCGCAAGCTTTACAAGTCTAAATATTTCCATCGCCCCGATGGTTTCGACAGCCTTCATCGTTTTGGACATCACCATCGTAAGCATCGCCATCATTATCATCGTGCATAGTGGCGTTGAGATGCGTAATCGGTGCTATTTTCAGAATATTTTCTCTTAAAATCACGGTAAAACGGCAAATTTATGCGTAAGATGTTAGGAATTACGCATAAAAAGAGTAAATTTGCTGCGCTATTCGTGCTTTATGCAGGAAGTGGCAACATACGATAATCGTAAGATATAACCATCTTTATACTAATCACTAAAATTTAAGCAAATGAAAAAATTTTTACTTTGCATTATGGTTGCGCTTTTCAGTGCATCCATGTGGCAGTCGGTTTCTGCACGTTATGTGTTAAGCGACCGTATTGCCGCCGATTAGATTAAAGCTGGCGATACTATCGCGCTTTGGTGCGGTACGCAGGGTAATCGCACCGATTTCTATTCTACCTCGGTGTGACTGAGGAGGGGGCTCTTGAGCACGTATAGATCCCCGGACTGTGGAACGCTCGCGCTTCTTGGATTGTATCTGAGGGGCCAAAGGACTACAAAGGCAATCAAACCTATTTCCTCCAGAACCTTGAAACGCTGGAGTACTTCGGTAGCACCAAGGCCGATCCAATGAATAATGGTATTGGTTCTCTTGGATTGCAGGCTGACATAGAGTATGCAATTCCTCTGTCTATTCACTTGGCTGCCGATTCTTCTGAAGTAAATGAGCAGTATGGACCTTCATGGGATGATGTTTCTGCGGTTTTCTGCTTTGCCAGAGAGGGTGATAAACCCCTCTTTGTTTGCGGCGTTGCTTATTGGGGTATTGCTACTGTGCACCTTTGGGAGTACAAGGACACTAATGCTTACAATGCTTTCCGCGTATTCTATCAGCATGACCTCCAGGGAGACCTTCAAGCACTCATAGACGAGATTTCCGAGGCTGGTATAGAGTATGATGCCGGTGATAAGCCTGGTCAGTACCCGCAAGAGGCAGTTGATAACTTCAATGCAGCTCTTGAGTATGCTTTACTGATATCTCTTGATGAGCATACTGACGCTGAGTACCAAGAAGCAATGGACAGGCTCATCGCAGCTAAAGAGGCCGTGGAGAGAAGTGTAAACTCTATCACTGAAGGCTATTACTACATCGTTAGTGCATATCCCGAGTTCGTAAATAAGCAGGGCGTTGAGCAGGCAATGACTGTAAACTCCGAGATTCAGCTCGGCTGGAAGGCTTATAATGCTGAAGACCTGAAGCAAATTTGGCATATCGTTCCGCTTGCCAATGGTAATTTTACTATCCAGAACTACGAGAACGAGAAATATATCAATGGTTCCGAAACTACCGGTAATAGTAAGAAGGTACTGTTGGCTTCTGTTCCCACAAACGAACAGATTATTAAGCCTATCGGCTCGCTGCAGTGGGAGATCAGTAATACTTGTAACAGCGTTCCTTACCACCCAGAAAGTCATTCAAGTGGTAATGGTACAGGTGGCGACATTGTAACTTACCCGAATCAGACAGGTATCAACGACCATTCTACTTGGTATATCCGCCTTGTTGAGGATAGCATCATGGAAAAATTGCCTGCGATCAAAGCGCAGAATGAACGCACCGATCGTCTGTCTGCTCTTGCCAAGGAAGCAAATACTATCTGGGACAATATTACATATTACACTGTAAGTCCTGAAAATGCTATCACTGATGCTGATGACGAGAAGGACGATTCTGAACGCCAAGTATGGTCTAATGCTAAAGATCCTATTCAAGGAACTTACGCTGCTCTCATTGACAGCCTTACCAGCATCTTCCACTCTACTTGGCATGTGGATAATGATCCGTTGACTAAGCCGCATAACCTGCAGTTCGATTTCTCTGCCGCTCCGATCAGTGGTTTTGAGGTTCGTATGCTTCAGCGTTGCGATAGTTGGGGTAATCAGGATCGTCCGACGATTATTAATTTCTATGCTTCCAATGAAGAAAGAGATGAATTGACTGAAGATGACGCTTGGACCTTTATCCGTCAAATCGACATCACTAATAATTGGGGTAACAATACAGAGACTTATCAGAATTGGGTAACGACTCCGACTATTGATCTTGGTAAGGACTACAAGTATGTTCGTATGGACGTATTAGCTACTGGTAGTAGTCGTAAGAACACTGGTGCGGAGTATCCGTTCTTCTCGCTTGCAGAACTTTATGTGTTCCCTGTAACTCTTGATGAGACTCTTTCACAGTACTGCTATACTGAGGGGCTTGCTCCGTTGGCAGACAAGATGTACGAACTTGCAAAAGAGGCTGCGTTTAAAATTGCCGATAACGTAGCGACAGAAGCCGACATCAATGAGCTTCGCGCAGCGATTGATGCAGTAAAAGAGCTTTACGCTGACACTACTGAGATTGCAAAGCTGGCAAATGTCCTTCAGACTTATGCAAGCACCGCTGTGTTCGGCACTGGTATCGGTGAGACTACGGAAGAAGCCGCTCTCGCTTTGCAGGCAGCCGTAGATGAGGCTAAGGAGTCCAGCTTTACTACTCCGTTGGTGAAGAGCGAGATTGATGCTGCTATGGCAAAGTTGCAGGCAGCTAAGGCAGAGTTCCTCAAAACTGTTAAGATGCCTGAGGTTGGCAAGTGGTACCATATCCTTTCCGCGTCCGACATAGAGACTCATTACAATGGCGGCAACCTGGAGGCTCCGCTTCCGATGGCTAACTCCGCCCTTTACGCAGACGGCCCCAACAATAGCGGCCATATTCGCTACGGTCTCCTTTCTGAGGACGGCGAACCCAACTATGAGTACAATCCTTATTCTATGTGGCGCCTCGTTGAGACTGGCGAGGAGGGCAAGTATGCTCTTCAGAGCCTTGGCGCCGGCATGTACATCGGCGATGGCAACAAGCTTGCTGCAAGCATTTACAATTCTTCCGTTCCTGTTGCTTATGATATCCAGCTGCTCGGTAATGCTTCCTTCGGTCTTTATCCTGACGGCGGTGCAGACAACGGCTATGCTCTCATGGCTTGCTTAACCGGCCAGCACGCTGAGGTGGGTGAGGCAGAAGTATTCGGCGATGGCTCTTGGAAGTTTAAGGAAATCGATCCCAACGAGACAGAGTTCATACTCACAGACATTTTTGCCAATAACCTTATCGATGTTATCGCAATGCCTTATGACTTGAACGCTATCTCTGACTTCAATGAAGGTGTAGTTCTTTACGGCATCAAGAAGATGACGAAGAATGACGATGGCACTACGACTGTAGAACTCTACGAGAAGACTGAACTGGCTGCCGGTGAGTCCGGAATTATCGTTCTTGGCGATCCTGAGCAGGACAAGGAGTCTTATGAACTCATCGTTCCGTTCCCGACAGAGGTTGTCGACAAGGCTTTCCCCGTTAATGGTATCTACGGTATGCTTCAGTCTGAGGTTACTCCTGCCGGTACGGCTTACTCTGACGGCACCAAATTTGTTTGTCGCAATGAGCAGGTAGGTATCGGTGCTAACACCGGCGCAATCAACGTTGCTTACTATGAAGGCGAAGTTGAGGGCGTTGAGACTGCGCTCACTATCGTGATCGAAGGTCTCGACTGGACAGTGGAGAAGCCCGACGGCATCGAAGGCGCTGTTACCGTAGAAGATATTGTCAATGCTATCCGCAAGGGTGCTTACACTATCTCCGGTCAGAAGGTGGCTGAGCCTCAGAAGGGTCAGATCTACATTATCGACGGTAAGAAGGTGAAGTATTAAACTTTGTAAGTTCGCTTTGAATGTCGAAGTTGCTTCCCGAATACAGGGAAATACAAGACTATAAAGTAAAGCAACAATAACTCACTCGGGAGGCGCAAGTAATGCGCCTCCCGCTTTTTTGTAGCTGTGCCAAGCGAACGGCTCTAACGGACAATCTCGTGGTGTCAAGTCCTCGCTTGACATACTCAAATGCAGCAAGCACTGTATGTAATGTCGTCAAAGTTTTACCTAACCTCGTGGAAGTTCACAGAAAAGGCCTCCGCGCGTGATTTTTGAGCCTCGAAATTCGTAGAAATGTCGTGAAAAATGAAAAAATCTTATAAGAATTTTCAAAAATTCTTATATAAATTCCCGGAAATTCTTATAAGGTTTTTTAGAAATTCATATAAGATTTTTTAAAGTTTCACGATGAAAAAACAAACGCGGAGGCTCAAAAATC
>JAFLUU010000044.1 GCA_022508585.1 Prevotellaceae bacterium | reverse complement strand
GTTATAATAATTCATATATGATTTCTCGAGAATTTGTATATGAATTTTCAAACTTTGACGACATAAAATCGCGCGAGAACGATAAAAAATCGCGCGCGATGGGCTTAAAATCGGACGCGATAGGGGTAAAGTGTAGAAAGAACCAGCGGAGCTGCACTAAACAGCCCTTAGGGCTGCGCGCGGAGGCGTTTTTTATAAATCTCGACGAGAGTAGGTAAGCGGAGGAGGGGGTAAGATGCGCGAAGGTATGGGTATGGTGGGAGATTGGTGGGACTGTGTCGCCCCGTCGGGGCTCTATTGTGGCGCATCTTCCAGCAGGGGTTTCGTTCGCGAGCTCACTTCACGCCCTGCCTGTGATGTTTCAGCCCTTCGGGCTTATCCAGAACCGCTTGTCGATATAAACAACCCTTAGGGCTCTAACAAGGAACTGTCGCCGTAGCTGAGGAAACGGAAGTCGTGGGATAGGGCGTAGTCGTAGACGCGACGCCAGTCGGAGCCGATGAAAGCACTTACTAACAGGAGGAGGGTGCTCTGCGGCATGTGGAAATTGGTGATGATGCGCTCCACGAAGTGATATTTGTAGCCCGGAGCGATGATAATCTGCGTGGTGGTGTGCAGGTGGTCGGTGTCGTTGCGCGTCAGCCAGTCAAGCAGGGCGCGCAGTACAGCCTCGGGGCTATATGGCTCGGCGCCGTGCTCCGATTCGTAAGGCTCCCATTGCATCACGGTGAGTTCGTGCTCCGCTATGTCGGGCTGGCGCAGTATGCGTGCGCCGAGGTAGTAGAGACTCTCGACGGTGCGCACTGTGGTGGTGCCTACGGCGGTGCAGCGACAGCCGTGGGCGAGCAACCGCTCAATGTTGTGGCGGCTGATGCTGATATACTCGGCGTGCATCTCGTGCCCCTCCATCTGCTCGCTCTTGACGGGGCGGAATGTGCCGGCGCCGACATGGAGCGTTACCTCGTCGCGCTCTATCTGGCGAGCGTCGAGGGCGCTGAAGACAGCGTCGGTGAAGTGCAGACCGGCGGTGGGGGCTGCCACTGAGCCGTCGATTTTGGAGTAAACGGTCTGGTAGGTCTGCTTGTCGCTCTCCTCGGTCTGGCGATTGAGGTAGGGGGGAATGGGTAGCTCGCCGGCGGCTTCCAGCACATGGGCAAAGGATATGTCGCCCGTCCAGCGGAAGCGCACCACGAAGCTGGCGCCTTGCGGCGCAACGACTTCAGCACTGAGCTCCGTGTTGCCGATGCTCAGTGTCAGTGTGCCGTCGTGCCACTTCTTTTTGTTGCCTATGAGGCAGACCCATTCGCAGCTGTGGTGCTGCTGGAAGTTGAGCTGATATTCGCGGGGGCTGTAAGGCTCAAGACAAAAGACTTCTATCAGCGCGCCTGTGGCCTTACGAAAACGCAGGCGCGCTTGAATAACCTTGGTGTTGTTGCAAAGGAGCAGGCTGCCGGTGGGTAGCAGCTGTGCGATGTCGCTGAAGGTGTGCTCGGTGATTGTTCCGCCGCAGTAGTGGAGGAGTTTGGAGCGGTCGCGTTGGTCGATGGGGTAGCGCGCTATGCGTTCGGGCGGCAGCTCGTAGGTGTAATCGCTGATGCGGAGGTGTTTGGGGCTCACGCCGAGTGTGTTTGGTGCAGCTTTGAGGGCTGTCGGTTCTCCAAGTGCGGTGGTCGGTGCAGGGAGTTAGAGGTATTTTCTCAAAACTTTGACATTCACCTTCTCGTTGATGTGCGCAATGGCTTGCTCCTTGATCTGGCGCACGCGCTCGCGGCTGAGTCCGAGGATTTGGGCTACTTCCTCTGCGGTTTTCTCGCGTTCGCCTATGCCGAAGAGCATGGTCAGAACTTTCTGCTCCTTCTGCGTCAGGCACTGCAGGGCCACATTAAGGTCGCGGGCGAGAGATTCGTGCTCCATGCGGTCGTCTGTCGGCTTATCGTTCTCATAAGTCATGTTGTCCGCCATGGTTGTTGTCTCGTCGTTCTGATAAGGTGTGTCGACAGAGATTTTCTTGCCGGTGTTGCCCATTGCCATTGCCACTTTCTCCACATCGGCATCTACCAGCTCCGCCAATTCCTCCGGCGAGGGCTCACGCTGGTTTTGCTGCTCAAATTCTACTCGCGCCTTGTTGAGCTTGCTCTGGAAACCGACCTGATTGAGCGGCATACGCACGATGCGGCTGTTCTCGCTGATGGCCTGCAGTATGCTTTGGCGAATCCACCACACGGCATAGGAGATGAATTTGAAGCCGCGGGTTTCATCGAATTTCTCTGCGGCGCGTATCAGTCCGATATTGCCTTCGTCGATGAGGTCGTTGAGCGAAAGTCCTTGGTTGCTGTACTGCTTTGCCACGCTGACCACGAAGCGCAGGTTGGCGCATACGAGTTTCTCCATCGCCGCCATGTCGCCCTTGTGGATTTGCTGTGCAAGCTGCACTTCTTCCTCGGTGGAAATCATGGGGATGCGACTTACTTCGCTGAGATAGCTGCCTATACCGGCTTCCTGGCGGTTAGTAATACCTTGTACAATCTTTAATTGGCGCATATTAAATAGGTATTTAAGGGCAAATTATGCCAAAATGAGATGCAAAAGTAGAGAAAAATTGTCAAAGTTGATGTATTGTGGCACAGTTTTTTGGCGTGCAGGGGCTGTGCGGAGGCTATTTTTGTAGTCTTCGCGGGGGAAATGGTTAATTTTTGTCAGTTTCGGGTGCTAAGTGACGGGTGTTTTTGTGCTTCCACACGAGAAACCACACCAAGCCTGCGAGGGTTACGCCTATGCCGATGCTGTACGAAGCCGTGACAGGGAGTCTGAAACCTTCGGGAGCGACACAAATGTAGGTGCTGCAGACGCATAGCATCCAGAGGGCGGGTATCAGCGCCACGCAGTAGGCTTTGTGCAGCCGCGCGAGGTAGACGGTGATGGCGAAGAGGGTGAAAACGGACAGCGTCTGGTTGAACCATGCGAAGTAGCGCCACAAGATGTCGAAATTAACGAACATAAGCACTGCGCTCACTGCGAAAATGGGTACCGACAAGACTAATCGCTTGTATATCTTATCCTGTTTGAACTTCATGAAGTCGGCAGCGATAAGGCGCGCTGAGCGAAAAGCGGTGTCTCCGCTGGTGATAGGTGCAGCCACAACGCCCAGAATGGCAAGTACGGCGCCTGCCGTGCCGAGCCAGCTGTTGCAAATGGCGTTCACCAGCAGCGCCGGCGAGGCTTTGCCTGTCTCGGGGTTGGTCATGGCGGCCACGAGTTTCTCGTAGGGGGTGTTGCCGCCTGTGCCGAGGCTGTCGGCAAACTTGATGGCGGCAGCTGCCCAGATGAGAGCGACCAATCCTTCGGTTATCATGGCGCCGTAGAAGACGCGGCGCCCTAATTTCTCATTTTTCATGCAGCGTGCCATCATCGGGCTCTGGGTGGCGTGAAAACCGCTCACCGCTCCGCAGGCTATGGTGATGAATAGCCCCGGGAAGAGGGGCATTGTGCTGGTGGGGTGGTGGTTTTCAAACGCTCCGGTGATTTCAGGGATAGTGCCGTCGCAGGCAAAGATGCCGTAGGCTAAGCCTGCCGCCATGATGAGCAGGGCTGCGCCGAAGACAGGGTAGATGCGCCCTATCAGTTTGTCGATAGGAAGCAGGGTGGCGAGGATATAATAGGCAAAGATGACGAGCACCCAGAAATTCTTGGACCACAAGAATCCGTTGTCGGCGCCCATACCGTCCAATAGGTCGGCAGGAGTGGTAACGAACACCGCACCGACCAGCACCATGAGCACCATCGTTACCAAGCGCATGGCGAAACGCGCGCCGCCGCCGAGCTCATCTCCGATAATCTCGGGCAGGCTGGCGCCGCCCTTGCGTATGGAAATCATGCCGCTGAGGTAATCGTGCACCGCGCCGCCGAACACGCAGCCCAGCACTATCCAGAAGAATGCCGCAGGGCCGAACAATATACCCTGAATGGCACCGAACACGGGGCCGGTGCCGGCAATGTTGAGAAACTGGATTAAATAGACTTTCCATGTGGGCATCGGGAGATAGTCCACGCCGTCTTGCATCGCGAAGGCGGGAGTTTGCTTCGTTGCGTCGGGCTGGAAGATGCGTTCCACGATTTTTCCATACACAAAGTAGCCCGAAATCAGTAGCAGTACGCCGATAATGAAAGAAATCATAAGTGTTTGTCTTTGTGGAATTAACTGTTTATGTTTATAGACCGTGCAAAATTACTAAAAAATCCTAAAAACATAACAAAACGCTACCTTCTGCATGGTTTCCCGCGCCGCAAAATCACATCATCGTGTCAAAACAAAAGCGAGGCAACAGCATTCGCTGTCGCCTCGCATTCTATTTACTAATTCTTCAGAGGGAATACTAAAGATTTACATACGCACCGAAGCTGATAGTACTGAGATTAGCATTAACACCAACAGCATTAGTCTTAAGTTTGTCGTACTTAGCATACTGCCAGCCAACGTTGCCAACATGAGCCACAAGACCAAACTTATCACTCAAAGCATAAGATACACCGGGCGCAACAGCAATTTCCCAAGCATGTACACTTTTGTCATAGCCGTTCACATGAATCAAAGCATAGCCGAAGCCGCCATCAACAAAGAAAGAGAAATTGCCTGCCTTAGCGAATGAATAGCGTACATAAGGGGCAAACTCAAAACCATTGGCAGTAAAATCGGGATCAAGGTCGAGATTGTAGTTAAACAGCGTTGAGTTTTTTGCATGTGCATAGCCAATCTGCACTGCCACATCGATATTGTCGCTAAGCTTGTAACCAACCTCAGGAGCAATGGTGAAGTTGCGACTCTTCGAGAGCGTAGTCCCATCGACTGAGGTCCTTGCCGTATTAAACCCGAGCTGTCCGCTTACCCAAACCTGTGCGTTTGCAGAAAGAGACACGGCTGCAACGAAAACTGCAATCAAAATCTTTTTCATAGTAAATGGTTTTTTAAGTTAGTTATGTCCTACTCTGTTAAACTTCAATAGCGATTTTCGGAAACCTCGCTTTTATTGTCTTGTTAGATGATGGTGCAAAGGTAATTAAAAATCCTTGTTACGAAATATGTTTTTGTGGAAAATCTAATATTTACCTCTATTCGTTAATATATTATTGACGCTTTTAGGACTTTTGAGCATAAAAAAGAAACGCCGTCTGAAAAACTTTCTTTTCAGACGGCGTTATGCCTATTTTTGTCTATCTTTCGCGACGATTGTCGCCGTTGTTCTCACGGCGCGGTGGGCGTGGACCGCGAGGGCGCTGCGGACGCTCTTCAAAACCCTCGGGCTTCGGCATAAGAACGCGATGAGAAAGGCGATATTTGCCGGTCTTTTCGTTAATCTCGAGGAGCTTAACGCTAATGGTGTCGCCCTCTTTCAAGCCGGTCTCCTCAACGGAGTCAAGGCGCTTCCAGTCCAGCTCGCTGATGTGGAGCAAACCTTCCCTGCCTGCCATAAACTCAACAAACGCGCCGTAAGGCATTATGCTGACAACCTTAGCTTCATAAACCTCGCCAACCTCGGGCAAAGCAACGATAGCCTTGACCTTAGCAACGGCGGCTTCTATGCTTTCCTTGTCGGGAGCGCTCACTTGCACCTTGCCTACGCCGTCTTCCTCGTCAATAGTGATAACAGTGCCGGTCTCCTCCTGTATACCCTGGATAATCTTGCCACCGGGGCCGATGACAGCGCCGATAAACTCCTTGGGAATTTCAAAAGCAACGATGCGGGGTACATGAGGCTTGAAGTCGGGACGCGGTTCGGCGATGGTTTCTGTAAGTTTGCCGAGAATATGCTCACGACCGGCCTTAGCCTGCATCAGAGCCTTCTCGAGAATTTCGTAAGAGAGGCCGTCGCACTTTATATCCATTTGCGTAGCAGTCAGACCGTTGACGGTACCTGTCGTTTTGAAGTCCATGTCGCCCAGATGATCCTCGTCGCCGAGAATATCGCTGAGCACGGCGTACTTATCCTCGCCTGGATTTTTGATAAGAC
The DNA here is from genome assembly GCA_022508585.1 of Prevotellaceae bacterium. Classification (GTDB taxonomy): domain Bacteria; phylum Bacteroidota; class Bacteroidia; order Bacteroidales; family Bacteroidaceae; genus UBA6382. The sequence continues at coordinate 7,697 of JAFLUU010000044.1, read as the reverse complement.
CCATCGCGATACCGCTCACGGGCTTCTTGATAGGCACACCGGCGTCCATAAGGGCGAGAGTACCGGCGCAAACGGTAGCCATAGAGGACGAACCGTTACTTTCGAGTATCTGAGACACCACACGCACGGTGTAAGGGAAGTCGGCAGGGATCATGTCCTTCAGAGCACGCCAAGCGAGGTGGCCATGGCCGATCTCACGGCGACCGGTGCCGCGCTGCGGACGAGCTTCGCCCGTACAGAAGGGCGGGAAGTTGTAGTGCAGCAAGAATTTCATGTAGCTCTTGTCCAACACGTCGTCTACCAATTTCTCATCCAGCTTGGTGCCGAGCGTACAGGTGGTCAGCGACTGCGTTTCGCCGCGAGTAAATATAGAACTACCGTGGGGAATGGGCAGCGGACTCACCTCGCTCCAGATAGGACGTATCTCGGTGGTCTTACGACCGTCGAGGCGGATGCCTTCGTCGAGCACACAGCGACGCATAGCGTCGCGCTCTACATCATTATAGTAGCGGTCGATCAGACCATTCTTCTCCTCTAATTCCTCAGCCGTCAAATCTGGATGTTGCTCAGCATAAGCCACCTTGAAATCTTCGCGGATTTTCTCGAAAGCCTCAGCGCGGGCGTGCTTTTCAAGAGCCTGCTTCGTTACATCGTAAGCGGGCTGATAGCAAGCCTGACGCAGTTGTTCGCGAAGCTCTTCATCGTTAACCTCATGGCAGTACTCGCGTTTCACATCGGTGCCGAGCTCCTTAGCAAGCTCCACCTGCATACGACACATAGGCTTGATAGCCTCGTGAGCCGCCTTTAGCGCGCCGAGAAGGTCCTGCTCGCTGACCTCTTTCATCTCGCCCTCCACCATCATGATGTTGTCCTCGGTGGCAGCAACCATAAGGTCCATGTCAGCCTCCTTCATCTGGGGGAAAGTGGGGTTGATCACGTACTCACCGTTTACACGAGCCACGCGAACCTCTGAAATAGGAGCCTCAAACGGAATATCGCTGGTAGCCAGCGCGGTGCTGGCAGCCAGACCGGCCAATGCGTCGGGCTGATCTACGCCGTCAGCACTGAATAATATGATATTGACAAACACCTCGGCGTGGTAGTTGCTCGGAAAGAGCGGGCGCAGAGCGCGATCCACCAGTCGGGAAACAAGAATCTCGTTGTCGGAGGGACGACCCTCGCGCTTGGTGAAACCACCGGGGAAGCGACCGGCGGCAGCGTACTGCTCGCGATAGTCGCACTGCAGGGGCATGAAGTCAGTGCCGGGCACAGCGTCCTTAGCTGCGCATACGGTAGCCAAAAGCACAGTGTTGCCCATTCGCAACACGGCGGAACCGTCAGCCTGCTTAGCCAGCTTGCCGGTTTCAACGGAAATCTCCCTTCCGTCGGGCAGCTGGACTTTCTTTGTAATAATGTTCATCTGTCTGAAATTAAATAAAACTTTTCCTTATAACTCTAAAAATTCGCGCAAAGTTACATATTTTCCACGTAACGCGCGCGATTATCCTATTATAATTTATATTTTTGCAGCGCATTTGGACCACAACGAAACACACTACGATGAAGATCATATACTTTCACGGCTTCGCCTCATCGGGAGCCAGCGGCACGGTGCAGTTGCTGCGACTGCTCATGCCGGAAGCCGAAGTCATAGCACCCGACATTCCTGTAGATCCGGCAGAAGCACTGCCCATGCTCAAGAACCTCGTGCAGGCAGAGCAGCCCGACATTATCATCGGCACGTCGATGGGCGGCATGTACGCTCAGCAAATGCGCGGTGTTAAACGCATCTGCGTCAACCCTGCGTTTAACATGAGCACCATGAGCAAAGTGCTCAAAACCGGAGAGCATCGCTTCCTCAACGGACGCAAAGACCGCCAAAAGACCTTCCGCATCACGCGCGAGATAATACAGCACCACAACCAGATGGAGCGAGTCCAGTTCAAAGACATAACACCCGACGAGCAGGAACTGTGCTGGGGACTGTTCGGCATCAATGACCCTACCGTCAACACCTACGCCCTCTTCAAGAAGCACTACACCCACGCCCTGCGCTTCGAAGGCGAGCACCAGCTCAACGAAAAAGTGCTGCGCAAGACAGTAATACCCTTGATAAAGGAATTACTCGGCATCAACTGACGTATTATATCGCAGTTTTTGTTTAATTTTGCTGCAAGAATGCAAGAATACGACCCTTCCCCGAGCCTTAGCTCCACGCCCCTGCGCATTTCCGTTGTGATGTGCACATTTAACGGCGCGCGCTACCTCCAAGAGCAGATGGACAGCATCCTGCGGCAGACCTACCCGATAGAAGAGGTCATCGTGCAGGACGACGGCTCGACCGACGAGACTTTTTCATTACTCGAGCAGTACGCAAAACGCGACGGGAGGGTAAAAATTTCCCGCAACGAGAGCGGTTTGCACGGCGTTAACGGCAATTTCTTCTCCGCCATGGCGCGGACAAAGGGCGAATACATTGCAATTAGCGACCAGGACGACATTTGGGAGCCCGACAAGCTGCGTTTGCAGGCTGAGGCCATTGGAAAAAGCCTTCTCTGCTCGGGTTTCTCCGTTCCTTTTTCCACAGATGGCTATCCCGTCAGAGTAGATATGCGCAAGCCGACCACTCATCTGCTGCGCAACACGTATTTATGCAATCTGCCCGGGCATACTCTCCTGTTCCACCGCAGTTTGCTCGAGCTCATCAGGGGCGGAGAGCGCCTGCCGCTCTATTACGACACTCAGCTCGTGATGAATGCCGCCGCCGCTGAAAGCATTGTCTTTGTAGATAAGGTTTTGGTGCATTTCCGTCGCCATAGTGCCGCCGCCACTGCCACTTTGCCCGTGGGCGATGGACTCATTTCGCGCGGTGCCTTGGATTATGTGTGGGTTTCTTTGTTTCATCATCGGTTTTTGCAGGGCGAAGTCCGCAAGCGGTTTTCCGTAATCAAGCCGATGTTAGAGAAAATGCCGTTCAACACGCCCTCTTTGCGCGACGGGATTTATATGAGCAGGCTTCAGCTGCGTCGCGACCCCATTGCTTTTGTGAAGAAAGTCGTGTTTTTCGTGCGCCACTCCCATTTCATTTTCTATACGGAGGAGCGCAGGCCGCTTATTCGCCTGCTGCGTGCTGCGTTCTTCGTTTATTCTTGCGGTTATTACTATCGCGCTCATCTTCCGCACCATAAGCAGAAATAAAATGAAAAACGAAAACCTTGAAAAGATGCGCGCCAATTCGCTCCGTGCGGCTCAGCTGAAGATGCTCGGCATCTTAGAAGAGATAGACGCGCTGTGCAAGAGGCACAAACTGACATACTGGATAGAAGGCGGCACCTTGCTCGGTGCCATGCGCCACGGCGGCTTCATTCCCTGGGACGACGATTTGGATATATCGATGCTGCGCCCCGATTATGAGCGTTTCCTCGAAATTGCCGCCAAGGAGCTGCCGCCGCATCTCTTCCTGCAGACGCGAAAGAGCGACCCCTCCTTTCATCATCGCGAGAGCAAGGTAAGAGATCTTAATTCCTACATAGCAGATGGCGACGACAACAATGCCGCCGACTATCAGAAAGGACTGTTTGTCGATGTCTTTCCCTACGATGCCGGCCCTGCGCGTTTTCGCAGGCAGATGGGCAAGGTAGCCCGCGGCATCACCGTGGCTACGGTCAATCTTAACGGCCTGCATCGCTATTCATTGCATTCAATGGCTCGCCTCCTCTATTTCGGTGTCAGGCTGCCGCTGCTGCAAGCCGTGTGGAAGTTAGGCTGCCGGCTCCTGTCTGACGGCAATCATGTGGCCATTGATCCGCATTTCGCGTGGCGCTGCACCATTTGCCACAAGCAAACGCTGTTCCCTCTACGCGAGGTAGAGTTTGAAGGCCGCCGGTTCCCGGCTCCCCACGACCCCGACACCTATCTCACCACTCTTTATGGCAATTGGCGGCAGTTGCCTCCGCCCGACAAGCGCCAAATCCACTCAATGTTAATCCTGCCGGAACTCATATCCTCATGAACATACTGTTAGTCAACACGCTCGACCGCGACGGCGGCGCTGCCATAGCAGCCTCCCGTCTCAAGACAGCCCTGCTCAACCTCGGCGAAAAAGCACGTATGCTCGTGGCCTGCAAACAGGGCGACGACTTGTCGGTCTACAATGCCGCCGGCACGTTGCCCTACCGCAGCAGCTGGTTGCGCGAGCGAATGGGAGTCTTTGTCCGCCAAGGGCTAAGCAAAGCCCACCTCTGGGAGATAGACCCCGCGTCGGCAGGTGTGGACATCACCTCCACACCACAGTTTAAGGAGGCCGACATCATTCATCTGCACTGGATAAACCAAGGATTTCTCTCCATGCGCAGCTTGCGCGCTATCTTCCGGAGCGGTAAGCCCGTCGTCTGGACTATGCACGATATGTGGCCGTTCACCGGACTCTGCCATTACGCACAAGAGTGTCTTAACTTCGAGAACCAATGCGGCCACTGCCGCCTCCTGCGCCGACAGGGCGAACACGATTGGTCTCACAAGGTGTGGCAAAGCAAGGCGCGCCTATACGAAAATGCAAGCAACATCAGTTTCGTCGCCTGCAGCAAGTGGCTCGCCGAGTTGGCGCAGCGCAGTTCGCTGCTTGACAGACACACAGTGCTCGACATTCCTAATCCAATCGACACCACGCTCTTCTCACCCACCTCCAAGACGCACGCCCGCACGCAGTTAGGGCTGCCCACGCACAAGAAGCTGATACTCTTCTCCGCCTACAATGTAAACACGCCCATCAAGGGCTTTCGCTTCTTGCGCGAGGCCTGCGAAATGCTCATCAGAGAGCAACCCGCGCTGCGCGACCGGATAGCAATAGTGTGCACAGGGCGCGGAGCAGAGCAGATAGGATCCGATATGCCCGTTGAGCTGTGCCCCATAGGCTATGTAACCGACCCCAAGCGCATGGCGCAGGTCTATAATGCCGCCGACATGCTCTGCATTCCCTCGCTGCAGGATAATTTGCCCAACACCATCGTAGAGGCTAAGGCCTGCGGCGTGCCAGCCGTCGGCTTTGCCGTCGGCGGTATTCCCCAGATGATAAGCCACATGCACGACGGCTACCTCGCCCGCCCCCAAGACGCGGCAGACCTCGCCCGCGGCCTGCGCTGGCTGCTCACTGAGGCAGACACCGACGAGCTGGCTCGCCTCAACCGCACTGCCGCCGTCAGCCAATACTCCGAGAGCCGTGTGGCAGAGCGATATATAGAACTCTATCGTCAACTAATAGATAATAAATGAACGACTCAGAGACCATAAAAATCACCGTGGCCACCGTAACGTGGAACGCCGCTCCCGTACTCCGGCGCACCCTCCACAGTGTGGCCGAGCAAGACTATCCAAACGTGCAGCACGTGATAGTAGACGGCTGCTCCTCCGACGACACGCTCACCCTCCTGCGTCAATACCAGGAGAAGGAGAGCCATGAGGGCGCGCTGCGCCACGACATTCAGGTGCTCAGCGAAACAGACAAAGGCCTCTACGATGCCATGAACAAGGCTCTCTTGCTCGCCGAGGGCGACTATATCATCTTTCTCAACGCCGGCGACAAGTTTCACGACCACCACGTACTCACACGCGTGGCAGCCGCAGCTAAGGAGGGCAAACCTGCCGTTATCTATGGCGACACCGACATCGTGGACGATGCAGGCACATTCCTCCGCCTCCGCCACCTGCGTCCGCCCCTCCACTTAGACTGGAAATCATTTCGCCACGGAATGCTTGTGTGCCACCAGGCTTTCTTTGCGCGTACAGACATCGCCCGAAACGCCCCCTACAACCTTCGTTATCGCTTCTCAGCCGACTATGACTGGTGCATACGCATACTCAAGCGGAGCCACGTCCTCGGCTTGCCAACCAAAAATCTCGGCATCGTCGTAGCCGATTATTTAGACGGCGGCATGACGACGAAGAACCACCGCCGCTCCCTCATGGAGCGCCTCCGCATCATGGTCAAACACTACGGCTGGACAACAACGCTCGCCATGCACACCTCGTTCGTCTTCCGCGCAGCTCGCAGAACCGTTGCTCGCGCTAAGTCCCGGGGTTAACAAATAGTAGTAAGGAGATAAAAGCCTTAAACAATACCCCCTCGCAGGAGCAATGCACCTGCGAGGGGTATTATTATGCCGTTTAGCTCTTCGGAATAGCTACTTACTTCACCACAACCTTCTTGCCGCCGACGATATACACGCCCTTCTTGCTCTGCCAATCCTCGACTCTGTTACCATTGAGGTCGTAAGCTACAGCATTAGCGCAAATCTCATCGCCATTGCCCATCTCTGTGGCATCTATGCCTGTGGGATCATCACTACCTTCGTATTCAACCCAGCCATAATTGTATTTATACGGCGTCCACCCTTTTTCTTTTATCTTAGCCACCTGACTCTTTGTGCAAACATTGCCCTCAGTTTCCGAAGTGCTGTCATATATATAAATTATGCCGTATCTATTTGGCAAACTGCTTATAAAAGCATCCATATTTGCACCTTTTATGTTATTGTTGTCGCAGTCCAACCATTCCAATGCCGTGTTGTTCGATACGTCTAAGCTTGTCAGCTGGTTGCGGCCGCATTGCAATCTTGTTAATGCCGTGTTGTTAGTTACATCTAAGCTTGTCAGCTGGTTGTAGTAGCATTGCAATCCTGTTAATGCCGTGTTGTTAGTTACATCTAAGCTTGTCAGCTGGTTGTGGCTGCAATCCAAGTAGTCCAATGCCGTGTTGTTCGATACGTCTAAGCTTGTCAGCTGGTTGGAGGAGCACTGCAATCCTGTTAATGCCGTGTTGTTAGTTACATCTAAGCTTGTCAGCTGGTTGGAGTTGCACTGCAAAGAAGTCAATGCCGTGTTGTTCGATACATCTAAACTTGTCAGCTGGTTGGACTCGCAGTACAACCATGTCAATGCCGTGTTGTTAGTTACATCTAAGCTCGTCAGCTGGTTGACGGAGCACCACAACCCTGTCAATGCTGTACAGCCGGACACGTTTAAGCTCGTTAGTTGGTTGAAGTGGCACCACAACTCTGTCAATGCCGTGTTGTTAGTTACATCTAAGCTTGTCAGCTGGTTGTTATAGCAGTTCAACAATTCCAATGCCGTGAAATGTTGTATTCCTTCTAAAGTAGAGATTTTCTCCTCATTAGGAGTTTCCCATTCTTTGCTTACATCTATATTTCTAATCCATGCAATCTCGTCATCAGTGATTACGCCATCCTGTCCATACTCCTGCTCCAATAGCCAATTGCGGAAATTAGCGTCCGGGAAATTCGTTTCGTTGATTTCAACATCGGCGAAGGCACTCATTGGCACAAGCAGAGCTAAGCAAAGCACTGCGAACAATTTTTTAATAGTAAATTTTTTCATACACTTATAATTAAAAAGGTTAACTGTTCAGCATCTCGACGTTGCTTATCATCGGAAATCGGGCAAGTAAAGAGCACAAAAAAAGCATAGACTTCTTCTCATCTATGTCATAAAGGCTCTCGCATTGCCCACAAAGCCAGATAAGTTACGCCCATGCCTAACAGCACAGACGCTTGCATCTTATACTTCGGCTTTATGTCTTTGCGAATTTGCGAGATTCTTATGACAATCCGAATAACAGCAAACGCGTGTTAGTATTTTTCCGTAAATGGTTGTTCATCTCCGCCTTGAGACTACTTAACTCA
>JAFLUU010000043.1 GCA_022508585.1 Prevotellaceae bacterium | reverse complement strand
AATTTCTGGGAATTTATATAAGAATTTTTGAAAATTCTTATAAGATTTTTTCATTGTTCACGACATTTCTACGCGCGCCGAGGCTCAAAAATTGGATTTGGAGACCTTTTCTATAAAGTTTGACGGGGTAAGGTGCGGAGAGATGAGGTATTCGTGCGACGAGATGAGGGTTATGATGGAAAAGGTGAGGGCAAGATGCTGTAAAGAGAGGATATGGTGCGTGAAGTTCGATATTTGTTGCACGCAGATAGTGTTGAGTTTTTTGCTATGGCACGGTAAATTGCTGATTTTTGGCTGTTTTTAGGGGTGAGATATAGGAAAAATAGGTGTAAAAGGCTTTTTTTTGCTAAAATATTTGGAGGTAATAACTAAGATTGCGATATTTGCATTTGCAGAATTGTCAAAAAGACGGATAGAATTGAGATTTTAATAAATACTAACTAATTTTTTACAACTATGACAAAGACAGAATTGATTGCCGCAATCGCTGAAGGCGCTAACATCTCTAAAGCTGCCGCTAAGTTGGCTCTTGACACTACTACCGAGACTATTGCTGCCGCTATCAAGAAGGGCGATAAAATCTCCCTCGTTGGTTTTGGTACTTTCAGCGTTGCTGAGCGCGCTGCCCGCACCGGTGTGAACCCCGCTACCGGCGCTAAGATCGAGATCGCTGCCAAGAAGGTAGTTAAGTTTAAGGCTTCTGCCGGTCTTATCGACTAATATCGGCAGATATAACGACACTAAATAAAACTACACCCGCGAAGCTCAGCTTCGCGGGTGTAGTTTTTAATGTTTCGGCTATTTATCGGACTTGCCGAGAGAATAGTCCTCAGGACTGAATTGGTCAGAACCGGCGGAGCCGCGATAAACAGTCCTAAGGATTGTCGCGGCGCAGCGGATAGTTGCCGCGCTGGGCTTCAAAGTCTTGCGGGTTGGCTTTGAGGCGGCGGGTGTCGGCAAGCGGATTGTAGAGGGTCAGTGCGTCGAGGGTGGGGTCGCCGCAGAATTTTATGTCGTCCGGCAACGGGGGCGGCGCGGTCAGCTGGAGGAAACGAGGCTCATCGGATATGTGTATGCCGAAGTGGGTGCAGACGGCGCGGAGTGCCATTCGCGTAGCGTTGCTTTTGCCGTCGGCGGAGTAGCCTGCCACGTGGGGCGTGGCGATGAAGGCAGTGTCGAGCAGCTCCTTGTTTATATTAGGCTCGCCCTCCCATGTGTCGATTACGAGGTCTGACACCTTGCCCTCGGCTTTGGCGGCGAGCAGGGCGGCTTCGTCTATCACGCCGCCGCGAGCGGCGTTGATGATGACGGGCTTGCGCTCAAGGCTGTCAAGAAACCGTTGGTCGATGAGGTGATAAGTCGGCCACTGCCCCTCTGCGGTCAGCGGCGTGTGGAGGGTGATGACGTCGCAGCGGCGTGCAATGTCCTTTAAGTCGACAAAACATTCGTTGCCGGACTGAGATATAAAATTGTTGTCGCGACTGCTCACGAGCGGAGGGTCGTTGAGCAGGGTGGGGCAGCCTATGGAGGTGAGGGCGAGCCTGACCTGTCGGCCTACGTGGCCGTAGCCTATGATGCCCACGGTGAGCTGTGCCGGAGTGATGCGGTGTTGCTGCGCTATCAGCAGTATTGAGTTGCGCACGTACTGCGCTACGGAGGCGGCGTTGCAGCCCGGGCAGTTTGTCCACGCTATATCGGCAGCCTCCAAATAGGCTTTGTCGATATGGTCGTGGCCTATGGTTGCTGTGGCAATGAACTTCACGGGCGTTCCGTCGAGCAAAGCCGCGTCGCAGCGTGTGCGTGTGCGGATTATAAGGGCGTCGGCTTCGCGCAGCTCGCTGCTGCCTGCAAAGGTGTGGCCGGGCAAGTAGCTGACCTCGTCAAAAAGCCACTCGGCGGCGCCTTTGATGTACGGTATCTTGTCGTCTATGAGTACCTTCATGCGGCAAAAGTACTCAAAAGCCATATATAATCAGACAAAGTGGGGGATTTTGTAAACAAAAAAGGGAATTGTAATCCGTTTTTCCGCGTTTTAATGTAAATTTGTGGCAAAATTTATTCATACCGTTATGGAATTTACAAAACTTGCCCAGCCGATTTTCGAGGCGGCCATTAGAGATTATCACATTACCGACAATGTAGACACTCCTATCAGCAATCCCTATCCGCAGGGGCAGATAGAGCACGACCTCTACCTCAAATGTTGGATCGATACGGTGCAGTGGCACTTTGAGGACATCATTCGCGATCCGGACATCGATCCGGCTGCCGCTCTCGTGCTCAAGCGCCGCATAGACAAGTCCAATCAGGACCGCACCGACCTCGTGGAGCGCATAGACAGCTACTTCCTCACCGTCTACAAGGACGTGGAGCCTCAGGCTGACGCGACTATCAACACCGAGTCGCCCGCTTGGGCTATCGATAGGCTGAGTATTCTCGCTCTGAAGATTTATCACATGCGCCAGGAGGCTGAACGCCGGGAGGCTGCCGAGGATCATCGCCGCAAGTGCGCCGATAAGCTGGCTGTGCTCTTGGAACAGCAGCGCGACCTCTCGCAGGCTATCGACACGCTGCTCTCTGACATCGCTGCAGGCCGCAAATACATGAAGGTCTACAAGCAGATGAAGATGTATAACGACACGGATACAAACCCTGTCTTGTATTCAAAGAAATAACAAGCAGGGTCGCGAGACGGAGCAGTATTATCGCTGCATTAGCAGCGGGATACGAACAGCGGAGGCGAGAGCAAAGTGGCAACCCTGTCTTGTATTCGAAGAAATAAGGCTCTCTTTTTTGCCGTAGCCTCAACAATAAGCCGCCGACGCATGATGTGCGCCGGCGGTTTCTAACAACTATATACAACAATTAGGAGTTTTCTTGTTGCAGGAGTGATTGTCAGTCATTGTCTGACGTGTCTTCGTTCCATGGGAAGCCACTGCTAAATCCGTTGCTGCGGGCTTCGCCGCTTTCCGTGCCCCCGATGCTGAGGGCTGTCATCAATGTGGCTGACGGGAGCGCTATGCGCACAAGGCTCGGCGCGATGTAGTGTCTGTTTTTCATTATTTCTTGATTTTTTTGTTGTTGATAATATAAATGCCGTTTTTCAGTTGGTCGAGAGCGTCGGGCAGTGTGGCGTTTTTGCGCACCAACTTGCCGTCGATGTCGTAGATGTCAGCCGGTTTGAGGCCAAATGCTCCCGTGGCATCGGCGCTGTCGATGCTTGTGAGGTCATCGAGGACGATGATGTAGCTGTTTGCTCCTGTGGCAGGAGCATCGATAAAGGCGCGGAAGGACGGAATGGAGGCAGTCTCGGTGGCTGTGGCGAAGGCCTCGCCTGCAGAATTGAGAATGAGCTTGCCAGTGGCCTTGCCGGCCTTTATGCGTGTGTAAGTGCCGCGCAATGCTCCGCAGGCGGGACTGTCTGTGGCTGCTACGGCTGCATTGTCAGCTGCAAAGACTACTTTTTTGGCCTCAGTCTTGTAGAGGAACGGGGTGTTGGCGGCTATGGTGCCGTTGAGGTCGCTAAATATGACGGTGTTGCCCTCTATCGTGGCGTTGCTGATAGCCGTTACGCCTGCGGGGAGCTCGAAATCGTAGGGCAGTACGCAGGAATACCAGCCCTTGCCGTCCAAATCGTCGCGGGTGTAGCTTGCCCTGCTGACTTCGAGGGGCTCGGTCAGCGTGAGCTCGCTCTTGTCCGTCAGCACGAGAGTGAGCGACCTGCCGGGCAGAGGATAGGGGTCGATGCCGACGGCTTGTCCCCACGCCTCGCCGAGTTTCTGCGCGATGCAGCCGTTGGCCAGCTCGGCGAGAGTGGCTATCGTTTCATTATCCAGACCATTAGCGTAATGCTGTAGCACATAATTGTCGGCGATGTTGCCAAATGTGCCGCTGCCGGCGAAGATGCCGCCCGATGTGGAGCCGGAGCAGTTGATGCTGCCCACATTCAGGCAATTCTTTATAGTGGTTCCGACATTGCTGCGGCCTGCTATGCCCGCCGTGTAGCCGGTTCCGCTCACGGTTGCCGTGTTATAGCAGTTTGTGATGCTGACTTGGGCATTACCTGCATAGGATGTGATGCCGCCAGCATAGCTTGAGGAGGCGATAATGTCGGCCTCGTTGCCGCAGCGGTCGAGGGTCGAGGCTCCGTTGGCGTAACCCGTAACGCCGCCGCAGTATTGCTTGCCGCTGACGGCGACACGGCTTACGCAGTTGACTATGTTGCTCGCGTTAGCATAGGCGATAAGGCCTGCGGCGTAGTTGCCAGTGGTTATGACCGCGCCCTCTGCTGTGAGATTGGCGATGTCGGCTTCGCTAACATAGCCGAACAGAGCCTGATAGGCAGCCTTGGAGTTGATGTAGAGGCCGAAGACAGTGTGGTTTCGGCCGTCGAATGTTCCTTTGAAGGCTGTGCTGCTCGCCGTGCCGCCGATTGGTGTCCAGTCGAAGCCGCAAAGGTCGATGTCGCAGGCGAGTGCGCCATTGATTGTGTACTGCTTGTTGCCCGTTACCTCGTTTGCAAACCATGCCAACTCTGCTCCGTTAGAGATTTGATAGGTATCGTTCTCCTGTTGAGGCTCGGAGAGGGTCTTGCCGTCCCAGCCGTTGGCAGGAATGGGCTGCATCGTGATATGTATGTCGACATCGCTGCCGACTACGCCCTCTTCATTGACGAATGTGCCGCGTGTCTGCTTGTAGCCCTCGGCATTGGCCGTGTAGAAGTAGACACCATATCGCAAGGTGTAGCTATTGTCGGGATTAGGCTCAATTATCTTGCCGTTGCAGTCGCTGATAACTATGGTTGCGTCCTCTGCATCGGCGGTGATGTGGGCCGTTATCGCCACATCGACGACATTTATACTAATGTCGGGGAGTGTACCGAAGTAAGTGTTGTGACCAATTGCGTTAAAGTTGGGATTACGTCCGATATTCTTATCCAAAAGACGATGGTTGCCAATCGGATCACCGAAGCCTGATACATTAATCTTGCCGCCGGATAGGGAATAGGTGCTGTTGGCTGCCGCATCCCAGTCGGAGGGAAGGGTAAAGGTAACGGCTTGAGCGCTCGGCGTGCCGCCGAATGTGTATTGGCTGCCGCTGCTGCTTAGAATTTTGCCGTCGCTGCAATCGGAGTAAACGATTTTAGCGGTAAAGTTATGAATGCCCGCCAATTTGTTGGCAGGGTGATAGAGACCCGAGTACTGTACTTTGATTTGCTCGCCGGGCTGAGCGGTAGTTGCTCCCGGGCGAGAGATATTCTCTATGGTGTAATTGCATTTCTTAGCCGTGAGCACTTGATAAACGCTCGCTCCCTCGGCATCCGTAAGCCTAACGATTTGTCTGCCGTGCTTGAGAAGCAGAGTATAGCTGCCGTCGGCGTTGGCCTCTACGGTTTGGAAACCATTATCGTAGTTTACAGCGTTTTCAAGGATTGTGGGATAAGCTATTTCCACCTTGGCGGCATTTGTAGGGGTAAAGTTATAGCTATATCCCTCCGTCCCCTCGAGATAATAGAACACATCGAAGTCTGCGTCCACATTATCGCCGGCAGTTTTCTCGTTTGTGCTGTTTATGCCCTCGTTTATGACGATATTCGGCACCACGGTGCTTTCATTGTCGTCTACAGAAACGATAAAAACACCTGTGTTCTCCGGCCAAATGGCACTCCAATACTCTCCGCCTGCGATAGCGCCCTTAGTAGCGCCGGAATAATTGCTGACCGAGATTGCATCGTAGCTTACCAAGACGATAGCTGTACCTTTGCTGTTGGCATGGAGGACACTCCACGGATTGATGTCGGTATTGGCGTTGTCGATAACGACAGGATTTCCCTCAAGCGGAATTATAGTGTAGTGATAGTCGGGATCTATGAAATAATTGTTGACGACATTGTCTGTGAGTTGCCAGTCGCGTATGGCAAGCAGATCTTTACTCTCGCCGCTGTGGAGGCGAAGGTGATTGCGCTCGTTAATGTTGAGGTAAATGTTGCCTACATTATAGCCCGAGTTGCTTGCGGGGTCGCGGTCGATGAATGTCGGGCTCTTTGCGTTGTAATCTTCGTTCGTGAAGTTCAGCGTCGGTACTTTCGTCGGGTCGGAAATGTTCATCGTGAACTTTCCGGCGTTTGTAATGCCGCCTTCTTTCCATGTGCGGTAGTTGTATACTTGGTTGTTTGCCAGCATATATGTATATATGGTGCCGTTTGCGCCGTCTGTACTGACGGATTTCGGCTCGACTTCGGTGAAAGGTACGAAATGGCTCGTCTTTTTCCCGAGAAAGAACTTGGCATCTGCAGGGACTGTCACTGAATACTGCGCCCCCATGGGGATTGCGCCTGAAGCGGTAACATTTGCAGTTACGGTGCCGCTGCTTTCGTAGGCGAGATAGCCTTTTTCAGCGTTGGCGTCGCTTGGAATGAGGGAGAGATTGTAGGAACAGCCGTTGAGCACGAGAAAAGTCGCCCTGTTGACGGTAACAGAAGCGCCGAGGCTACTTTTTACAACCTTGCCCTCGCGGGTAGCTACGGCAAAAGCGACGGAATAGTCCTCCCCGAGACTCCAACCGTTGTTGGTCGCGTAGGTTGTTACGGTAAAGACGGAAAAAGACTGCTCGTTCTCGTCGGTAATATTCAGCTCGACAGTACCGTTAATGGTCGCGTCGTCAGTGCCATAGGCTGTGAGCAGATAAGTGCCGGCAGCGACATCGACAGTGTAGAGATAGCCGCTGCTTTTGGAGCCGCTGGGGCTTCCAAGGTCGACGGCTGTGTTCGTAGCCTTGTCCACAAGGCTCATTGTACACGATACGGCATTCATTTTAATGGATACCACCGCGGCTTTTGCATTGCAGAGTGTAAGTCCGAGCAATGCGAGGATTAGAAAAGTTGTTTTTTTCATGTTAATAGTTTAGAGGATTGTTGTTTTTGATGAGTATTTTCTTGCCATTGACGATGTAGATGTGCCCCGGCAGGACGGAATGGGCAATTGTGCCGTCCGGATTGCGAATAATGGCCTTCGCGTCGCCGGAATTCTGCTCGACGCCGTTGATTGCGTTGATAACTTCTGCTGTAATAAAGCGAACGCTTGCTTTTTCCGAGATATTGCCACACTGATCGACAGCCTCGATTTCCACAAAGTACTCGGTTTCGGGCTCAAGGCCAGACAAAGTATAGACATTCGTTCGCGGCCTCGCTTCTAAAATATCATTCATCCATACGCGATAGCGTTCTACCGACACATTATCCACAGAGGCCTCCCATGAAATCGTGGCGCTATGGGGAGTAATGTCGCGGACAACAATGTTTTGCGGCGCAGTGGGGGCAGTTTCGTCGGTAGTCATTACGCTAATGCTTACGGCATCGCTCTCGCCGCTGTCGTTGACGGCAATAACGGCTATGGCGTAGTCGGTATACGCGTCGAGACCGCGAAAAACGAAGGCGGTGTCAGTCGTCTCGCCCACCTGCTTGTTGTTAAGGCGAACTAAATACTTCTCTGCGTTGTCGACCTTGTTCCACACGATGGCAATGCTGTCCTGACCGATGCCGACGGTGTGCACACCGTCGGGGCGCTCCGGCGCAGCTGTGTCTTCGCTCTCAAAGATTTGCAACTTGTCGAGACAAAAATAGACTGCGGTGTTCGCTCCGTACAGCTGGTCTTCATCAGTCGTGCTGAGGGTGAAATAAACGGCGTCGACCTTGCCGAGAGTGCTCAGGTCGAACCACTGCCAGTCGGCGCTCTGCACAAGGCCGGTCTCCTCGTCGGGAAATTCGGCCAGCGTGAGGCTTGCGGTGCTGCCGGTGTCTTCTCCGTTCGCCATGCCGTGGGCTATCAGGCGGAAGTAAGCCCCGTCTTCGCCGAAGGCAGAGGCAAAACCGTCGCCGTGCTCGTTGCCATAGTAGGGCCAGGGGTGATTACAGATGTAGACGCCTTTCACACGATGCATCTTGCCGTCGAAATCAACCTGACAGCTGTGCCAGTCATCGCTCTCCAAAAAGTATCCCCAATAGGCAACGAGATAGGGCGCCTCCTGCTCTGCCTGAAAGTCGCCGTTAAGCCCTCCTCCGGCCATGCAGCCCCACTGATGCGTTATCCAGCCTTCGCTGTCTCCCGTCTCGCCGTAGTCGGTGGTGTCGCCGCTGTTGCAGATAGTGAATCCGTCCCAATAACCCATGCCGCCACCGCCGCCATTGCCGTCCCTAAGGCCGCGATTGTGGGAGAAGTTGAACATTCCGTCGTTAAAGGAGAGCATATTCTCCGCGGCGTTGTAGGTTTCCACCCAATTGCCGCACTCCGGGTCGAGCTCATAGTCGCCATTCTCGACCGCACTCTGCAGATCGAGCGTGATAACCTTCTGCGCATGGCCGGCAACGGCAAGGAGAAAGGTGCCGACAGTAAGTAATAAATAATGTTTCATCATTAATGTATGTATATTTTTAAGGATTTACCATTGCGGCGCACGATATAGACTCCTGCCGGCACGGAGTAGCGTGCGTCGAGTTCCGACACCTTGCGCCCCTGCATATCAAAGATGCCGCAATTATCGTGATTGCCGTCCTTGCTTTCGGAGTCGGGAGCGAAGGAGTTTCTTTCGTTCCCGATGCCGAGCGTAATGTCGTTGCCGTTGGCGTCGATCATGTGCAAATCCCACGCGTCCATGATCTCCGTGCTGGCTTCGCCGAGCCAGCCGTTCTGTTGATGCACGCCGGTGTAGACTTTGACGAAGTTGATGCCTGGCAGCTCCACCGGCTTGCCATCTTTGTCTATAGCCCAGTCGATTTTGAACTCCGACACATGACGATTGTCGTCCTCCTTTGCGTCAGCGGTGTGGAAGTTAGGCTGATTGTCGGCATAGCCCCAGTCGAAGCAGTAGAGCACGAAGTATTGACCGTTGCCGCTCTCATCACGCCCGTTGTCGCGCAACCGTGTGCCGCTGAATGTGAGCGAATTGTCGCTTATCCAGCGCGGATAGTAGTCCTGCCGATGATAAGAGTTCTGCGCCATATATCCGCTCGCGCCGCAGTTGTCTGTCCAGCGGATATAAGTAGTGTCAGTGAGGTAGCGGTACTCATTATCGGGCGTAGCCACATGGTCAGGCTCGGTGCGGTAGTATGTACACTCGTAGTTGCGGCGCGTCAGTGGGTTGCCGTGTTCACTGCCCGCTAATTCGTACCACTCATCGTCGGGCTTGCCGTTGTGATTGGCGTCGTAACTCACCATAACGATGCCGGGCTCGGCGCTGCCGCCCCGCTCGGCGTCAGTATTGGGGTTGGCGGAGGCGTAGAACGCATTGCCGAGGATTTTCAGGTCGTATTCCCCCTTTACATTAGGCACCATGTGGTCGAAACCGAACACCACATAGCCTCCCCAGCCGCCGAGCGAGATAAGCGTCTGCTCATGGTTGGCGATACAATCCTCGGCCTTGAGCCGCATGTCGTTGGCATCGTCGCCTTCTTCGTACTCGGGCAGCACATTGACGAACTGGCCGGGCGCAGGGCGGTACTCGTACACCTTATTTATATACGGGCTTGTCTGTGCCGCCGCCATAGCGCCGCAGAGTGTCAATGACAGAGTGCAAAAAATCTTCTTCATAATATGTTTAATCGTTAATAGTTCCGCAGAAAGCTATGTGAGCCGGAATATCGCCGGTGCGCACATGCCATTTGGCCGCGCCGTCCTGCCCGAAGCACCAGAGCGTGCCCGGAGTAACATAGTTGCCGGAATCGGTGAGGTAGATGTCTTTGGTAATGGGGTTTACCTTGACAGCATAGGGCATCGTTATCTTGCGGTCGCTGCCGTCGGTTATGAAATTGCGGGTGAGCAGCCGCCGGCTCGCCACATCGACTATGCCGTAAGTGATCTCCCAGTCCATCGACGCGTAGCTCCACTGGTTGGAGCAGATGTAGAGCGAGTCGCCGTCTATGCAGAAGTTGCTTACCGCCACATCTATGGAGTCAATGTAGAGCGAGCGGTCGGCTATGCCGTAGTCGGCGCAGGCCTGTTCCTTGCTGATGTCGATGCTGTAGAGGCGCGAGGGGATAGTGTAGTAGTCGCCGCGGCTGCTGACCCACAGCCGCCCGCGATGGTCGGCGCGCAGATGATGAAGGTTAACAGCCACCGGTATGCGGCGCACCTCGCTGAAGCTCTGCAGGTCGATGACGCTGACAGTGTTCTCATAGTTGGGCACCATGTAGCCGCCGGAGTTGGCCACATAGATTTTGCCGTCGGCAATCTCCAATTCGTCGGGCTGAAAGCCGACGAGACATGTGTCCACAATCTCCAGTGTGGCGGTATCCACCTTGGCCACGAAGCCGCGCTGCTCATAGTCGGGCTTAATGGTGACGGGGCCGGCGTAAGATGTGATGTAGGCGTAGCCCTCGTGGAAGCGGATGTAGCGACAGTTGGCAATATTGATCTGACCGATGCGTCGGGCGGAACGGGCGTCCATTACCTCGACTTTATTGGAGCAGTTGATGACCGCATAGAGCCGCTCGCCGTAGATAGCGATGTCGTTGCCGACATCGCCCATCTCCTTGGGCACGGCAGGGTTGGCCATGCCGTAGATATTGCGCGTGTAGACGCCCGTAGAGCAGTCGTAATAGTCGAGCGTAGCCTTGTTGCTGCCCATATTGCCCTCGTTGAGGAGATAGAAGCCCTTGATGCTGTTGTAGACAGGCGTGCTCACCTCTATTTCGTCGGGCAGGAAGATGTCCGCCTCGTCGCGGCAGCCACTCATCAGCATCAGCGCGCACACCGAGGCCGCAATGTTATATATAATGTACCTGTACATAATTTATGATGCGTATTCTTTTTGTTTCCAATCGTGTCTGTCGCTCACAGTTTGACCTTAGCCGTCAGCCTCCAGTTGCGCCCGGGCATGGGATAGTTGAGCACCACATCGTATTGCTGGTCTAAGAGGTTGCAGCACTCTATCGTGGCGCTCATACTGGCGCCCCGCAGGCGGAAGTCATAGCTCATGCCGAGGTCGTGGGTGTACCACGGCTCCTCATGGTTGGCGCGAATGTTGGCCGAGTTGTGATAGCGCTCGCCCACATAGATGAAGCTGTAGTCAGTCCTCCATCGGCGCCACCGTATGTTGGCGGTAATCGAGCCGCTGTGCCGCGGCACATAAGCTATCTGCCCTTTGTATGTTCCGCCGTAGGCGTCGCGGTCAGATGGGTCGGAGTAGTCGAGCGCACGCTGGTAGGTATAATTCAGATTGACCCCCGCGAGCAGCTCTTTAAGCACCTCGCCCTGCGCTTGCGCGGCAAACTCCAAGCCGACGATGTGCACCTCGCCCAGATTCATCATCATCCAGCGATATTGGCCGTTGCCTTTGGGCACAGCGATTATCTTGTCGCTCACACGGTTGCGGTAGGCGTCGGCTTTGAGCTCCACTCGGCGCAGACGGCTGCGCCGCAGGGACTTATGGTAGCTGAGGCCGATGTCATACTGCTCGGCCTGCTCCGGACGCAGGGCGATGTTGCCCAGATCGGTGTAGTAGAGGTCGTTGAAGGTGGGCATTCGGAATGTGCGCTTGCCGAAGGCACGCAGACTGAGGTCGTGGCTCCGCAGAGGGCTGATGTAGAGGAACAGAGCAGGGGTGCAGGCGTGCGTATCGTCGGCGTGGCGCAGTCGGGCGGCGCTCTCGTGGACCATGGTGCCGAGCAGGCTGCCCAGAACCCTCACTCTCCGCCACTGCAGCGTGCCGGCAGCGGCCACCAATGTCGTGTGGCGCTGCGGTTTGGCGAAGTTGGGCAGCGAGGCATCGAGAGCATTCCACTGATAGTCGGCAGCGAGCGACAGGTCGCAGACGCGGCTGACCTTGTAATGGTTGGCCAATGACAGGTAAGCCTCGCGCTGGCGGAAGGTATTGTCCACATACATCAGCGTGGTGTCGGGGTTGAGGTAGCGCAGGCGGTCGTAGGCGAACTTGGCGTTGAGCATAGCCTCATAGTTGCGCCCCACAGCTTTCTGCACCGAGCCCTGCGCAAAGAAATTCTTGTCCCACTGCCGCTGCGAGTGCTTCCACACATTGTTAACGATAGCGCCCGGGATACCGCGCTCCGACTCATAATAGTATATCTTGCCGCGCCATTGTCCGTCGTCGAGGCGGCCGTATAGACCGCCCTCTATTCGGGTGGCGGCGATGTCGCCGTTTTGTCGGGTGGCGGTGGTGTCCCATGCCACGGTGCCGTCGCTGAACACCTTGCGGTAGCGGAAGCGATATTTGCCGGTGGCGAGGGTGCGTTCGGCGCTCAGAGAGGTGCTGATGCGGTCAGAGAGCCGCTCTTGCCACAGCATCGAGGGGTTACGCAGCCCGAAGGAGCCCGTGCGGTAGACGGCCTGCACATTCCTGCGCTTGCCCTCCACAAAACGAGGCGTGCGGCTGCGCAGATATATCGTGCCGGAGGAGCCATAGTCCTTGGCCGGCTGGAAGATGCCGGACTTCTGGCCGTTGTAGAGCGAGATTTCCTCTATGTTGTCCATCGAAAACTTGCCGAGATCCACCTGCCCGTTCTGCGCGTTGCCGAGCTGTATGCCATCGTAGAAGACCCCCATGTGGTTGCTGCCCATAGAGCGCATATCCACCGTCTTGAGACCGCCCACGCCGCCATAGTCTTTCAGCTGGACGCCGGCAAAATAGCGTATGGCATCGGCCACGCTGTGCGCGCTCAGCCCCTCCAAGCGTTGGCCGCTCAGCTTCTGGTGGGGCACGATGTCCTCGCTGCGCTTGCGGTCGGCCACGATGCTGACCTCGCCCAGCTCCCCCTTGAGGGTGTCGGGCGCACTTGGCGCAACCGTCTTATGCGGCCGGTTCGCCATAGCGTTATCAGCAAGCGCGTGTTGCGTCTTGCTCCGGTCGAGTTGACATTGCTCGTGTGCGAAAGCACGGTAAGCAAATCCTTTCGCAGCAGAGCACATTAAGCATAAGCCCACAATGATAGCTGTGAGCGCAGAGTGAGATGTGTTCATCATTTTGTTTTAGCCCCTTTCCGCGAGGGCGGTTAACATATCTCAGCTGTTGGCAGGTCTTCTGACTTGTCTCCCGTGTCCTTGCGCCTTCCCACTTGTGAGGTTAGGACAATCCCTAACTCAAGCAGTGGCTTTGCGTTTAAGCAAGAACCGGATAATGAGACTTACAGCAGCGGGCCTGTTCAGGATTTGCACCTGATTCCCTTTTAATCTCCTTAGAACTCATGTCCACCTCATCGGCAGCATAGCGTTCGCAGGGAGACACCAACGCTGTGGTTGTCGCAAGCTGCATTGGCGAAAGTAGCACAAAAATGCGGTGTTCCGACAGTATGCAGCGAGAGCGAAGCGGCAATGCCGTAGGCATCGCGAGCAGTTGTCGTGTATGTCGCTCGTCAGAGCGGTGCACGAACAAAACAACTGCGAGAGCGAAGCGGCAATGTCTTATTGTCGTGTGCAAAGGTACGACAAACTTTTTATAATCCCTGCAAAGCACACATTTTTTTGCACGGCAAGCCGCAAACTCCCCACTTATCTCCCCCTTTTCCTCATCGCCTTGTGTTTTAATTCATGCCTTCTCTTTTTCTGTCTTTCGCCGCGTTTTGCTTAATCTCTGCCTCCTCTTTTCCTTTGCCTCATCGTGTTTTACTTAATTCCCACTTCCCCTTTTCTCTTTCTTCCTCGTTTTGTACCTTACCTTCACTTTCTCCCAACAAATCCCGTCAAAGTTTTCGGGAAAAGCGCAGCTTTCGAGAGCCATATCCCCTCAAAATTTTAATTTACCCCCTCGAAGTTTGCAGAAATGTCGTGCGCATCTGATTTTTGAGCCTCGGCGTTTGTATTTT
>JAFLUU010000042.1 GCA_022508585.1 Prevotellaceae bacterium | reverse complement strand
AAATTCTTATATAAATTTCCGGGAATTCTTATAAGGTTTTTTAGAAATTCTTATATGAATTTTTAAAGTTTCACGATGAAAAAACAAACGCGGAGGCTCAAAAATCAGATGCGCACGACATTTCTGCGAACTTCGAGGGGATAAGGTGCAACTTGAGTGGGGAAGTTGTGCGGCGCGGTGAACCTTTTGTGTAATTTGCACGGTATTCGCGAGAGGCTGCAAAACAATGGGTATTTCGCGTAGAGTGTGCCGTAAATGGAAATAAATTATTAAGTTTGCTGCAAAATCAAAACGAAGCAACATGAAAGTACTTTTAATTAACGGAAGCGCCCGTAAGCAGGGCAACACCTTTCTTGCTCTGAGCGAGGTGGCAAAACAACTTGAGAAAAATGGCATCGAGGCCGAGATTGTCCAGATTGGCACCCAACCCGTGCGCGGATGTATAGCTTGCGGCCAGTGTAAGGCTAAAGAGATGGGGCGTTGTGTGTTCGACGACGACATCTGCAATCGTATCTCCGCTAAACTCGACGATGCCGACGCCCTTATCATCGGCTCGCCAGTCTATTACGGCCAGCCCAACGGCAGTGTGCTCTCCTTGGTGCAGCGAATGTTTTTCTCCGCAGGGGCAAAGGTGCAGAACAAACCTGCCGCTGCCGTATGCGTATGCCGCAGAGGTGGGGCGACGGCGGCATTTCAAACGATGAATATGCCGTTCCAGATGATGAATATGCCGGTTGTTACTTCGCAGTACTGGAATCTTGTCTATGGACGCGAAGAGGGGCAAGCCGCTCTCGACATCGAGGGAATGCAGACTATGCGAACCTTAGCCAACAACATGGCTTGGTTACTTAAAAAGATTCATGCCAACGGTAGCCTCGACCTTCCCGAACGCGAACCGTGGGCTCCGATGCACTTTATCCGCAGTCCTAAGGATTGTTAATGTTGATAAGCGTATCTGCGCCGCGCGAAATTACGGAAGTATTGCTAATGCACAAAGTCCAAATTACGGCTATGCGCCGGACGGTCTACACTGACCTCATGGCGAAGTATGAAAACCCTCTCGAGCACGCATGTTGTGTCCGGGAGGGGCAGCAGTGGATTTCTGTTGACGCGAAATGTCCGGACGGTCTCTGCCTTGAGGCTTGGCGCTGTATGCAAAGATTTGTTGAGGCGCTGGCAAGGGGCGAGGGCAACTTTTTCGACGGCTGGATGCAGAACCCTATGAGCGCCATGATCAGCTGCAATGACGGCTTCCGCCCGGTTAGTTTCTATATTGAGGTCATTTAGTCGATTTCCTGCAACATTAAAACTAAATGTTATGGCAAATAAAACACTGAAAGCATTATTCGTAAATGGTAGTCCGCGCACCGCTAAGCGGTGTTCTGTGGCCAAGTCCGGAGAGGCGACAAAGGATAGTGCGGCTGCCGCAGTTGTGGCTAACACTGCGCAGATATTGGCTCGCGCTGCCGAGGGCGCGGCTTCTAAGGGGGCGCAGACAGAGATTGTAAACCTCTATGATTTCAGGTATAGCGGCTGTGCGAGCTGTTTTGCCTGCAAACTGAAAGACGCCAAGACCGAGGGTGTCTGTGCTATCAATGATGCCCTCCGTCCGCTGCTTCAAAAAGCCGTGGAGGCCGATATTGTTGTCGTCGGTTCGCCTGTATATTTCAGCGATTTAACCGGAATGACTCGTTCTTTCCTTGAACGCTTCATTTTCCCCAATTTCTCTTACGATATCGACGCTGAAGGCAAGCGCGTGCCGCCGCGTTTGCGCAAGCAGACGGCTATGATTTTCACTATGAATGTGCCGGAGCAAATCCTTGAGCAGATTCAGTACGATGTGTTGCTTGGTAAGAGCGTCCAGATAATGCAACAAAACTTCGGCCACTGCGAATCCTTGTTTGTCTGCGACACTTACCAGTTTCCCGACTACTCGCGCTACGCCGCCGGCATGTTTAGTGAACCTGACAAGCGCCGCCACCGCGAAGAGCACTTCCCCCTCGACCTCCGGCGCGCCTACGATTTAGGCTGCCGATTAGTAGAGAATCTGTTGAATGGAGATTAACTTCCAATACCTAAGTTATTATCAAATGAAAGATTGATGTAAATTATCTTATTTTAAGATATTTATAATATGTTAGAGGGGCAATATCAATTGCCCCTCTTGATTTGGATAATGGTTGTTGTTGGTTTACTCCCAATGACCATCAATTGCTTCTTCCCATTCGTGACTGTAACCATCTACAGGGCAATAGCCTCCTGTTGGCCTACCATAACCCAGAATGAATCCTGCATCTTTTTGTCTTGTCGGAACTGTTAAGTGACACTTTTTACATGTCCACATAGTTACATATGTATCCATTTTTGAAAATGTTTTAGTTCTCCTTACTCACTTTACGGCTTTTCAGGTTACTCCGATAGCGTTCCTTTAACTTTTGGATTGAAATACGCACAAAAATAAAGCGCGGAACTTTTAGATTGTCCTCGCTGTATTAGGTGTTTGCCGTAACCCGATCCGACAGGATAACTAAAAGCCCACGCTTTCGCGCGAGCATTTTGGTTATTATTCCTTTGTCGGATTTTTAAGTCGGCAAACTTTAATACAGCAAAGAATATAACTAAAACGCTTTTATTCTAAATTAAGATGTGCGTACTGAATACGCTAATTTGTCATAGGCAAAATTGTTTTGAGGTTTATGTTTGCAAAAGTAGTGTTTATTTTTATAATTACATATATGCAAATATGAAATTTGTAGAAGAATTATTAAATATGTACCTTTGCAATGAAGAAATTGTAAAAGCAAATGAAGCATATTGAGGTCGTAGCTGCGGTAATTCGTCGCGACAATAAGATTCTTGCCACGCAGCGCGGCTACGGCAAGATGAAAGGTTGGTGGGAGTTTCCCGGTGGTAAGATTGAGGTGGGCGAGACTGTGCACCAAGCCCTCAAGCGTGAAATCCGCGAGGAACTTGATGCCGAAATAGAAATCGGCAATTTACTGCGCATCATCGAGTGGGACTATCCCGACTTCCACCTTACAATGCACTGTTACTGGTGTGAGTTGGTTTCCGATACGCTCCACTTAAATGAGCACGATTCCGCTCGCTGGCTCGGCAGCAATGAACTGCACTCCGTGCGTTGGTTGCCTGCCGATGTGGCGTTGCTTGCCGAGATCGCCGATAATTTAACGCGTAGCACGAGCTAAAAATAATAAATATTTGTATATCTGAAAAATAAAGATTAATAATAATTGAATTTATTTCGGTCTTTTCAGAAATATTACCCCTTTTGTGAAACCTTATCGCGACATAGTGATTTTCATTGCTGTTTACACGATGGGCAATCTTGCCACTTATTGCAGCCGTAGCAGCCGCAGTTACAAGATTTATCCTTAGCGCGGACTTTGCGCCAGAGAGTTATTAACGCTGCGCTTACTGCAAAAACTACGATAATATAGACTATTATAGATTGTATATCCATATTTTGATGTGTCAGAACAGGCTTCCAATCTGGTAGACGGCCATAGAGGCAAGCCATGCGAGCAGGGTAGTGTAGACTGCGGTGAATAGTGCCCAGCGCCAGTGGCCGGACTCGTTTCTGATGCCTATACAGGTCGGCAGGCACGGCATATAGAGCAGCACGAAGATGAGTAGGGAGAAGGCCGTAAGGGGAGTGAGGCCGCTGGTGCTTATATCGCCATGGTAGAGGACTGACATTGTGCTTGCCACAATCTCTTTGGCTCCTACGCCTGCGATTATGGCTACGCCCTCCTTCCATTGCAGTCCGCAGGGTGCGATCAAGGGCTCCACGGCCTTGCCGAGTTGGCCGATGTAGCTCTCTTCAATTTGGCGCTCGGTGTTTAAGCCTGCGTGCAAGGGGAAGTAGCTTAACGCCCAGACTATGATGCTGGCTACGAGTATGGTTGTGCCCATCTTTTTGAGGTATTGTTTGCCTTTCTCCCACGTATGGCGGCTTACGCTTTTTATGGATGGCGTGCGGTAGGGGGGTAGCTCCATAACGAAGGGGCTACTGTCGCCCTTGACCACGAAACGGCTGAACAGCTTGGCCATCAGTATGCTCATGATGATACCTATGAGATATAAACTGAACAATACGAGGGCTGCGTTGGTGGGGAAGAACACTCCGATAATGATGATATACACCGGCAGCCTCGCCGAGCACGACATCAGCGGCACTATGAGCATAGTGATCAGTCGCGACTTGCGATCTTCTATCGTTCGGGTGGCCATGATTGCGGGTATGTTACAGCCGAAGCCCATAATCATCGGTATGAACGACTTGCCGTGCAGCCCCATCTTGTGCATTATCTTGTCCATGATGAATGCGGCACGCGCCATGTAACCACTGTCCTCCATCCACGAGATGAAGGCGTAGAGTATCATGATATTGGGCAGGAATATTATCACTCCGCCCACGCCGCTGACGATACCGTTGACCAAGAGGTCTCTTAGCGGCCCTTCGCTCATCAGCCGGCTCAGCAGAGTGCCTGTCCACTCCACTGCCGTCTCTATCCAGTCCATCGGGTACTGGCCTATGTGGAATGTGCAGAAGAACATCAGATACATCAGCGCCAAAAAGATAGGGTAGCCCCATATACGGTGCGTGACGACTGCGTCTATGTGCTCCGTTATCTGCCGTTTGAAATGGTGGGAACGCGTAAAAGTCTCCTTCAGTGCGCCTTGCACAAAGCCGTATTTGGCATCGGTGATGGCTGACTCGCTGTCTTCGTGGATTTCGGCCTCTATCTCCTGCTGACAGTGGTTCCTGGCTCCAATTATGTCGTCCGCATTGTCGAGCTGATGTATGATATCCTCTACCTGACGGTCGTTCTCTAACATTTTAATAGCTAAAAATCGGGCAGAGTAGTTATGGTGAGGCTCAGGATTGATGCGAATGATTTTCTCGACACGACTTATCATCTGTTCCAGCAGTTGGCCGTGGTTTATGTGGATATGACGCGCCGTTTTCTGCCGTCCTTCGCTTATTTCGATGATTTGACGGAACAGCTCCTTGACTCCTTCGCCCGTCTTGCCCACTGTGGGCACTATGGGCACACCTATCAGCGTGCCGAGCTGGGCAATGTTGAGTCTATTGCCGCTTAGACGCAGCTCGTCGTACATATTCAGTGCCATAATCATAGGCACATCCATGTCGATGAGCTGAGTTGTGAGATAAAGGTTGCGTTCGAGATTGCTTGCGTCGACAACGTTGATAATTATGTCGGGATGCTGCTCGATGATGTACTTCCTTACATATAATTCCTCGGGAGTATATGCAGATAGAGAGTAAGTTCCTGGCAGGTCAACGATGTTAAAATTATAGCCGTCGAGATCCAAATGACCGGCCTTGGCGTCTACTGTAACGCCGGAGTAATTGCCTACGCGTTCGTGCGTTCCGCTTGCGACATTAAAGAGGCTTGTCTTGCCGCAGTTGGGATTGCCTACAAACACGACGTTCAATTCTCGTTCCTTGGCCTTGGCCAATCGGTGCATGAGGTCGCTGCACCCGTCGGCTGGCAGACTTTGCAGACCGTTGCGGGAGGCTTCCCATTGTTTGGCTTCTTCTTCGCTGACCACTTCAACTAACTCGGCCTCGGCGCGGCGCAGGCTCACTTCGTAGTCCATGATTTTATATTTCACGGGGTCGTGCAGCGGAGCATTGAGGAGGACTTCTACCGTCTGGCCTTTAATAAATCCCATCTCCACGATTCTCTTGCGAAAACCGCCATGTCCCATTACACGAACTATCACGCCTTTTGCGCCTGTTGTCAGTTCGGAAAGCTTCATTGTCTAATTTTCTTTTAATGTGGCAAAAGTACACCTTTCTCTTCACGTGCGCAATACTTATTTATAGGTAAATACAGTGCACGGACTGAGTATTTATAGTTTTTTGTCGCGGCTTTGCTTGTTTTCGTGTCGTTTTTTTTGCTAATTTCGCTGCGAAAAAATAGATGACAGATGCCTGTACACTACAAAACTACCGATAAGCTGAGCTATGTGCTGGCCAATGATTATCGCCTTCTGCAAGTAATGAGCCGTTTCGGCATTACTCTTGGTTTCGGCGAGAAGACTATCGAACAGGTGTGCCTGCAGTGCGGTGTTGATACCGCTACTTTTCTCGCGGTTATCAACTATGTGAAGGACGGCGCCACGCCTGTGCAGCAGGACGTGGACAATGTGAGCGTCCCTTCGCTGCTTGACTATCTTCGCCACACTCATCGCTATTTTCTCGACTATCTTTTTCCGCATATTCGCTTTCATTTGTTGAATGCTATCGATTGTTCGGTAAAAAACGAGATCGCTTTTCTTGTCCTTAAGTTCTTTGATGAATATGTGGAGGAGGTTCGTAAACACATGGACTACGAAGAAACGACTGTTTTCGCCTATGTCTGCCGTCTTGTGGACAATCAGGCGCTTCCTGCCGACCGAGGACACCTGCTCTCAAAGCATAATGAGAGCATTAACAGCAAATTACGCGAACTGAAGAAGCTATTTATCCAATATTACCCTCAAACGGAGAACAACGAGCGCCTAAACTCGGTTATTATCTCCATTTATCAAGCAGAGGAGGATTTGGCCCTCCACTGCAATGTTGAAGATTATATTTTCGCCCCTGCTGTGCATAAGCTCGAGCGTGATCGTGACGATCGTGTTGTTTCTCTGTCTGGAGAGGAAAGCCAAAGTAATTCCCAAGGCACGCTTTCTACAGAACTCTCCGCCCGTGAGCAGGAAATTGTGGTGTGTGTAGCTCGCGGATTCTCTAATAAGGAAATTGCCGACAAGCTTTGTCTTTCTGTCAACACGGTTACCACTCATCGCCGCAACATTGCACGTAAACTCCAGATTCATTCTCCCTCCGGTCTCACTATTTATGCCATTGTCAACAAGCTTGTTACGCTAAGCGAAGTTGGTGCAGTTTAATAGTATAATGTCGTAGCAATTATGGAATAAAAGTACGAATTTCTTACATTCATGTTTCGTATACAGGCCAACAAGTCGATGCCACAAAAAGTGAAGAACGTAGGTCAAATATAATATGCCGCCGTTTTGTGCCGCAGAAGGGGAGTACTAAAAATGGTAGAAAAATCCTAAGTTTCATGTTTTTCTGATAAAATAAATATGCCCCAAAAAACTTAGCGCTGTGATTATTCCTCTGCTTTACAGTAACACTAGAACTCTTTTTTAGAAAACGCATTCGCGTTTAGTTTGGTGTCTGTATGCAGTTTGTTTTTACGAGTACGTAAATAAATGTTATGTATAACTCAAAAAATGCACAGGCAAGTAAAAACAAGTTTGATACAAGATGAAGCAGTGTAACACAAATGTGGTATGTATTTTGCCGAGTTTATGGTATTGTCTAAGGAGAAAAGTCTCCGTACCTTTGCATCGAGAAACAAACAATCTCTCTTCTCCATCAGGGGAGGTACAAAGGAAAATAATAACATTCTAAATCAATAATATTATGGCACAGAACAAACTACATGTAGAGACTTTAGCCCTTCATGTTGGGCAAGAAAAACCGGATCCCGCATCTGATGCACGCGCGGTACCTATTTATCAGACTACTTCTTATGTTTTTCGCAATTCACAGCACGCTGCTGATCGTTTTGGTCTGCGTGATGCCGGCAATATCTATGGTCGTCTTACCAACAGCACGCAAGCTGTGTTGGAAGAGAGAGTTTGTGCACTTGAAGGTGGTGTTGCCGGTTTGGCGGTGGCCAGTGGTGCGGCAGCTATAACCTATGCTCTGCAGAATGTGCTTCAAAGCGGAGATCATCTCATCGCTGCCGACAATCTCTATGGCGGAACTTACAATCTTGTAACCCACACCCTTAGCACTCAAGGCGTAGATTATACTGTCGTAAAGGTTAATGACCTCGCAGCGCTTGAGGCTGCCATAAAGCCTAATACAAAGGTAATCCTTGCCGAGACTCTTGGTAATCCCAACTCTGATGTTGCCAATTTTGAGGGTATCGCCGAAATTGCACACAGGCACGGCGTGCTGTTCATCGTAGATAATACTTTCGCTCCCATTCTTATTCGTCCTATCGAATATGGTGTTGACATCGTGATACATAGTGCAACCAAGTTTATTGGTGGTCATGGCAGCAGTCTCGGTGGTGTTATCGTTGACAGTGGTAAATTTGACTTTAAGGCTCACGCTGATAAATTTCCAACACTTGCCAAGCCCGATCCTTCCTATCATGGTGCAGTTTTTGCCGATGTAGCTGGCCCTGCTGCCTTTGTTACTCGTATTCGTGCCGTATTACTTCGCGACATGGGGGCAGCAATCTCTCCGTTCAATGCGTGGATTTTGCTTCAAGGTGTGGAAAGTTTACCATTACGCATAGAGCGTCATGTTGAGAATGCACTTAAGGTTGTTAATTATCTTAACAATCATCCGAAGGTGGCAAAAGTTAATCATCCATCGCTCCCTGAACATAAAGACTATGCTCTGTATCAGCGTTATTTCCCCAACGGTGCTGCCTCAATCTTTACTTTCGAGATTAAGGGCACGCAAGAGGACGCTTGGAAGTTCATCGATAATCTGCAAATTTTCTCGCTGCTGGCAAATGTGGCCGATGTGAAGAGTCTGGTTATCCATCCTTATACCACGACTCACTCTCAGCTGTCGCCTGAGGAGCTTGCCGAACAGCACATCACTCCGCAGACTGTGCGCCTCTCTATTGGTGTGGAGCATATAGATGATATTATTGTCGACCTTGATCAAGCGTTCGCAAAAATTTAAAAACAAGACAATTAAGAATAATATGTAGGCAATTTAACACGATATAATAATAACATTAAACAATCAGAATACAATGACAAAGATAGCAAAGCAACTTGCAGAACTTGTGGGCAATACTCCGTTGCTTGAGCTGGCAACATATTCTAAGCAGAAGAACCTTAATGCTATCATTATCGGTAAATTAGAGTACTTTAATCCCGCAGGAAGTATCAAGGATCGCATTGCTTTGGCCATGGTCGAGGCAGCAGAGAAGGACGGCATACTTACTCCAGGCGCTACAATCATAGAGCCTACTTCTGGCAACACGGGCGTTGGCCTTGCTTTCATTAGCGCTGTCAAGGGTTATAAACTTATTCTCACTATGCCTGACACGATGTCCATAGAGCGCCGAAACCTTGTCAAGGCGTATGGAGCGAAAGTCGATCTCACGCCAGGTAAGGACGGCATGAAAGGAGCTATTGCTCGCGCCAATGAACTGAACGCCCAAATTCCCGGTTCTATCATTCTCCAGCAGTTTGAAAATCCCGCTAATCCAGAAATTCACTACCACACCACGGCTGAAGAGATCTGGCACGACACAGACGGACAGGTTGATATTGTTGTTGGTGGTGTGGGCACTGGTGGTACGGTCAGCGGTATCGGCAAGAGGCTCAAGGAACTCAATCCTAATATCACGGTCGCGGCAGTAGAACCCGCCAGTTCGCCTGTGCTTAGCGGCGGTCAGAGCGGTCCGCACAAGATTCAGGGCATAGGTGCCGGCTTTGTACCTAAGACTTACGATGCCGATGTGGTAGACGAGATCATTACCATAGAGAATGATGACGCAATTTTGACCAGTCGACAGCTCGCGGCTACTCAAGGCCTGCTTGTGGGTATTAGCTCTGGTGCGGCAGTGGCAGCTGCGCGCAAACTTGCGGAGCGTCCTGAGAACGCAGGTAAGAAGATAGTCGTAATCTTGCCAGACACTGGCGAACGCTATCTGTCAACCGTGCTCTATGCCTTCGATGAGTATCCGCTCTAAGGAAATAGTTGTTTGTTTTTAATTGTGAAATGTAGAAAGTGAAGGTTGAGAACTTTCTTTGTACAAGAATTACTACAGAATATTAAGGAAGTAATCTATTGTGGTTTTTCTGGTCCGTCTAGGCTTAGGCTTGGGCGGATTTTTATTTTACGCACAAATAAGAAGTTTTTACGAACTTAAATGTTTTAATAGTTTTCTTCAATTCCTTATTTTTCACTAACTTTGCAAACGAAATGTTATTTGTTCTCGCAGATAATCAAGAACTCACGCGCTTAGGTTTTGAGCAGCTATGCCATAGAATTGACGATGCCGAAGTGCGGATTGTCGATGGTAAAGCACGTTTAGCCGTTCTGTTGCAGCACGATGCTGAGGCTGTTGTGATTATTGATTTTGCGCTTTTTGATTTCAATGATGTCGAGGAATTTATTATGATGGCGCAGCGATTTCGCGAGGTTCACTGGGTGCTGGTTAGCGATGAAATGACCGACGACTTCGTTTCGCGCATTTCTGCGGAGGGCGCGTCATTTTGTCTCGTTGGTAAGCAATGTGCTATCTATGAGCTCGACCAGGCTTTGCGCTGCGCTACTCGCAGGCAACGCTATGTTAGCAACGCTATTATGGAGCAACTGCTTAGCGTACCCTCTCGCCGCGAATCTGTAAACATTCAACTTACAAAGACGGAGAAAGAAATCTTGCGAGAGATTGCTCAAGGTAAAACGACTAAGGAGATAGCCATCGCTCGTTACTCCAGTTTTCATACGGTTAACACACATCGCAAGAACATTTTCCGTAAACTTGGTATCAATACAGCTTACGAAGCTACGCGTTATGCTTTGCGTGCAGGTCTTGTCGATTCCGCAGAATACTATATCTAATATTTGTTCAGTAAAAGAGTGTAAATTCTTCTTCTACTGCGTAGTAGTAAAGAAAATTTTGAGGGCGTTGTGTGTCGTTTGCTCGACGACTTCCGAAGGACTGATCTCTTTAACTTCCGCGAGGCGCTCGATTATATAAGGTATATAAGCCGGCTCATTGCGTTTGCCGCGCATCGGGGTCGGAGCCATGTAAGGGGAGTCCGTTTCAACTACTATACGCTCAAGCGGAATGTCTTTTATCGTTTCCGGCAAGTTGGATTTTTTGAAAGTAAGCACGCCACCGATACCGAAATAGAAGTTAGGGCATAAATGCATAAGCTCGCGTGCCGTTTCTGCGCTGCCGCTAAAGCAATGGAACACGCCGCCGCGCTTAAGCCTGTCGCGCCAAGGTTTAAGGCAGTCTAACAAGTCGCTACCCACGTTGCGCGAGTGTATCATAAGGGGCAGGTCATACTTTGCTGCCCACTCTATTTGAGCGATGAAAGCCTCGCGTTGTTCTTGCTTATGCTCCTTATCCCAATAGTAGTCGAGGCCGACTTCACCCACGGCTATAAATTCTGGCCGCACTTTCTGGCGGTCAGCAATCAGCATCTTCTCCAACCGTTGCAGGATAGCCAAATAATTTTCCTTGACCTCCTCCGGGTGCAGACCAATCATCGGGTGGCAAAAGTCGGGGAAACGGCGACTTAGCTCGACGGCTTTGAGTGTAGAGGCCTCGTCAATGGGCGGAAGCAGCACTTTTTGCGCACCAGCCTCGCGAGCGCGCAAGATTACTTGGTCGATGTCGTCGGCAAAGTCGTCTTCGTAAATATGTGCGTGGGTGTCAATAAAAGTCATGGATACTTTTTTGTGTCAGTGGGAGGTAGGGTAGATCTGTTTACGCGTCTCTACCAAGCAGCGAGTTGGCGAAATCACGCAACAACTGCTTACCTTCTTCGGACATCTCTACCGCATCGAGAGTATGCTGCGCCTCTATAAAGTAATAGTTTATCTTCTCGGAGGTAATGGTCTTAATATCCAGCTGATTATAGATTTCAGTAACTGCTGCAATCTTCTCTTGTTCGTTAAAGTCGGTAAGACTGCCCCAATGGTCGAGCTCCGCGCGCTGGCGGTCGTCGGCCAGTTGAAATGCGTTTATGGCAAGGAAGGTTTTCTTGTTGCACAATATGTCGCCGCCTATGCGCTTGCCGAAGACATCGGGATTGCCGTAGACATCTAAGAGGTCGTCTTGCAGTTGGAAGGCAAGACCCACTTGTTCGCCGAACTTGTAGAGTTGGTCGGCCACTTCCGCCGGTGCATCGGCGAGTATAGCCCCCATCTTGGCGGCGCAGGCTATCAGCACAGAGGTCTTGAGTCTTATCATCTCGATATACTCATCTTGCGTAACGTCGGTACGGGTCTCGAAGTTCATGTCGTATTGCTGTCCCTCGCCTATTTCAAGCGCAGTCTTGACAAAGAGGCTCATTGCCTCATGCACGTTGGGCAACTCGGTGGACAATATTTGCTGACAGGCGAGCACCAGCATCGAGTCGCCCGACAGGATGGCCGTATTGCTGTCCCACTTGCGATGAACGGTGGGCATACCGCGCCGCACGTCGGCGCGGTCCATTAGATCGTCGTGCAGCAGGGTGTAGTTGTGGTATGTTTCCAAGCCTACGGCGGCAGTCATGGCTTTCTTAATGTCAGCGCCGAGAGCCTGCGCGGCGAGTAGCAGCATAACGGGGCGAATGCGTTTGCCGCCTATGGAGAGAGCGTATTCGATAGGCTCATACAGTCCCTCCGGGCAGACAGGGTATTCTATAGCCGCAATGGTGGCGTTTACTTGTTCGAGTAATTGGTCGTGAGATAGCATATTTCGATTTACTATATTAGAAAACAAACTATTAAAAGTCAAATACTACAGGCAAAGTAACCTGCGAGCGAACAGGATGTCCGTTCTTGCGTGCCGGAAGCCAGTTTTGCATCAGGTGCAGCGCGCGCAAGGCCTCGTTGTTGAGCATCTTGTTCGCTCCCTTGACTACGCGAATGTCCGCAGTGCTGCCGTCCGATTCCACAATGAAGGCAACCATAACAGTACCACGCACCCTCTGCCTCACGGCAGCCGGCGGATAGACCATAGTGCTGTCGAGCCACTTCATAAACGCACTGATTCCGCCCGGATAGCGCGGAATGGAGTCGACAATGATGCCGTCGGTGCGCTCCTCGTCAATGGCAAGTTCTAATTTGGCCTCCTTTTTGAGCACATCTATGGAGTCTTTGGAAATATCCTTAACCTTTTCGGGGTCAATAGGCTCTTCCTGTATCACGGTAAGCATTTCGGCAACCGGGTCCAAGTCCTCAACTGTCGGTTCGGCCTTCTCGCTCATCTCCGGCTCGCTCTTCTCTTTCGGTCGGCGGTTGGGGCGTGCCTCCTTGATGCGCACCCCGTCTATACGCGTTATGTTGTCGCCAATATCATATACCGGCGGCGGAGTAGCGAAGATAATCATTGCTACAATGATAGGCGTAAGCAACGCAATCAGCACAGCACCGAGCCAAATGAGGGCGATGGCGTAGCGGTGCCCCGTTTGTCGCCGCAATTGGTAGGCACCATAGTCGGTGTTGCGCTGCTCAAAGAGCATTTCGCACCACTTCTTGCTCAGTATGTTGTTGCCGCGTATCACAAAGGTAATTTCCGCCTATTGTATAGTTGCAAGTGCAAAATTAGTGCAAAGTGCGCGAAAAGGTTAGCTATTCTGCAAATTTATAATCTCCATTTATGAAAAATTTAGATTTTTCTCCTTACCATTTCTCAAGCCAAACTTTTACTGTATACTCTATAAGTCAGACGCAATGTCGTGCAGACTGCAAGAAAAGTCCGGCTCGTGTTTTGAAATGTCGTGCGGACTCACAGAAAAGGCCTTCGTGCGTGATTTTTGAGTCTCGGCGTTTGTTTTTTCATCGTGAAACTTCAAAAATTCATATAAGAATTTCTAAAAAACCTTATAAGAATTTCCGGGAATTTATATAAGATTTTTTGAAAATTCTTATAAGATTTTTTCATTTTTCACGACAATAAATCGTGTGTCGAGGCTCAAAAATCGCGCGCGGAGGCCTTTTCTGCGAACTTCGACGGGGATTGTCGCTACGCTCTCGCCTTTGCTATCCGC
>JAFLUU010000041.1 GCA_022508585.1 Prevotellaceae bacterium | reverse complement strand
GCCCTTGGCGCTAAATAGAGCAGCCGCCGGCACATCGAGTGCCGGCGGCTGTGTGTTTGCTAAAGTTTAGTCAGTGATAGCAACAATCGTACTACGATAACTGATGTCTATATCACTTTATCATATCCGTACCAAGATAAGGCTGCAAGGCAGCAGGCACACGGATACCGTCCGGTGTTTGATTGTTCTCCAACAAGGCGGCAACGATACGAGGTAGTGCAAGAGCAGAACCATTTAGAGTATGACAGAGCGTGATTTTCTTACCATCCTTACGATAACGGCAATGTAAGCGATTGGCCTGATAGGTGTCGAAATTGGAAACAGAGCTAACCTCAAGCCAACGCTGCTGAGCTTTGGAGTAAACTTCGAAGTCATAGCAAATAGCAGCAGTAAAACTCATGTCGCCGCCACAAAGGCGCAGAATACGATAGGGCAACTCCAACTTGATAAGAAGGTTCTCTACATGGTCGAGCATTTCCTTATGGCTTTCGGCGGAATGCTCTGGAGTATCGACACGAACAATCTCGACTTTGGAGAATTCATGCAAACGATTGAGACCGCGCACATCTTTGCCGTAGCTACCGGCTTCACGGCGGAAGCATTCTGTGTATGCGCAGTTTTTGATAGGCAATTCGCTCTCCTCAAGAATAACATCGCGATATATATTCGTTACCGGTACCTCTGCCGTCGGTATTAGATAGAGGTCGTCAGCCGTGCAGTGATACATTTGTCCTTCCTTGTCAGGGAGCTGACCTGTGCCGTAACCGCTTGCCTGGTTGACAACGGTGGGCGGCATTACCTCTGTGTAACCTGCATTGCGCGCCTCGTCGAGGAAGAAGTTGATAAGCGCGCGTTGCAGACGAGCGCCCCATCCTATGTATACGGGGAAACCGGCTCCACTAATCTTGACACCGAGGTCAAAGTCTATGAGGTTGTATTTCTTTGCCAGCTCCCAATGGGGCAGCCCTAAGGGCTGTTTACTTTCTTCCAGATTTGGGCATAGACTATCGGTAACTTGTACGGTTTTCACAACTACGTTATCCTCTGCTCCCACGCCTTCGGGCACTTCTGCATAGGGAATATTGGGAATAGTGTAAAGTAGCTGACGAAGTGCTTCCTCCGCCTCTGCTTTCTGCTCTTGCAGCTGCTTGGAAACGGCCTTGAGATTAGCTACCTCGGCCTTGGCCTGCTCGGCTTCGTCGCGCTTGCCGTCTCGCATAAGCAGACCTATAGATTTGGCTATCTTGTTCTGCTGCGCGAGATTGTCATCGAGGTGTGTCTGTGCTTCGCGGCGCTGATTGTTAACTGCAAGCACACGCTCTATAACAGCTTCGGCATCAGCAAAATGTTTCTTGTGGAGACCTGCAATAACGGCCTCTTTATTCTCAATAATCTGATTGATTGTTAGCATTAGTAGTTGTGTTTTTGTCTTGAAAACACGGCAAAATTAGTGATATTTTGCTAATTTTGCGGCAAAATATATGAAAAACAAATGCAAGACATTGTTTATTCCACAGGAGTAGTCGACTTTGTAAAAGCAGCGGCAGATTATTGTCTCAAATTAGAGCATTGTCGCGAAGCTATGCCCCGTGAATTTATACAAGCCATGCTCATATCACTACCTTATATATATATAAAAGGTAGCGCGCTTTTAGAAACAACTACGACAGATAATCTACTCGGTATTGATTCGCAGGTTACGGAGGAAGACTACAACTTTGTGCGCAACGGCATATATCAATTGTTAGGACGCTACGACGAGTACCTCGATGTCTTTGTGGAAGACATGAAATATAGCGACAAACCGATACTGCGCAGTGTGTCGGAAGAGCTTACCGACATCTATCAGGATCTTCGTAACTTCCTCGCTGTCTATCGCGACGGAGTGGAAGAGTTGATGACTGCTGCTTTAGGCGATGTGCTGGACAATTTTCGCGAATATTGGGGGCAAAAATGCGTCAATGTGATGCGAGCCTTACACGACATCCTCTATCAGCAAATGGAGAATGAAGATTGACGCCGTATGATAGAGATACACGCACAGATAGACAAGCGTTTAGTCGATGAGATGCCGTTAGAGCAATTTACGGGCAGGATTTTTACCATTACAACCGAAGAAGAATGCGACAAAGCAGTTGCCTATCTTAGCAAATTCGACACTATTGGGCTTGACACAGAGACTCGCCCCTCTTTCAATAGTACACAAATCCACAAAGTCGCTCTTTTGCAACTATCCACCGACGATACCTGCTTTCTTTTCCGCTTACATCGCATCGGTATCCCTGATAGTCTATCCGAGATGCTAAATAACCCAAATCAGCTGAAGATCGGGCTGGCAATCCGCGAGGACATTCGTGCACTCAACCAACGACGTAAGCTCCAGAAGATGCGCCACATAGAGCTCCAGAAGATGGTAAAGGAAGTCGGCATTCTTGACATGAGTCTGCAAAAGATCTACGCCAACATCTTCGGAAAAAAAATATCCAAAAGCAAGCGGCTAACTAATTGGGAGGCCACTGAACTCACGGACGGCCAAAAACGATATGCGGCAATAGACGCTTGGGCATGTTTACAGATTTACCGTCAATTGCTACGCTTCCGTACAGGCGAGGATTACGAATATATCGCGCCAATGGACGATAATCGCATGTTTGCAATCTGGCAAGAAAAATTATTGAAGGAAAAAGCAAACGACTATGTATAAAATAATCACCCTGCGCAAAGGTAAAGACCAAAGCCTGCGAAGATTTCACCCTTGGGTGTTCTCTGGCGCAATAGTCAAGCCGAGCAACAATATAACAGAAGGCGATATAGTAAAAGTTATCTCTGCTGAAGGCGAGTATCTCGGCATTGGACACTATCAAATTGGCTCCATCGCAGTGCGAATACTTAGCTTTACAGAAACGGAGATTGACGATACTTTCTGGCGTAAGCGTATTGGGGCTGCTCTTGCCATGCGACATGATATTGGCATAATTAGAGCGGACAACAATATGTTTCGTCTTATTCACGGCGAGGGTGATCAATTGCCGGGTCTCATTGTTGACATCTACGGTGCGGTTGCCGTGATGCAGGCCCACAGCGTAGGTATGCATCTGCAGCGCAAAGAGATTGCTGCCGCGCTGCAAGAACTAATACCCGAGCTGCAATGTATCTACTATAAGAGCGAGACAACACTGCCCTACAAAGCAAGGCTTGATGAGGAGTCTGGATTTCTAATGGGCAAGCCTATAGATTTTGTTGCTACCGAGAATGGCTTACGTTTTCATATCGATTGGCTGAAAGGACAGAAGACAGGATTTTTCCTTGACCAGCGCGATAACCGCACACTATTGGAACATTATGCCCGCAACAAGAAAGTGCTCAATATGTTCTGCTACACTGGTGGCTTCTCTGTATATGCTTTGCGTGGAAAGGCCATAGAAGTACATTCCGTCGACAGTTCTGAACGCGCCATTGATGTTACTCAACGCAATGTGGCTCTTAATTTTACCGACGCGCCTCATCACAAAGCTTATGCCACAGATGCTTTCCGTTACTTGGCAGAGATGGACAATAGCTACGACTTAATAATCCTTGACCCGCCTGCCTTTGCTAAGCATCGCGATGCACTGCACAACGCCCTAAAAGGGTACACACGCCTCAACGCAAAAGCTATACAAAAAATCAAGCCAGGAGGGATTTTGTTTACCTTTAGCTGTTCGCAGGCCGTAAGCAAAGAGTTATTCCGCCTTGCAGTATTCACTGCCGCTGCGCAAAGCAAACGTTTTGTCCGCATTCTTCACCAGCTTCATCAACCTGCAGATCACCCTATCAACATTTACCACCCCGAGGGCGAATATCTCAAAGGTTTAGTACTTCAAATTGAATAATAATGTCGGAAAAATGGGCGTTATGCAAGTTTTTTCAATTATTTCGCATTTTTTCACGTAAAAATTTGGTGGTTATCACAAAAAGGCTTACCTTTGCATCAGTTTTCATGGTATTAGATTTAAGGTTAGCAAGGATTGTATGTCGGGAGACAAACAATCCTTATTTTTTTGCCTATTTTTTTCATCGCATAGGAAGATAAATACAATAAACCGTGCAAAATAACGTTTACACAATATGGCATGGAAAAATAAGACAAAGAGAATAAAATACATTCTTATTATGTTGGCAGTTATTATTGCTATCATATCGTTAGTGTATTCGCATTTCTTAGTCAAAGACCTTGAGAAAGAAGCTGCCAGTAAGATGGCTATCTGGGCAGAGGCCATGCACTCGCTCAACAATGCAGACGAAAATACCGACCTTAACTTAGTACTGAAAATACTGAACACCAACAATACTATCCCTGTCATCGTGCTCAATGACGATGGCGAGGTAGAACTGACGCGCAACATTGATTTTAGTAGACTCTCTACTGCCGATTCTATCGAAAATTTGCACAACGAAGTCAACGAGATGCGCCAAACAGACCACAACATTAAAATCAGTTATATCGCAAACGAGATAGAGGCCGATACTCTTGCAAATGTACAATATCTGGAGATTCTTTACGGCAACTCTTTGGTACTTAAACGCTTGGCAATCTATCCTTATATCCAGATAACAATCCTCGCGCTGTTCGCAATCATCATACTATTTGTCATCGTCAGTTCACAGAGAGCCGAGCAAAACCGAGTGTGGGTAGGTCTAACAAAGGAGACTGCCCATCAACTCGGCACTCCTATTTCCTCGTTAATAGCATGGATGGAGATATTACGCGACAACTATCCCGAAGACCCTATACTGCCTGAGCTTGCTAAAGATATAGACCGCTTAAATCTTATTGTTGAGCGTTTCTCTAAGATAGGCTCGCTACCTGAACCACAAATAGAGAGCGTGAATGAAGTTATCTGGCACGTGGTCAATTACCTTAAACCTCGTTCATCACAGAATGTGAAGTTTGTCTGTTATCTGCCTAAGCAGGAGTGCCACGTTATGATGAACGCTTCTCTTTTTGAATGGGTAATAGAAAATCTCTGCAAGAATGCCATAGATGCTATGGGCAGCAAAGGACGCATTGAAATCAGCGTACACGAAGAAATCAAACGCATTATTATTGAAATCAGCGACACAGGCAAAGGAATTGCCAAAGGCCAATTCAACTCCGTTTTTGAGCCTGGTTACACCACAAAACAACGTGGCTGGGGATTGGGACTTTCGCTTGCCAAACGTATTGTAGAGAAATATCACAAAGGCAAAATATTTGTAAAATCCTCCGAACTTGGCAAAGGCACCACTTTCCGTATCGAATTACGAAAATAAAC
Source organism: Prevotellaceae bacterium (assembly GCA_022508585.1). Lineage (GTDB taxonomy): Bacteria > Bacteroidota > Bacteroidia > Bacteroidales > Bacteroidaceae > UBA6382. The sequence continues at coordinate 8,535 of JAFLUU010000041.1, read as the reverse complement.
AAACTAATTTACGCCTCATATCATAAAGACATGAGGCGCAAATTTTAATTTTATTGTCTGCGTTTTACTCTGCACGGAGAGTGAAACGAGTAAATGCCAGAACAGTGCAATCCTTGTCAGCCTCCTTGATAAAAGCACTAACAGTCTTGCTGCCATCCATAATATAGTCCTGATTGAGGAGGCAAGACTCCTTGTAGAACTTGTTCATGCGGCCTTGTGCAATTTTCTGCACCATTTCCTGCGGCATATTTGCCTGCTTCTGAGCTGCGGTTTCTGTCTTAATACGACGAATATCGTCAGCCTGAGCCTCCGTAATATTACCCTTGGCAATACCTTCGGCAAGGTGCTCCTCATTCTCGGCAATATAGAGATTATAGCCAGCTTTCTTAAGTGCAGCCTGCACAGCCTTCTCTACCTGCTCCTCCATAGTCTTCTCAATCGCTACTTTCATCTCGTTCTCCTTTACCTGCTCAGGTACATCAGTCTCAGAGATAGAAACGGGATTCATTGCGGCAACCTGCATTGCAACCTGATGACCAACAGTCTCACCTACACCAGTAGAGAGCTGCACCATCGTACAGAGAATATTCTTATTCTGATGGTTGTAGACAGAGACATTATCACCCTCTATAACCTTGTAGCCATCAAGCTCCATCTTCTCGCCAGTAATACCACTGCGATCAACAACAGCCTGTGCCACATCACCGCTGCCAAGAGGCAACGACTTTACCTCGTCAAGAGTCTTGCACTTATTTGCAACTGCAAGATCAAGAATGTCTTGAGTCAACTTAATAAAGTCGGCATTGTTTGCAACAAAGTCCGTCTCACACTTGAGTGCGATAGTTGCAGCGAAACCAGGCACAGCTTTGCAAAGCACGCATCCCTCAGATGCCTCTCGGTCAGAACGCTTGGCAGCAACAGCCTTACCCTTAGCACGGATAGCCTCTACTGCGGCATCAATATCATTATTTGTCTCCTCCAGAGCCTTCTTACAGTCGCTCATACCGGCACCAGTGAGCTTACGAAGTTTCTGAATATCAGCAATTGTAACTGCCATAATCTTAATAATAAAATAGTATTTAAGTTGTAAGATTTTAACTTTATTCTGCAGCAGGAGCTTCCTCTGTAGCAGAAGTAGCTTCCTCTGCAGGCGTCTCAATGCGAGTACGTGTACGACGGCGACGCCCCTTTCCCTCGCCGGCTTCAGCCTCAGCCTGTGCTTCAGCAGCCTCGGCATCAGCTTTCTCAACCTTGCGCTCTTCCAAACCTTCAGCAATAGCACCACACACAGCGTCGAGGATAGCCTCTACGCTCTTGGTAGCATCATCGTTAGCCGGAATTACGAAATCGATATTACGAGGATCAGAGTTGGTGTCAACAATACCGAACACGGGAATACCTAAACGGTTAGCCTCATGCACAGCAATATTCTCCTTCATCACGTCAACTACAAAAAGAGCAGACGGAAGACGTACGAGATCAGCAATAGAACCGAGGTTTTTCTCAAGCTTAGCCCTCTGACGCGTAATCTGAAGCAACTCGCGCTTGGAGAGATTGGAGAACGTGCCGTCCTGAGTCATCTTGTCAATGGTAGCCATCTTCTTCACAGCCTTGCGGATCGTAGCAAAGTTGGTTAGCATACCACCCGGCCAACGTTCGTTCACAAACGGCATACCAACAGATGCAGCTTTCTCGGCAACAAGTTCCTTAGCCTGCTTTTTGGTAGCAACGAAGAGAATTTTTCTGCCAGACCTCGCAATCTGCTTCATAGCCTCAGCAGCCTCGTCGATTTTCTCTACAGTCTTATGCAAATCAATGATATGAATACCGTTACGCTCCATAAAAATATAAGGAGCCATAGCAGGATTCCACTTTCTCTTCATGTGGCCGAAATGACAGCCGGCTTCCAATAGTTGTTCAAAATTTGTTCTTGCCATAAATGTTAAATGTTTACTTTCTTTTTGACGTTAAAATTTTTAACCCAATCGCCAAGTAGCCATTCTTTGCAGTCAGGGTCAAGGCAATTTAGATACTAAACTCTATTTCACGTAAGCTATATAAATATGGTATATATAACATTAACGCTTGCTGAACTGGAATCTGCGACGTGCCTTTGGACGACCCGGCTTCTTGCGCTCTACCTCACGACTATCGCGAGTCATAAGCCCCTGCTTGCGCAGAGCGGACTTATCCTCGGCGTTTATCTTAACCAATGCGCGAGCAATAGCCAAACGAGCAGCCTGCGACTGACCAGTAAAGCCACCACCGAAGATATTGAGCTTAATATCATATTTCTCAGCAACTTCAAGGAGCTCCAGCGGTTGCTTAACCACATACTGCAAAATGGCAGAAGGAAAATATTCAGTGAGATCGCGCTTGTTGATAGTAATCTTACCAGTACCTGCGGTAACATACACCCGAGCTACAGCGCTCTTGCGACGGCCTAATGCGTTAATAACTTCCATCTTGCTAAATTATTTATACTGGTTAATATCAATATTCTTAGGATTTTGCGCCTCCTGCTTGTGCTCGCTGCCGGCATAAACATAAAGGTTACCTAGCAACTGAGCGCCCAACCTGTTCTTGGGGAGCATTCCTTTTACCACCTTGCGCATCAAGCGCTCTGCACCATTAGGCTTAGCCATAATGCTGGCAGGCGTATTCTCGCGCTGACCGCCGGGATAGCCGGTGTAATGATAGTAGATTCTGTCGGTCCACTTCTTGCCGGTCAATTTAACCTTATCAGCGTTAATTACGATCACGTTGTCGCCGCAGTCCACATGGGGAGTAAAGTTAGGCTTGTACTTTCCGCGCAACAACTTGGCAACCTTTGAGCCCAGACGACCGAGGATTTGATCGGTAGCGTCCACAACAACCCATTCTTTCTGCACTGTTTCTTTCTTGGCAGAGATGGTTTTGTAACTTAAAGTGTTCACTTGTTTAATGGTTTTTGCTTACACTCTGCCGTTTCCTACAAAGAGACACACGGCATCATGCACGTTTGTTAATACTTTACCCTTCGTCCGCCGAGTATCAGCCAAAGCCCACACAGCACACTCCGGGTAGTTTCTAATACTCTCCGAGCCCCTACCATTCGGGACCCTTTGATAATAATCGGCGTGCAAAATTACATATTTCCCATTACATAACAAAGATTTACCTCTATTTTTTAGCAATTTGCGACATATACACGCAATTCCACATACCATTGAAACCATGATATGTATGAAAAATACAGCCATTTCTGACTGTATTTGCACTATGCCATGACGACATGTATATAGTTCCCAAAATTTTTCCTATCTTTGCAAAACTAAGGATTACAGTCGCTGCGCTAAGTTCAGTAGACGCATGGCACTAAATATCAATATGAGAGAACAAGATAGAGATACACTGCGACTTATTGATCACTGCACAACAATAAACTTGCCCACTTTCGCAGATAAGCGAGGTAGTCTTACGCTACTTGATCGCGAGATTGCAACTGAGCTACTGCCATTCAAACCAGAACGTGTATTTTGGATTCACGGAGTCGACGCTATGGCGGTGAGAGGCGAACATGCCCATAGGACTTGCTGGGAGATGGTCTGTGCTGTCAGTGGTAGTTTCAAATTGACTCTCAGTGATGGTCGAGAAGAAAAAGTTTTTGTTATGGACTCTCCTAACAATGGCGTTATCATTCCGCCTATGGTGTGGTGCAGGCTCGAGGATTTTTCTCCAAATGCCGTATGCCTAACCTTTGCCTCCGGCGATTATGACGCGAGCGGTTATATCAATGATTTTGAGGAGCTAAGGCAAACAAACGACGAGCAGGAATAAAGAGATATGGTAAAAATCCTTAGATATAACGCCGACATGGAGAGACTGTGGGACAAATTCGTACAGAAAGCCAAGAATTCCACTCTGCTGCACCTGCGTGGCTATATGGACTACCATGCCGATAAATTTAAAGACGCAAGCCTCATTTTCACAGACAAAAACGAACGAATTATAGCCCTACTACCGGCTTGTCATAGTCGTAAAAATGATCAAATAATAGTCTCACACGAGGGGTTAACTTACGGTAGTTATATTTTTGCCCCCTTAACCCATGTCAAAATAATGGAAGAGATAGTATTGTCCTCGTTAGATTATTATAGGAGCCAACTGGGAGCGACCGAAATTATAATAAAATCTATACCATATATATATAGCACACAAGCTAACGACGAGCAACTATACCTCATTCACCGCCTTGGCGGGCAGTTGACAGAGCGTAACTTGAGCCAGGCTATCAACATGACGACCCCACTCCATTGGAGCGAACTTCGTCGTCGCAATTTAGTTAAAGCGCACAAGCAAGCTCTGCGTTTCATCGTTGGTGAGAGCGAACAAGAATGGTACGATTTTCATAAACTGCTGAGCAAGGTACTGAAAGAGCATCACAACACGCAGCCTGTACACACTGCAGATGAATTATGGCTATTGCACACTCGCTTTCCTGACAAGATATTGTTATATACTGCCAAAGACAAGGCCAACCTTTTGGCAGGAGCTGTAATCTACCTTTCCCCAAATGTCGCACACACACAGTACCTTGCAGCATCGCATGAAGGCAGAAAATGCGGAGCACTTGACTTCGTGATAAGCCGTGCTCTCATGGAAACAAACATCAGCCAATGCTCTTGGTTCGACTTCGGCATTTCCACAGAGCGCGACGGTTCGCTCAATTACGGCTTGACCCTACAAAAAGAAGGCTTCGGAGGACGCGGAGTATGTTACGACACCTACAAAATCACGCTATGAAGATACCATATCTCGATCTCCGCCAGCTTAATGCCGAATGTATGCCACAGATAGAGCAAGCCGCCCTACATACCATGCGCTCGGGACTGTACTTGAACGATAGTAACGTTTATGAATTCGAGCAAAGCTGGGCAAAAGGTAATAGAACAAAGCATTGCATAAGCACCGCGAACGGACTTGACGCACTCACTGCAGCTTTAAGTGCCATGAAAGCTCTTTATTTATGGAACGATGGAAGTGAAGTTGTCGTCAGCGCACACACTTTCATTGCCTCGTTTGAAGCTATCACGCGCGCCGGACTAATGCCCGTACCTTGCGATGTCAACATTACCGACTATAATATAAATTGCAATCTCATAGAGCCTCTTATCAACGACAAGACCGTAGCCGTCATGCCCGTACATCTATATGGCCGCGAGTGCGACATGAAACGTATCAAAGAGATTGCTAACCGACACCATCTTAAGATTATTACCGACTCTTGTCAGCGACACAGCCTCGACGACAACGACAATATCACTGCTACCATTAGCGACGCCGTAGCTTTCAGCTTCTATCCGGGCAAAAATCTCGGTGCTCTCGGCGATGCAGGTTGCTTAATCACCAATAACACAGAGCTGGCCGACCTCGCTCGCACATTCTGCAACTATGGCGCACGCATTAAGTACCACCACGACATGAAAGGTATCAACTCACGCATGGATGCCGTTCAAGCCGCAATACTTAATGTGAAAATACCGATTCTTAATCATCAAAACGCCATTCGTCAAAGTCAAGCAGAGCGATATAACCAAGCTATCAACAACCCAGTCATTACTTTACCTTACGATAGCAAGGAAACAGAGAAGTCCGTATGGCACATCTATCCAATATTCTGCCAGCACCGCGATAAACTGCAAAGCTACCTGTCAGAACTCGGCATCGGCACAATCATACACTACCCGATTCCACCACACAAGCAATTGGCATATCGCGAAATAAACCACTTGTCGCTGCCAATAACCGAGCAATTATGCGCCACCGAGCTTAGCCTGCCACTCAATCCCACCCTGACATTAGAAGAGCAGGACTACATTATTGAAGCACTTAACAGTTTTCAACCATAACCGCATGTCGCCACTAACAATCAGTATACTCATCTCTACAATGGACGAGCGCATCGCTCGCATCCCCGCTATATTGCTGCCGCCACTCAGCGACATCAACTATATTATCTGTCATCAGGCGAATAATGACATCAGAATCCCCAAAAGTCTCAAGAAGCGTGCCGACGTTACCATTATACGCAAGAAGAAACGTGGCCTAAGCGCAAGTCGTAACGTAGCCATTAAGCACGCCACAGGCGATCTGCTTGTTTTGGCCGATGACGACATAGAGCTTCGTCACGAATACCTGCGCAAACTCCAAAAACTTGCCGAAGCACACCCGGAAACAGACATCTTCTCCCTACAAGCTCTCACACCCGAGGGCAGAAAGTTGCACTATTACCCACGCGCCCATTTTACTTACCCCGATATACCGCGCGATTTCTACTTCAGCTCAATGGGATTAGTGCTCCGCTGGGGTAATTTCTACCCTAAATTCGACACACGCTTCGGTCTCGGCTCCGCGCGACTCCATATGTGCGAGGAAAATGTCTTTCTACACCAGTGCTACAAGGCAGGCCTGCGCATAGACTACTATCCCCAGCCATTGCTCATCACTTCGGGCGACACAACCAGCCGCCACTATGCCGACAATCCCAACCTGCAGCAAGCCAAAGGCGCAATGCTCACTCTGATACACGGCACACCGATGGCATTGCTTCGTTTCATCTCCACGGCTATCAAGATGCACCGTCGAGTGCCTGTAGTCAAGCATCTGCGCAATCTCATAGCGGGCATGAAATACATCAAAAACCATGAAGCAACTCCTTGATCTTTACTATAACCGCTACGGCACAGAGCCTAAAGTCGTGGAGCCTATCACAGGATCCGGCAGTGCGCGTCAATACTACCGCCTAAAAGACGATTTTCGCACCGTCATCGGCACAATTGGCACCGATGCTCAAGAAAATCGCGCATTCATCGGACTAACCAAGCATTTTGCAAAACACCGACTCCCTGTGCCGGAAATTTTAGCCGTTAGCACAGACCAAATGGCTTATCTTCAGTCTGACATTGGGGAGCATTCGCTCTATGATGCTGTAAAGGCTGGGCGTGAAAGTGGGCAATATTCCACTGAAGAAGAGAAACTGCTAACAAAAGCCGTCGAAATTTTACCTCACTTCCAAATACTTGGAGCAAAGGAGCTCGACACTACACTCTGCTACCCCACTCCACGAATGGACAGCGAAGCTATCCACTTTGATCTCAACTATTTCAAATATTGCTTTCTCAAGCTGCAACCTAATATTGAATTCAATGAGATAAAACTGCAGCACGACTTCAACACTCTCGCACAAGACATACTCCGACTTGCTACTGCCGAACAGCCAACCCTCATGCTGCGTGACTTCCAGGCACGCAATGTTATCTTGCACGCATCTGCTACAAACATTTCGCACGCCTCCGCACTCGAATATAATACGATAGCAACGATAACACCTTATTTCATTGACTATCAAGGTTGCCGTATTGGCCCGGCAGAATACGACCTCGCCTCATTCCTATGGCAGTCGTCTGCACACTATCCACAGCCCTTAAGAGAACGGCTTATCGACAGCTATATCCAATCGCGCAATACGCTCTGTCCTACAGACACCAACGAAGTGCGAAGCCGCCTGCAACTTATGGTGTTCTTTCGTCTTTTGCAAGTGTTAGGCGCATACGGTTTCCGCGGCCTGCATGAACGAAAGCCCTACTTCCTGAACTCCATACCCCCTGCCCTCGACAATCTTCGCGAAACTCTGTCTACAAGTGTAGCCGACAAATACCCGTACCTCCGCAGCCTGCTGCAAACACTTTGCGACAGACAGGTCGCGGAACGCGCCTGCCATATAAATATCGATGCTGCCTGCGCTGCCCAAGGGCGCGACAGGCAAACCAACACCACTCACGCAGCCACAAAGTCAGACCTAACCGTAACAATCTACAGTTTTTCCTATAAGAAAGGCATACCCACCGACCCTTCCGGCAACGGTGGCGGATATGTCTTCGACTGTCGCGGCAGCAATAACCCTGGGCGCTATGAGCAATACAAGCAGCTCACAGGCTTAGACCAGCCTATCATAGATTTCCTTGAACAAGACGGAGAGATACTCCACTTTCTCAGTCATATATACCCTCTGGCGGAGACACATGTCGCGCGATACATAGAGCGCAGCTTCACCAGCCTCATGTTCAGTTTCGGCTGCACCGGCGGTCAGCATCGCAGCGTTTACAGTGCCCAGCACCTTGCAGAATATTTGCACCGCCGCTTCCCGCAAATCAAGATACACCTTATTCACCGCGAGCAAGGCATCGACACATACCTCCCCGAAGAGAAGTAAAGCAGAGCACACCAGCCGTAATATTGAGCAGGCAACACCCACCTCCCACTTTAACATTGATGCTGGCCGCGCACATCACACAAAAGCTCGTTATACCGGTGTGTAATCTCGTTAAATTTTCATCAAACCGCGTTCTCTCGTCAAATTCTTGACCAAGAACTCTGAGTGTCTTGGTCAAGGTGTTTGCGCGTCTTGACCAAGATGTTCAAACTTCTTGGTCAAGGTGTCCTCAGGACACTGTTGTTTCGACAAGCGATGAGGGTATTTTTTGAGTTTTTGTC
>JAFLUU010000040.1 GCA_022508585.1 Prevotellaceae bacterium | reverse complement strand
GGGCATCACCGGCTCAAGATACTGGCTCTCGTGGAGGAACATGCCGTACCAGTTGCTCACTTGGTCCTTCCAGTATTGCTGCCACTTGCTGAGGGTGTATTTTTCGAGGAAGCGGTGAGCGCCGATGATGAGCATCGGGGCAGCAGCCTCGAAGCCGACGCGCCCTTTGATGCCGATAATGGTGTCGCCCACATGGCAGTCGCGCCCGATGGCGTAGGCGGCGCCTATTTCCTCCACCGCCTGTATGGCTTGAATCTTGTCGTCGTAGCGAGTGCCGTTGACGCTGACGAGTTCGCCTTTCTCAAAGCCCAGAGCGAGCACCTCGCTGCCCGTTTTGGTGGGGTGCTTGAGGTAAGCCTCCTCGGGCAGTCCCTGGGTGCTGTCGAGTATTTCGCCGCCGCAGATGCTGGTGCCCCATATTCCCACATTATAAGAATATTTGAGCTTGGCGAAGTCTGCATTGAAGCCGTTGTTGTTGAGATAGTCCACCTCTTCCTGACGGGAGAGGTTGCTGTCGCGTGTAAGGGTGATAATCTCCACACCCGGAGCCTTGACGAGGAATGTCATGTCGAAGCGGATTTGGTCATTGCCCGCGCCGGTGCTGCCATGAGCGATAGCGTCGGCACCTATCTCGTTGGCATAGCGCGCAATGGCGAGCGCCTGGAAGATACGCTCGGAGCTGACCGAGATAGGATAGCAGTTGTTGCGCAGCACATTGCCGAACACCATGTATTTGAGCGACTTCTCGTAGTATTCCTGCGTAACATCGAGCGTTACATACTCCTTGGCGCCTAACTTGTAGGCGTTCTCTTCGTTAGTCTTGAGTTGCTCGGGGCTAAAGCCGCCGGTGTTGGCGCAGGCAGCGTAAACCTCATAACCTTTCTCCTTGGCCAGGTACATCACGGTGTAGCTGGTATCCAAACCGCCGCTGAATGCGACTACAACTTTCTTTGCCATAATATAATTGTTGTTTTTCAGATGCTTATTGTGCGTGCTTCGGCTCGAAAATCACGCAAACTTTTTTATATCCTCTATCACATCGTCGGGCAGCTGCACGGGCAGGGGCTCACCCTCGTGGTCGGCGGGGTCATAGAGCATGGCGGTGCACACACAGTACTTGCGCCCTGTGCGAGCCAGCACATCGCAGTTGATACAGCGCGGGTCGTCGGGCGTACCGCAGCCCGCCCAGTACGCATCGTCGTGAGTGAGCTGGGCAAAGGTTACGGGCACATAGCCCAGCATCGTGTTGATGCGCATCACCGCAATCTGGCTGGTCAGACCGAAGAGCTTGGCGTTGGGCCAGCGCAGGCGACTGAGCGTGAAAGCCACCATTTTGATGCGCGTGGCGAGGTGATGGCCGCGATACTTGTGCGCCACTATCAGACCCGAGTTGGCAACATAGTGTTTGTGCTCCCAGCTCTCCACATAGCAGAAGCCGGCGAACTCATCGTTGGCGTCGAGGGCGATAACCGCCTTGCGCTCGCGCATTTTCTGCGCCAGATATTCGTGAGTGCGGGTGGCGATGCCCGAGCCGCGCTCTTTGGCGGACTCATTGATAGTCTGCAGGATAGTATCTACATATTTCTCGTGAGAGGCGTCGGCCACCATTACTCTGATGCCGTCGTCGATGTTCCAGATATTCTCCTTAGTTTTCAATTTTCCGATGTTTTGAAATGAAATAGTAAATCACTCTTCATAATCAGGGACTACGGCTTTCAGCATATTGTGTACCACGCTGTGAGAAGTGCCCTCGCGCAACACAATGATAAACGTGTTGTCGCCCGATACCGTGCCCAGCACCTCTTTAGCTTTGAGGCTGTCTAACTCAGCCGCCAGCGAGGACGCAAAGCCGCTCGCAGTCTTGATTACAGCCATATTGCCGGAGAAATCCACCGACAAGAAGCCGAGAGAGTGGGGCGCAATCATGCGATTGGCGTCGTCAGTATTGATTGCAGGCAAAACATAGGCATAATGCCCTTTCTCAGTGAACACTTTTGAAACCTTTAGCGCTCTAAGGTCGCGCGACAGTGTGGGTTGAGCTACGGCAAAACCAGCATCATTCAAAGCGTGGAGAATATCCTCCTGGCTTTCGTAAGTGTTTTCTTGTAACAGTGTACGTAGTGTCTCTAATCTTGTCTTTTTGGCACCCATAGTGTTTTATATTTTTTTCAATGTAGCTGCAAAGTTATTCAAAAAAAAGAAAATTTTACAGAAAATTTCAGAAAATAGCAAAACTATGAGCTGCAGGTCGTCGAAAATATTTCTTTTGCCTAAAAATATGTGTCAAATTGTCTTGTAGCCTTAACATTTATGCAGTATATAATTTCGTATAAACTGCTAAAAATGCTAATTCTACATATGGTTGTACTGATTGTACATCTTGTCAAAAATGATTAAGAAATGAATAATATTCATATTCGCAAAGAGGAATAAGAAATTTATATGATTGTGCAATTTCGAGCCGGCCAAGTAAATTGAAGCCAACTCGAAGCAGAGATAAAGGATGTAGATTAACAATTTGTCCTTATTTTGTTATCAACAATCCATATACGTTCGAGTAATCTCCTGCCGGCAGTGCTAAATCCCGCCCTCGTCATTTGAAAGCTCACCCCTATAGTCCGCAAAGCCCATCTTTCTCTACCCATACCCCTCAAAATTATACAATACCACCATTTTCTCGCACCTATTCCCCTCAAAACGGCACCTAACCCCCTCCAAGTTTGCAGAAAAGGCCTCCGCGCGCGATTTTTGAGCCTCCGCGTTTGTTTTTTCATCGTGAAATTTTAAAAATTCCTATAAGAATTTTTAAAAAACCTTATAAGAATTTCCGGGAATTTATATAAGAATTTTTGAAAATTCTTATATGATTTTTTCAAGTTTCACGACAATAAATCGTGTGCCGAGGCTCAAAAATCAGACGCCGAGGCCTTTTGCGCGAGTCCGCACGACATTAAGTGCAGCAAGATAGAGAAGTCGTACAATTTTGACGCGATTTGCTGTATGAAGGTGTTGTTACGACACAACTTTGGCGGCTATCTCTCCGCTGCCGAGGCATATTTTGCGTCCGTCGTCGTTTATAGGCAGGTAAACGACTGCGAACTGTCCCGGCGCTACGCCGCGAAGGCTGCGGTTACACCTGATTGTGTAGCGTCCCAATTGAGGAGAATAACTGAATGTGCCCTCTTCAAACTCCGGCGAGTGGCGTATCTTAAAGAAGATACGCAGTTCGTGCGGCTCGAAGTCGAGCTGCGGCGTGGCGATGGTGTGAAAGTCGCTTAGACTGAACTCATCGGCGTTGCAGAGTTGGTCGGGACGTTCGATAGAGCGAGTAACGAAGACGGTGTTGTCGTCGATGTCCTTGCTGACCACGAACCATGGCCCTCCGCCGAGGCGCAACCCTTTGCGCTGGCCGAGGGTATAAAACCAATAGCCTTGATGCTGTCCGAGCACCTTGCCGGTCTCCCACTCCACAATGTTACCCACTCGCTCGCCGAGGTAGCGGCGCAGCAGGGCGTCGTAGGTGGTGTTGCCGAGAAAGCAGATACCTTGGCTGTCCTTGCGGTGCGCCGGGGCGAGGTTATATTTGTCGGCAATGTCGCGCACCTCCGACTTCTGCAGGCGGCCTATCGGAAAATCGAGTACGGATAACTGCGCCGGCGTGATTTGACACAGAAAGTCGGTCTGGTCTTTCACCGGATCGGGCGAAGTAGCGAGATATTTAATGCCGTCTTTCCACAGCGTGGAGGCGTAGTGCCCTGTTATCATTTGGTCATAATGGCGCCCCACCTTGTCATAGAAGCAACCGAACTTGATGAGACTGTTGCACATCACGTCGGGATTAGGCGTGAGGCCGCGTTTCACTCTGTCGACGAGGTAAGTGATAACCTGCTCCCAGTAGTCTGTGTGCAGATCTACGGTCTCCACCTGCAGGCCATACTGACGTGCCAAGAGATTGACCATCTCTAAGTCTTCTTCCATAGTGCAGGAAAACTCGCTCTCCTCCTGCGCTCCGATAATGATGTAGAACAAAGTGGGCTTCTCGCCTCTCTCGCAGATGAGGTGAGTGGCCACGGCGCTGTCGACGCCTCCCGATGCAAGCAAAGCTATATTCATGCTGCAAAATTACGCTTATCTTTCCTTTTTTCGCGTCGGTAGGTTCATTTATATTGACAAAACCCCTCTTTTTCACGAAAACAACCTATATTTGCTCACTCAAACGTATAGTTTAACTTCTAAAATACAAAAAAAGATGAAGAAATTTTTGATGATTGCCGTGGCTGCGCTCGCGCTGATGGCTTGTGGCGAAAAGAACAAGTACGATGCCGCGCTCGACGAGTATGAAACTCTTACCAACAAGACCGTAGAGGCCATCAAGGAGGGCAATCAGGACGCCGCCGAGGCGCTCGATCGCAAATTCAACGAGCTTTCGGCCACTCTGCAGGAGATAGAGAAAGAGGGTACCGAGGAACAGAAAGCCCGCTACCAGGAAATCACGGTTAAGTTCGCTACCGCTCTTTTTGGCCCCATTACTCCCGACAATCTCGACGAGGCTGAGGCAGAAGTGGACGAGACTTTTGAGGAACTCGACGAACAAATTGACGATGCCATAGATAAAATCACCGACGCCAACGACTAAAAAAACTCCTTTCTTTAGGATAACTAAAAGTTTAAGGCCGATTGCAATTATGCAATCGGCCTTAATTAAAATAAATATGGAGTTAGAAAATCCTAACTCCATATTTTGTTGTTTTATTACCAGCCGTCTTCTTCTTCAACTCCGTTGTAAACGGATTTTGGACAGAACTCGAAATAGTCAAGAAAGAGCTGTGTTTCTTTGTTCTCTAGCACTGACTTCATGCGGAGGTAATATGTCTTCTGCGGATCGAAGTTGCCCGTGTAGGCTATGCGACGGAATACGCGTTCGTTGTTACGATAGTTGCCGGAGGTGGCTGCAGAACTGGCGGGACCGAAGTAACGCGGAGCTTTCATGTAACCGTGTATGCGCATACGCTTCTCAATCTCGGTGTTGTAGTCATAATCTTCGGGATTGTCTTCTTCCCATCCTATCAGAGGATTTGTTCCGTAGATACGCAGATCCAGCGGTAGGCCAATGGCTTCAAGATTGTCGGGATTGGTGCCAAGATATAACTGACACATACCTCGTGTGTTCAGATTTTGCATACCGATGCGGAATTCGTAGGTACCATAATAAGGTACGTGAGGTAACTCTATAGTAAGATCGTACTGGCCTACGATATTATACTCATCACCTTGGTAATTCTGCCATATTCCTGTGTATCCTGACAAGTAAACCACACGGCTTTCGGCAGTAGCTTTCATGGTGGAAAAGTAACCGTAAGGAATGTTCAAACCTTTGAGTGCGTCGCCACTGGTAATTCTGCGAAAACCTGAAGACATCTGTTCGGGCAGGAGGTCGCAAATATCGTAGCGCATACGCTCGTTGAGTACTTTGTTGGGTACATCGTCGTCGTAAACGAGGATCTCGTCGATGGTGTAGAAGTATCCGTTGAGTGCGGCATTTTCGCCGTCGTTGTGAATGAGGATACCTTCGCGTGGCACGGTGATTTCTGCATAGTTTGACCAGTTGCGTTCCGACACGTAGCGGTTAATGCGCTTGCTGTTAATCTGATTGCCCTCCATCAACTTGAGTATGCGGTTTTGCGTGAGGGTGGGGTAGTAGCACCATACGTCTATACCCAAAATTTCGGCGTTTTTGTATCCGAAGCCCTGCTCGTTGTAGTGTACGAGCAAGTAGTTCCAAGCTATTGAGCGGTTTGTGAGGTGATAGCCCACGAATTGGTGTACCGCGTTATTGTCGCTGAGATAGTCGGTGCTGGTTGCGTCGGGATAGAATTCCTTACATTTCTGCTCGATGATTGGGAAAATTTCGTCCCAGTTGGTTATCTGGCCGTTTTCCTTTACTATTGTGATTCCGAAAGCTTGTTCGTACAAACTGTCGGCCTCCACGAATGCTGTGAAGCCGCTGTCTCGGTGGTCTGGAGTGGGTACTGGCTGGTTTTGAGTCTCTGTGGGAGTGCCGAGACCTGTTTCGGGGTGGTTAACCTCATAATCCATATCGCGGAAAGGCGCATTGAGTACTTCGTCGAAACCTGTTACCTTGAGCAGGTTAGCAAATATTTGTAGATTGTCGGTTGCCTCAATGAGCGCACTGAGTGATGATGTGGTTGGAGCTACAACCTTGTTCACTTTGTGTACCACACCATTCTCTACCTCGATGTCGCTCAACGTGATACGGGAGTATTTATCTATATAAATAGCTGCACGTCCGCCGGTAATAGTATCGAAGTTCACTGTAACGAAGCGACCTGCAAAAGACTGCCTCTCTATCGTGCCTTCCAAAAAGTCCGTACTCATAAGTGCAGGACTATTCTGATGATCTATGAGGCAATTGTTAACAATGTACTCCGCGGTTGAGTCGGGCGTGAGAGTAATGTCGTAGTTGGGAGTGTTATACAACGAGTCGAGATAAGACTGAACTGCCTCGTTGCTTGGAGCGAAGCAGGTAAAGTTGCCGCGTGCCGAGAGAAGGTCATAAACCGTAGATTCAGAGACTTGGCTGAGTTTTACTCGCTTAATAAGATAGAGAAAATCGGAGAGATTCTCATCTTCCTCGATGTAACCCGACATAAGCTGACCGGTAAAAGTGTACATGTTGGATTCGTCTACTTCGTCCTTGCAGGCTGTGAAAGCTACGCCGATGACAAGCGCTAGCACTGCTATCCGGAACAATAGATTCATTCTTTTAGTTACAGAAGTCATGATGTTATATAATGTTTGTTATTTTTCTGTCGAAATAAGCAAGTGCAATATTAACACTTTTTCGTATTTAAGCAAAAAAACAAGAGGGAAAAATGCAAAATCAAGGGTTATAATTCTAAATATATGCTAAAAACAAGGGATTAGGAGTGATTTTCCTAATCCCTTGCACGGTGTTTAATATTGGAATTTGCAGTTATTTCTGCAAATCCTTGTGTTTACCTAATCTACGCTATTTAGTAGCTTTCTTGAGAAGGGCTTTCAGTTTCTTGTCGGCAGCGGCAGCTCCCTTGGTTTTAAGAGTCTGAGTGTAGGTCTTGGCTATAGCCTCAGCACTCTCTATGCTCTGGGTTTTGAGTACTTGTATATAAGCGTTGGCAATAGCTTCGGCAGCTTCAACGCCTTGAGTCTTGAGAGTCTGAGTGTAAGCTTTTGCGATAGCATCAGTCTTCTTCTCCTGCTCCTCGCTTGCAAATGCGTGGCGGAAGCCCTTTACATCGTAGCAGTGACCACGAGTGAAATCAGGTACGGCTACTGATGCGCAGTTGTTGTCCATAGACAATGTGCCGAGCTCAGCCAAGCAGCACCACTCTGCCAGATCATAGACATCCATGTCGAGCGGAAGGCCATTCTGCAGGCAGTAAACGAGGCGACTGTCCATAATAAAGTCCATACCGCCATGACCGCCGACCTCTTTAGCCAACGCGCCGTACTTCTTAAGAATAGGATGCTCATAAGTCTTCATCAGCTCCTCCTGCTGCTTGGCGGGAATGAAGCCGTGGCTATCCAGCTTGTCGACAATGGGTGCGCCTGCATTCTTGAGAGTGCCCTCCTCAAGGGTGAAGTGCTCCTCGGGGTACTTGGTGGCATAACCTTTGGTGCCGATAAGTTTATAGAGACGGTTGTAGGGCTGTGGGGTCATCACATTGTGCTGAATTTCGATAACCTTGCCCTGCTCAGTTCGCATAAGAGTGGTGGTGTGGTCGCCGTTGCGATATTCAGTGCAAGGCTTGCCGGTCTTTTTCTCCACATACTCTTTGCCGTGGGCGGACTTGGTGTCCATTGCTACAAGGGTGGTGAGGCGGTCGCCGCGGTGGATGTCAAGAGCCTGTGCAACGGGGCCAAGGCCGTGAGTCGCATAGACATCGCCGCGGTACTCCTTGTTGAATTTCATGCGCCAGCCGAGCTTGTCAGGGTCGGAGCCGTCAGGATTCTTCCAGTAAGCATCCCAGAAGGGGTCGAGATTGTGGATATAAGCACCCTCGGCGCGCAATACCTCGCCAAAGAGGCCGTGCTGAGCCATGTTGAGAGCGTTCATCTCGTACCAGTCATAACAGCAGTTTTCCAGAATCATACAATGCAACTGCTTGCTTTCGGCGAGATTGATAAGCTCCCAGCACTGAGCCAAATCCATGGCACTGGGCACCTCGATAGCGGTGTTCTTGCCGTTCTCAAGAGCGCATTTAGCTACGGGGAAGTGGTGATCCCAATCGGTGGCAACATAAACGAGGTTGATGTCGTTGCGCTTGCAGAGCTCCTCATAACCTTTCTCGCCTGTATATTCGTCTGCCTCGGGCAGGCCGGCGTTAGTCAAGTACTTCTGGCACTTCTTCACGCGAGCGGGCTCATAATCGCACAGAGCCACGATGCGTACACCGTTGATGTGGGTGAAACGCTCCACGGCACCGGGTCCACGCATACCGAGACCTACAAAAGCAACCCTGACGATTGGCTCGGCAGGGCGCGCAAGACCGATAACATCTTTCTGCCCGGCAGGACGTACGGGCACTTCAGTCTCAATAGTTCCTTTGTTCCAATGCCACTTGGTCTGCATATATGGCTGAGCCATTGCAACCTGCGACATTACAGCGAGCAGGCACATAATTAAGCCTGCAGTAAGAAAAGTAATCTTTTTCATGCAATGTTTGTTTTTAATGGTATTAATATTGTTAAATATATTTCATACTTTTAATGACGCCGCTGCAAATATACATCTTTTTTTTTTGCGAAGCAGTTTTTGTACAGATATTTTAGTAATTAAGGCATTATCTTGTATCTTATAACTAAACTTTAATATATGTGAGTGGTGTATTTTTTCTTAATTATTTTTTACGGAAAGTTTAGGCAAACAGTCTATTAAACTCATAAATAATTTATTCCTTTGCAGCAGAGCACCATTTCCCACCAGCACTATTTGTTCTTTCGCGCGCGTTAGGGCAACATTGAGTTTGCGGTCGACAGGATAAGCCTCGGGCTCAATACTATCAGTCTCGAGATAGGTAGCAGAGGTAAGAAAATTTAATTGAGAGGCGTGGCGTGCGGTAAAAGAGTAGAGGATTATGTCACGCTGCGAGCCTTGATAGCGTTCGACAGTGTCGATGCTGACTTCTGCAAAGCGCAGTAGGCCACGTTGCATAATCTTGCTGCGAATCATGCCTATCTGATTGCGGTAAGGTACGATGATGCCGATACTTTGAGCCTCCAATCGGCGAGCATTGGCTTCGTAAAGATCTGATAAGGAGACGATGCAGTCCGTAATCGCCTCGGCCTCGACGGAGTTGACCTTGTCATTAACGCCATCATCCATGGGGTAGCAGTCTATAAAGAATATACGCTGTGTAGCAAGCAGCTGCGTTAGCGCAGTCGCTTTGCGAGGTAGGTGAGGGTACAGCTCTTCGATAGAACGTTGCTGATGTCTGAGCGGCACGCTGTTGAGCTGCCCACGATAGAAATGCTCGTTGACAAATTCGTAGAGTTGCGGATGCATACGCCCTTGAGTACGTATTTGTATGTAGAGGTCGCTGCGTTGTAAGCTGATGAGTCTGTGCAGCATACGGTCGAATACGGAGTCAGAGCAGTTTTTTATGCCGATTTCATTGAGCGATTTGTCTGTTATCACGCTGTCGCTGCGATTTTGCATAACAACGGCAGGCAGTTGCTTCTGATCGCCGACCAAAATGAACTTGTCGATTGTCCCGATAGTGAAAAAAGGCAAAATATACGGCTCCATAATTTGCGAAGCCTCGTCGACAAAGGCCGCTTCAATTTGCAAACCTTTCAAAAGCTGCAATTGTTGCATTATTGCAGTGGTACTGCCAACTATAATGCGCGTCTGCCGTATCAGTAGCAGCACTTGCTCAATATTCTTGATCTTGTTGCCGGCACGATTGTGTAGCAGACGAGGTCTAAGCGTCTCGGCAGTGCTCAGCTCGTTGCCGATGCGTAAATAATCATCGAGTAAATCGGAGCTTTCCTTCACGATTTCTTCCAGCATCGCGCAAAGCTCGTCCACAGCTCTGTTGGTGTAGGCCATGATCAGCAACTTCCCGTTGCGCAAACGGTGCAGATGCTCTTCAATCATGTAACGTAGAGCTCGCGAGGTCTTGCCAGAACCCGGAGGACCTATCACAAGGAACAATTCTTTTGCGGCAACCGAATTTGCCACAAGCTCGCTAAATGCACCATAGTCGTCATGCAGTGTAATGTTGCAATCGGCTTTAGTTGGGTAGAGTAGAAAAAATCTGCGCTGTATCTCCTCTGATGCCGTCAGCAGGCTGTATAATCCATTAATCAGCATTGAATTCATAGCCTCCACACGATCATGCTCAAGAGCGAATACCATGTGTGCATTGCTGAAAATGTGTTTATTTCGCTGCGCGTTACTAAGCCGAATTTCCACCTCGTTATGCCGAATGTCGGCCAGCCTGCCACGCAGCGTAAACTGCCGTATTACATTTGGCTCGCTTTCCTCTTTATCATAGGCATATATTTGCACAGTATCGCCACGGCGGAAGTTCGTCGGCTTGTTGCTATGTTGCTCGTCGATATTAAAGACAATAGTGTCTATGCCGCCACTCCCTTTGTTGTCTTCCAGCCGGCAAATGTGCAGGTCAGCGTACATATCACCGCCTTCAGCACGCACAAGAGCGGGATTGTTCCACAGATCGGCGTATCCGTGTGCACCGCTGTCGGCGTTACCCATTCGGGCAAGCCATTGTTCTTTTGCCAAGAAGGTATAAAATCTGTAAAAGAACGCCTTGCTGCGCGGTTCGCTGCTACGGAAAGGAGCTATCGTCTCTTCTAATCGCGGACGGACATAGCCCTGCCACAGTTTGTCGCTCACGTTGCGTTGACGAAAGTCATCGACGTTCAGACTCTCGAAGAAATCCTGCGTTTTGCCCTCTGCCATGCACTTAAACTGCGCCACAATGCGGTTACGCATCTCTATCGCCTGCCTAAGTAGTTGCATATAGGGACGTTCCATCATCAACCCGTCAGCATAGTGTGAATAGAGTAGATAAGCGCGGCACTCGTCGTGAGTAAGCCCCATAGAAAACTCTATCATAAGCTGATAAAGCATCATCTGAACATAGTGCGGCTCTTTATGAGTGTTTCTGAACTCATCACGTTTACCGCTTTTTTGTTCTATAAGGCAGTGGCCGTCGGTTTGTAAGTAGTCCATACGCCCGGCCAGACCCACGGCAGGACACACAAAGCTCGGCTCAAGCAAGGCTTGGTCGAGCCTGAAGCCATAAATCATCTCCAACTGATGCTCCACAAGGTACTTGATGTTAGCAAACTGCATTCGCGCTTCATTGTGGAAGCGAGCAGCCATTTCTTTGTCGTTCATCAGGAGACTAAAGTCGAGCGGATAGCGACAAAACACCTTTCTTATTGTCTCAGCATAGTCGGCTTTGTGTTTTTCGGTCTGAAAGACGAGATCATCGAGCATCTGTCCGGAAACAAGGCCGAGCAAGGTGTAGTAAGTACTTTCTTTGGGCTGTAGATTTCTGAGGAAATAATTTTGCGGAAGCACTGCATTAGGTTCAAACACCGCGGCCAGCTCCGATGGCGACATAAGAAAGTCCGGTTCATAGATAATCCAGCGTGCTAAGCAGGTCGCACTTTCAGTTATGTTTACATTCAAGAGGTTTAGCGTGCTGCCTTCGTCCACAATCTCACGCAGATAGCTGTAGTTGCTACCGTGTTCTGCGTCAATGAGTAGTAAGCACAATAGTTCGCCGTCGTCTTCTTTACTATCCGGCTGTACGAAGATGCAGTCATCGTTAATGTTTTTAACTCTTACGCGCAAAACGTTGTATTTCCCTGCCATTCGCTTTTGACTCAGCGCCTTGTAGTCTGCTGGTGCGATGCGTTTTAACGCATCTGGCATTGGCACTTCGTATAAATGCTCTATAAAGTCTGCCAATATGCGCACGTCGTGCAGGAACGTTGCTTCATCGATGTTAGTAGCGCGATAAGCCCTACGACGCAGGTTCTGCAGGGCAATAGTGAGCCTCTTGTCTACGCTATGCGAGTCGCAGATCCACCCTAATAGCGAGAACAAGTTAGAAAAGACTTTACCTTCGCTTTGTTCCTCGCATATTTGGCGTAGCAGACCATACAACTCGTGATATATACTCTTGTCCGCGTGCTTACGCAGCAGTTCTTTTAGTCGTTGATACTGCTCGGCAGCCGTCAAGTTCTCTTTGTCATACTCCATCGTGGCAGCGAAGTTACTAATATTCGTTTACTTATGAAAATAGTTGTTGCATTTATCTTGTTCGTTCGTGAATGATATATATAATATGTACACACTCGTACATATTATAATTAAATTATTGATTTGTCGTGTTCCTAAATTAGCAAATATATAAACTCCCCACAGACGGATGGCTGTGGGGAGTTATTAAAGCTCCCATTCCTCTCCGCTTAGCGCAAAGAGGGTAGGGAAAGGTTGTCTTACTTAACGAGAACCTTCTGGCCGTTTACGATGTAAACGCCGGGAACAAGCTGAATGCTTACGGTCTCGCCTGCACCTACGTACTGAGTAGCTACAACAGCGCCGGATACGCTTACAACGCTTATGGTCTGAGCGGTAGCGCTGTTAACGGTGATACCACCATTGCCGGCATTGATACCAAGACCCTCGGCGGCGCTTGCTATGCCGTCTACTGCAGTCAGCTTATCCTTGAGCTCATCGCTCACGGGGATAAGATACCATACATTCACGCCATACTGCTTAGCTTCGGGAATAGTACCCCAAACTTTGATGTTGCCCGGAGTCTCAGTACCGTTGTGGCTACCATTGATAGCGTAAACGCAAGTGAGACTGCGCTCCTCTACCCAAGTTATAGAGAACTTACCCTCGCTGGCAAGGTCAAATTGCTGAGCATAGAGCGCACCTTCAGATGTATTCACATCTTTACCATAGTTCTCATCACTATTGCTGATGTAGGTGTCGTTAGCAATGTTCTTAACATTCCAGTTGCCGTCAGCAGCCTGTGTGAAAGTGTAAGCGTACTTCACGTCAGTGTTGTCGTAAGTGCCGAGCTTAACAACACCATCCTCGTTGTAGAACGCAAACATATTCTCATAGTTATGACCAAGCTGATCGTAGCCGGGACCATTGCCGGCGCTGACGATGAAGTAGGTCTCGCCGTCAACGATAGGATTGATAGCGTACTCCTTGTTGCCAGCCTCGATGAGGTTTGCAACGGCAATGCGCTGAGCAGTAATGTCATCGCTTTCCAGAAGCTCCTTAGCGTCAGCTACAGCCTGGTTGTACTCTGCAACAGCGTCTGCAGCGTAGAAGCCCGGGTAGTCGCCACCCTTCATCTCCTTCTGTCCATAAGCAGCAAGGGCAATCTCGAGTGCACCAGTAGCATCTTCTGTAGGAGTTACCTCGTAGAAGAGCCAAGCCACGTCCTCATTCCAAGGCTCGAGGGCAGCATCGTTGCTCTGCATACCGAGCTTGAACCAGTTGCCCATAATCTGCTCTTCAGCAGCAATTACATAGCTGTTAGGTACGACCTGGGCACCGGTAGCAACAGTGTTATTTGCGTCATCAACGCCTTCCTCTCTTGCCTGAGCAGGCAGGATAGTAAAGATCTGGGCGTTGTCAGCAGTACCGAGCTCAGCGTTGAGACCGGCGTAGTCGTACCAGTCGTAGCCGTCGTAGGGAGTTTCCTCATCCCAGGTCTGGTCACCATAGTTCACATACTGCCAGTAACCGTCAGCAGCAATGCTCTTCAGTGTGTAGCGAGGAGCGTCATTTGCTTCGCTTGCAACGTCCTCAACGCTCCAAACCTCAGCGTCAGAGAGCACGTCAACGGAGCTAACGATACCGCCATTGGTAG
>JAFLUU010000004.1:1483-36754 GCA_022508585.1 Prevotellaceae bacterium | reverse complement strand
CCCCCCCGCGGAGGCCTTTTCTATGATTTTCGACGATGTTGGGTGCGCTTTTGACGACATTAAATAAAAAAGTGCGAGTTTTTCGCAAAAACTCGCACTGATTGCTTACCGCCAGAGAGAGGTTTAGCTCTCGTGGCAGGGTGCCCGGAAGCAGATGCTACCTGACTACCACCTTGCGTACCGTTCCGTCGCTCATCTTCACGATGTGTACGCCTCGCTGCTTGGCGTCTATGCGCTGGCCGCTCGTGTTGTAGTGCACGCCGGAGAGTGCTTCGCCTTGCTGTGCGGAGTGCAGTCCGGTGGGTGTGGAGGACAGCAATGTGGCCGTCAGCTCTGTCTGCACGTCTGATGCTCCATATACTAACATATATGTGCAGTCAGATGTTGCCTCGAGGGTGTATGTTACGCTGCCGTCTTCATTTGCTTCGCGCTCGGCACTGATGCGGTTGCCTTCGGCGTCATAGAAGTCTGCCACTACGTTTTCCGGTGTCAGCAGATAGCGGAGAGAGTCGCCGGCTGCGGTCTCCGACTTGAAGCCCTGCATTCTGCCTGTAGTAGGAGCGGCCGTCGTGAGGGGCTGACGGTTGGGCGATAATGTTTCCATGTTCAGCTCTATAGGCACGACCATAGGGAATGTCTCCGACACGGCAGCGAGAGAGCCTCGGTCGTCAGCATTGTAGACTTGTACGCCAAAGGTAACGTTGTCGTCAACGCTTGCCTGCTCGGTGGCGGCATCAAATGTGTATCCGTCGACAGAGTTGGGCAACACGTCGCGTATCTCTATGATTAGGTCGCTGAGGCTCACGGCAGGAGCGGGATCAGGCAGCTCCACGCGAGTGCGTGCGCCATGGTTGAACCAGTATTCGTAGGTGCTGATGAGTCCTGCACCCTGTTCCAAGTCGGGTATGATGAAGTAGAGCAGGCGTGGCGAACTCTTTTTGCCTGTGTTGTACTGCACTTGATAGCCCAACGAGTGAAGCCCCTTGGTCAACGCTGACACGTCTATGTCGAGCATTAGGTTGTCGCTGGCTATAGTGCCGGTCTGCACGTTGTTGTAATCATCGATCCAGTATGTATAAGAGCTGATGACACTCTTTGCTGGCGTGGGGTCGTTCTTTATGAAGTATTTGAGCAGAGTGCTGCTCCATTTGTCGTTAGTGTCGCTCACGCGAAGCTCCAATGAGTGTAGTCCGTCGCGCAACGAGCTGATGTCAAGTTCCTGCTCTGCATCGCCGTCGATATTCATCGACTGCCGAGCAGCAAAATTTCTGTCGAGCCAATACTCAAGAGTGTTGAGGTGAGTGTTGGCAGGTATGGGGACATCCTTTATAAAATAGCGCAGTTGCGGACTGCTCCATTTGCCGTTAGTGTCGCTGACACGAAGCTCTAACGAGTGGAGACCGTTGCGCAGTGAGCTGATGTCCACTTCTTTCTCTATGCTCCCATTGATATTGGTAGACTGGCGGTCGGCAAAATTTCTGTCGAACCAGTACTCCAATGTGGCGGTCTTCACTTGTGCTAAAAGTGGGTGCGCCATAATGGAGAGCAAGAGAGTATAGATAAATCTGTTCATGTTAAAACGGTTTATCAGATAAGTTTTTTGTGATGGATTACTCCTTGGTCTGTGCCTCGGCCTTGATGCTCAGTTTGAGAGTGCCGTTAGCTGCGTCTTTGGTGTCGATGATGCACTCCGTGATGCGAGGAGTAGAGGGGATTTTGTTCCAAGCGTACACGCCGCCGTGCAGACCTATCTCCGTGCCGTCGGTGGCGCGATACAGCTCGGGCGTTTTGATTGCGAAGCTCTTGTTTTCTGCATACTCTCCGTCTTCTCCCTCTTCAGCCCAAACATATTCCGGACTTACGTTAAGCCAGTTGTTGTCTTTGTCAAATACTGGCAAATCGTCGCCAAGGAAGATATTACATTTGCCATTGACGTGAAAATCTTTAATAATGTTGTTTGTGTAATGCCAATCGCCAGACATCATATCACTTAGCAGGATGCAATGGTCAACATAGATAGTTGATGTGGGGTCGAAATCATAAAAAGAGCGAGTTGCATTATTTAACGAATTGTTTATTTCAGATGTGCGTATGCCTCGTATGTAATTATTTGATACAAGGAGGTTATGCATAAACACTTGTGGACCAAGAGAAGGATATGGCCTTGTACGTATGCTTCCGATGAAGTTATTTAAATGTGATTGCCGTATAACACAATCATAGCAGTCTACTCTAAACCAAATGTTCGTCAAACTACATTTTACGATAGACAGATTGTGAATAGGTTCTGCTTTCTTTGCTTCTGAGTTAGAGCCTGCTAAACCAATAGTAAGAGAAGTTGGCTTGTTGGTAAGATTACCGAAACCAGAGTCGAAGTATATTCCCTCTATATGTACACCGCTTGCATATATATTGTAAGTTTCTATTACAGATGTTTTGGGAATTCCTGTTATTGTGTCGTCTTCAAATCCTGTACCATATATAGTGATAGATTTTTCGATATTATTTGGACCACGAAAGCCTCCGCTTGACAAAGTGATGACACCAAGAGTGTCCGGTGCGGCATCGTATGCTTGTTTGAGGGCATCGATGCCATAAAATACGCGAGTCTGGTCGCCATATTGTAGAGTTGCGACTTGTTTGTCGGTGCTTTGGGCATGAATTGCCAGTGCTAAGCACAACGCGATAAGGATTGAAAAGATTTTTTTCATTGTTGTGTTTTAATTTGGTTGTTATTAAGTGTTTTGATTGCAGTCCAATGGCGGATTTGAGACAATAAAAAAACGCGGACTACTAACATTGTCCGCCTTACAGGTATCGCCAAACACCTACACTTCAGCACAAGTCAAAGTCCACGCTTGCTGTGAACATCAACTATGCACAACTTGAAGTGTTATTGCTGTAGGAATTGGCGATTTCGTAAGGCAATAGTACAAGTTAACGCTTTTTATCTAAATGTCTTGTGTGCGTTTATTTCATAGGCAGAGCTATTTGTGATTAGATTGGGCAAAGTTAGATGTTTTTTCATAATTACTCACAATAATGTCAAGATAAAAATAACTGCGCGTGAAGCAATTATAAAGAAACTCGCAGAGGCGATGCCTCTGCGAGGGGGTGTTTTAATGAATTATCGCAGTGCTTAATAAACCAAGTGTCGGGGCATGGACTTTTATGAGCATCAATTAGGGTTGATAAAAAGGTGTTCACAAAATTTGTGAATATTAAAAGATAACATTACCTTTGCAAACAAAAGAGCAACATAGTGGTTGTAGAATACGAGAAAGACTATTTGCAGGAACTCTACGAAAAGGGGAAATGCAAGAACAAGAAATATCGCTTTCAGCCGCAGGTAGTACAAAAATACCAGAGGAGAATAGATACTCTGTTGGCAGCGACAAGACTCGAGGACTTGTTTGTCTTTAATTCGCTAAACTTTGAAACTCTTAGCAATGGTTATTACTCCATAAGGATAGACTACCACTACCGCTTGCAGTTCAAACTGCGTGAGGAGGGGGCAGAAAAGATGCTGACTATTTGCATTATAACAGATATTACAAACCATTATCAATAGGAGATATGGAAACAAGAATACCGACACACCCGGGCGAGATATTAAAAGAGGAATTGGAATGTCGCAATATGTCGCAAAGAAAGTTTGCGGAACTTATCGA
Organism: Prevotellaceae bacterium; assembly: GCA_022508585.1. Lineage (GTDB taxonomy): Bacteria > Bacteroidota > Bacteroidia > Bacteroidales > Bacteroidaceae > UBA6382. The sequence goes on along the minus strand of JAFLUU010000004.1, from coordinate 33,083 downwards.
TGTGCCATATACGCAACTTAATGAGATACTGAATGGCAAACGCTCTGTGTCGGCGGATTTTGCGTTGATGATAGAGGCTTCTTTGGGCATCAATCCCGACCTGCTTATCAATATGCAAAATCGTTATAACATTGCTGTGGCTCGCACGAAACCGACACTGTTGGAAAGGTTGCGGTTTATTAGGAAATCGTGCGCAGCAGTCTTGACTTAAATCTTTGTCCTGTGGCTTGGCTGATGTAGTTGTCGGTGGTGCCGCAGACTTCCTGCGCAAAGGTGGTGGCGGTGGCGATGAGTTCGTCCCACTGAGGCTCGGTAAGCGTGGCGATGTCAGTCTTGCCAATCTTGTTGGCGATGATGCTGCAGACGATGCCGGCATTGAAGTTGTCGCCGGCACCCACAGTGCTGACAACATGGGTGGGCTGCACGGCATAGTCCTTTCTTAGCGAGGGCGTGAGCAGATTGATAGCCGTACCGCCGCGAGTGATGATGAGGTTGGGGCAGTAAGCGCTGACTTTGTCGTATATCTGTGCGGTGTCGTCGGTATCGAAAAGATTGAGGAAATCTTCGTGAGAGCCGCGCACAATGGTTGCCTTGCTGAGGTTGTCTATGAGCGAGGGCATAATGCGCTCTCGGTCGGCGAGGTGGCTGGCGCGGAAGTTGATGTCGTAATAGATGATGCCGTCGGCGGCTTTGACTGCGGCGAGGTAGCGGCTCAGTGCGTCGTGAATGGTGGGATTGAGGGCGTAGTAGGAGCCGTAAAGGAGTACATCGCCGTTGCTGACAGTGGGGAGCTTGGTTGGGAAAATGTCGGCGGCATGGTCTTTGTAAAAGGCGTATTCCGCATCGTTGCGCTCGTTGAGAAAGGCGAGGGAGAGCTGCGATTTTTTGCCCGGAGTGATAGTCAGAAAGGTGTCGTCGACATTGTTCTCCCTGAGCATTGCTTTGGTGCGCAGCCCGAGCTTATCGTCGCCGACCTCGCCGATAAACGCTGCGCTGATACCGCAACGCCCGATGCTGATAATGGAGTTGTAGCACGAACCGCCGCACACCATCTCTTCGGGCTTGCCGTTGCGAATGATGAAGTCGGTTACTGTTTCGCCTGTGCCTATGATCTTTGCCATGGTTGTCGATGTGTGGTTGTGTGTTAGTCGGTTGTTGCCTTGGCTTTGTAGGCCATAGCGTACATGCGCATTTGCTTCAGCATGGCGAGCAGGCCGTTGGAGCGGGTGGGCGAGAGATGTTCTGCCAGTCCGATTTCCTTTATAAAGTAGAGGTCGGCATCGAGTATCTCCTGCGCGCTATGACCGGAGAGAACCTTGATGAGCAGACTGACGATGCCTTTAACTATGAGGGCGTCGCTCTCTGCACGAAAGTGAAGGAGGCCGTTTCGCTCCTCGCACACGAGCCAGACGCGGCTCTGGCAGCCATCTATGAGGTTGCTCTCGTTCTTGTCTTGCGCGGGCAGGGGCGTCTGCTCGCTGCCCATGTCTATCAGTATCTGATAGCGGTCCATCCAGTCGTCGAGCTCGCTGAACTCCGCGATTATCTCGTCTTGTATCTCGTTGATGCTCATTAAAAAGTGGTTCTAAAAGTGGTAAATGACATGGAGCAGGGTTTGCCCCACAGCCTTGAGGGTGTTAGGGTCGATGTTGGCGGGAGTGTCGCTGACGGTGTGCCATGTCGCTCCGAAACTGTGCTCCATGTGAGGGAAATAAGGGATAATATCTATGGTGGGAATTTGAGTAATGGTGTTGAGAGGCAGATGATCATCGGTGATGCCGCCACCGTCTTCGTCAACAAAGACACTGCTGTAGCCGGCCTCGCGGGCAGCATTCCAGACATGGGCTATCACGCCGCTGGCATAGCGCTGCGAAAAGAGTTCCTTATAGAATTTTGCATCTTTTGCGCCTACCATGTCCAGCAAGATGCCGAAACGGAAGTCGGTTCGGTGGGGATTGTTCGCCCAGTGTTGCGAACCGAGGCACCATGTAAGCTGTTCGTTGCCGCTGAAGTTGGTCTCCCATTCGGGCACGCCGGCATCTTCGGCATCAAAGCAGATGAAATCAACGCCGACCTCGGGGTTTTGCGCCTTGAGCAGGCGCGCAATCTCAAGCATGACGGCAATACCGCTGGCGCCGTCGTTGGCTGCAAGCACGGGAGTGTGATGATTGGCGGGATCGGGGTCATTATCCGCCCAAGGGCGGCTGTCCCAATGGGCGCAGATGAGGATTCGCTCGGTAAGCTCGGGCTTATACGCGGCGATGATGTTACAACCGCGGAAACGTTCGCCATTATACAGCGTGAAATCGGCTTCCTGTCGCGTTACATCGAGGTTTTGCGCCTTGAAAGCCTCGATAATGTAGGCTGCGCAGTCTTCGTGTGCCTTGCTGCCGAGTGTTCGAGGGCCGAAAGCGCACTGTGTCTCGATGCTGAGCATCGCGCTGTCAGCGCAGAACTGCGGAATGTTCACGCTGTCGGAGTTTGCAGTATTGTCGGTGGGGTTAATGTTTTTTTCGCCCTTGCAACTAAAAAGGAAGAACAAGGTTAAGAGCGAAAAGATGGATAAAAAAACTCGTAGTCTCATCTTATTTCGTGTTTTGCGCGATGTTCATCACGCGCAGAAAGTTACCGCCCCAGATTTGCTCGATGTCCGGCACGCTGTAGCGGCGGTTCAGAAGCTGGCGAGTGAAGTTAATAAGCTCGCCGGCGTGGGAAAGTCCGATGACGCCGCCGTCGCCGTCGAAGTCGGTGCCAATACCCACATGGTCGAGGCCCATAATGTCGATGGCGTGGTCAAGATGCGCCATCGCGTCGAGGATTGTCGCCTCGCCGTCCTTGCGCAGAAAGCCCGGATAGAGGGTAATTTGCATCACGCCGCCAGTGCGGGCAAGGGCGCGCATCTGTTCGTCGTCGAGATTGCGCGGATGGTCGCAAAAGGCGCGACATGAAGCGTGGCTGCAGACAATTGGTGTGGCGCTGACCTCCATAGCGTCGTAGAAACTGCGTTTACCTGCGTGGGAGAGGTCTACTATCATGCCCACGCGGTTCATTTCTCTCACCACTTCGCGCCCGAACGGGCTGAGGCCGCCATTTTCGTCGTTGGTGCGGACGGCCGAGTCGCAGATGTCGTTATCTCCGTTGTGGCAGAGGGTCATATAGACCACGCCGCGCTTGCGAAACGCCTCGACATTGCGCAAATCCTTGCCAATGGCGTACCCATTCTCGATGCCGCGCATGATTGCCAGCTTCCCCTCGGCTTTTAAGCGCAGCAGGTCGTTCGGAGTGTCGGCGAGACCGACCATCGGCGCGCCGGCAATGCGCTTTTCTATGCCGTCAAGCAGCTTGTGCGCCTCGCGAGTGGCTTGAAGCAGCGAGGCGTCGTCGCGATTGCCCTGCGGAAGGTAAGCAACCATAATGGCAGCGTCCAAACCTCCGTCGCGCATCTTCGTTGCGTCCACGAGAAGGCGATTATCGCGCTGGGCGAAGTCAATATCTTGGTCGAAAAGCATCGGAGTGTCGCAATGAGTGTCCAAAGTCAGCACGCGCCGGTGAATTTCTCGCGCCTCGCGGTATTTTTGCGCCTCGCCCACGAGCCAACGGAACAGCGGCTGCATCGGATTGTCGTACAGAACGCAGAAACACTCGGGGTGCCATTGCACTCCGACGATAGGCTTGTGCTCCGTGCTCTCGATAGCCTCGATAATGCCGTCGGGGCTTTGAGCAACTACCCTCATGCCGCACGGAGGCACGGCCACGGCTTGATGATGAAAGCTGTTGACCTCCAATTTGGCGGTCTGGAAGATGCTATGCAGCACCGTACCTTGCTCAATGGCGACGGAATGGGTCGCAATGTGGCGCGCCGCTTGCTGCGAGTGCTTCAATACGGACTTAGATGCGGCGCAGTTTTGTGGATTGCCGATGTCTTGATATATTTTCCCGCCAAGTGCGGCAGCCATCACCTGAATGCCGCGACAAATGCCCAGCACGGGCATCTGTTTGTCCACGGCGCGGCGCATTAGCACCAGCTCCTGCACATCTCGCTTCTCGGTAATGCTCCTAAGCTCGGGGATAGGCTCTTCTCCGACGAGCAACGGGTTAATATCGCCGCCGCCGCTGAAGATAATAGCGTCGAGACGGCGCAAAATATATTCGAGATCGTCTATATTGTCCGAAGCAGGAATAATTATCGGCACGCCGCCGGCCTGTCGCACGCTCTCGTAGTATGCTTCAGCCAGCTGGCTGCCATATTCGCCGAAGTTAGCCGTTATTCCGACCACCGGCCTGTCGCCAAACGCGTAATTGCCGGCCGTCAGCTCCTGATATTTTTTTTCCCAGTCCACCGCGATGTGTTATTTCCCTTTCTTCGGGAACCAACCTTTGCGCACTCTCTCGCGTTGCTCGAACAGCTCCTTTATACTCCACAGGCAGCAGAACGCAAACACGCCGAGCAGGCACGACAGCAGCGCGTTCTCCACCATAACAGAGCCGGCGGCGGTCGCAATCCCCACTAATAGGAATATCCACCACAGGCGAGTGCCCGTATGATACTCCGTCTTTATCACAATGGGGTGAAACAGACCTATAATCAAGAATGCGCCTATTCCTACGGCAAGCCCTAACCAATTCATTGCTCTACAAGATGGGCAGTTGGCGGTCGATGCTTTGCTCTAAGGAGATGAGCGTCTCCGTAGAGATTACCCCCGGTATCTGTTGAATCTTGTTGTTGAGCAAATCCATCAGATGCTCGTTGTCATTAGCGTACAGCTTGACCAGAATAGTGTAGTTGCCGGTGGTAAAGTGCCCCTCCACTATTTCCGGAATGCGGCGGAGACTCTCAACCACGTCGTTGTACATACTACCCCTCTCGAGATTGATGCCTACATAGGTACAGGTGGAGTAACCGACGCTCTTCGGGTTCACTTTGTAGCCGGAGCCGAGTATAACGCCCTTCTCCACCATCTTACCCACGCGCTGATGCACCACCGCGCGCGACACGCCGCACACTTCCGCCACGTCGCTCAGCGAAGCTCTGGCGTCCTTGGTTATAATATCGAGGATTTTTAAGTCAAGGGTGTCTATTTTTGCAGCCATATTCTATTGTGTTTTTGTTTTGCAGTACAAAGTTAGTGCAAGGCGAGCGAAAAGCCAAACTATCCTAAGGATAGATTTATCTCTAAGTCCAGTTTTGGATTATTTTCTTTATGTTGATGCACGAATAACCTAACCCGACCACACCTAACCCAGACGTTATTGCAGCCTAATCAGTGTGGAGCCTGTCGCAGACGGATCGTCGGAGTTTATCTGTACTGCATACACTGCAGGTTGCAGATCCGACAGGTCTACAACGCCATTGTCCGTTGTCGTTCTTCTTTGCAGATGTCCGTTAAGACTGTAAATACTTACCGTAACCTCCGTATTGGTGTTCAGCATGAGCTTCTTATTGTCAACAGAGATTTTCAGCCTCTGTGGTTGCCGGTCGGAAAAGTCCGGTATATTTGTGTTCAGATTTAGAATTTCGCACAATCCCTTGTACGCATCTATCACTCCGTAACCATAGCGGTTGTTGGGGTATGTCTCGTCCTCTTCGGGGTGCGTGGCAGTCTTGGCAAAGAGTTCTTTGATTTGCTTAGGCGTAAGAGTCGGGTCAGCCTGTAGCCATAAGGCGATGATGCCGGTAACCACAGGCGCAGACATTGACGTACCGCTCATCACATACATGTAATACGGCTTGCCGTCATAGCTGAGCGAGTCGATAATGTAAGGTTTGTAGACATCTTCTTCTGCAAAGTAGTACCCCTTGCGCAATAAGCTGCTGTACGCCGACACAATATTGTATCCTGCGGCACTGATGTCCGGCTTGATATTTCCGCTAAGCGTCGGCCCCGTTCCGGACCACGACACAATCTTTCCTTCCTCGTTCAGGTTGTACGAAGCCTTTATCGTGTCTTTATAAATGTTGGGCAACTCATTACGATTGCTTGTAAATCCCACGGCTATCGCGTCGTCGTATGCAGCAGGTGTCGACACGGTGTAAGGACAATTCTTCGGATTGAGCGAAAATCTGGTAAATCCGGCGCAATCATACTGCCCCATGATCTCCACCGCGCCTTCTCCCTCTATTTTGAGGTTGAGCGAGGGCGAATTGTACGTGTTCAGTTTCGTGTCGGGCAGCTGCAGAGTCATAGCGTAGGCCGTGTCTCCCTCCTCCATGATATATTTTGCCGCATTCATTACGCCGAAGCGATTAGTCTCGTCTCCCTTGTAGATATATTGCTCAAACACGCTGTCTTCAGTCGCCAACGGAATGTCTGCCGACGACAACGCTATAGTGCCGAAGCCGTCTATGTCAGGGTGCATCGTGATGCTGAACGCTTTTGACGAGCGTAGCGTTATGGCAGGCGTCATCGACGACTTAAACCATAGTGGAGTCTCTAAGATTTCCCCATTCAGTTTCACCCTATATATGTCGGTGTCGGAGCTATTCCCTGCCGCGCAGACAATGATGCGCCCCGGGCCGGTCAGTTCCGTGAATATCTCGTTCGCTAATGTGTAGTCGCTGACCAATCTCATCTGCGAGCCCCAGCTACAGTTCACCACGCACGGCTGATTGTGCTCGGCGGCATAAGTAAAGATGTGCTTGATAGCCAAAATATCCATTGTTCCCGATAGCGACAGGTCATCTTCGAAATAGAGAGACCAGTAAGGGTCGGCATTCCCATCTTCTAATGTCCGGTTAATGTCTTCTATCAGACTTTTCAGGTTATCTTCCGTATAGCCCGACAGCATGGCCAGACTTGTTACGATGTCGGCCTCATACGCTATGCCCCTGTATTTGCCCCCTTTCACCGCACTGCCTGCAGCAATGCCCATTACGTGTGTGCCATGATATTGCGTAGTGTCGCAAGTGCCGCGCGCCCTCATCAGTTCCTCGTGGGTGGTGTATAGCGAGCCTATCCCTTGAAATCCTTCACCCTTGCCGGTGTATATATCCCACGCAGACTTGATTCTGCTCTTGCCCTCCTTGTCGAGAAACATCGGGTTGGTGAAATCAAACCCCACGTCTGCCACTCCTACCACCACTCCGCTGCCCGTGTATGCCTGTGGCAGATCTTTGCCTTCGTATGCAGGTATCAGGTTATGGCTCTTCTGCACGCTGTCTAAGAGCACACTCATGGGTGGATTAGCCTCCATCCTTATCACACGGCTGTCGGCAGACAGTTCCGCAATGCTGTTGACCGGCAGCATAGTGAAGCAGATGTCGCCTATCCTGTCTACAATCTTGCACCCTCGGCTCAGCAGCGCATCATCGTTGTCGCCCTTTTGCAGCTTCACTAATGCGAAGATAGCCTCGCTGCGCCTTTTGTCCGTTTTGTGCAGGGCGTTGGCCTTATATGCCGTGTGCAGTTTCTGAGCAATCATCGACGACATCTTCCTTAGGTCGGCCTCCTGCGCTTGCAGGCCGGCGCAGATAAATATAAACAGCAGGGAGTAGAATAACTTTTTCATGACGTGTGATTAAGGGAGTAAATTATAGCGGTTGTCGGCACAGAGTTTTCAGCAAACCTATACAAACCATGTACAAAGATAGGCTTATTAAATAACATTATGAAAAATAATACCTGAAAAAGTGCAATTATTATAAAAAATCCCCCGTCCCGAGTGTTCGGGGCAGGGGATTTCGTCAAGTGCAGACCGCCGGGCGGCAATTGTCGCGGAGCGCATGGCTAATGCCGTCCGTGCCTCCGGTTTTGCCTGTCGTGCCTATACCAACGATAGGCACGAGTGCATAAACAGCGCACCGATGATAGTGCTGATAGCCGTCAGTATGGCGTTGATGATGGTCATCGTCTTGTTATTGTTCTTGTCGTTGCACATAAGGCTGCTTGTTTTTGGCGGTTAGACGTTGGCCATGCCGAGAAACTGCTGGCCGAAAGGCGATTTGGTCACGTCAAACAAGCGGCAGGACTTCATCTTCTCACGCAGCAAGGTGCCGGTGCGGAAACGCACATGCACGCTCCTTATGTCAGTGCTGTTCACATCGCTCGCGGAGGTCTTGCCTGCCGATTTCCACTTCTGGTTCTTCTCGTCCCACACGCCGCTCTTGCAGCTGAGGCCAAAGGAGCCCAGACCCTCGAGGCTCACGGAGTGGCCGTTGAGAGTGAAGTACTGGATAGCCTCGGCCAGAGCCTCAAAGGCCACCTTCATGCTCGCTTCGCTCACCTTCTTAAACTGAGCCGCCCAGGCGTTAATATCCTCCTTCTCCTTCTTGGAGTAAGGGGCGAGGCGCGCGTAGTATTTCACTACGCCGGTGTTCTCATCTTCGAGCTTCACGGGGTAATATCCCAATTTTCCGTAGTTAGTCTTGGTGTTGTCGATCAATGCCATGGTGTTAATTAGATTTAAGATTAGTAAAGATTGTTGATAAGCCGATGTAGCCTTGGCTCTGCAGCCACTCGCTACCCCTCCAGCAAGCCGCGAAATTGCGAACTCTTGGCAGCCACTTTGATAATGCTCTCCGGTGTGTAGCGTATCCTGAGGCGCTGAATACTTCTGCCCACATCTTTGAGACTATCCACCGCCTTGCATTTAGCCGAGAGGCTGAAGGTGCCCACCGCCGGCACCACCATAGTGTGGCCGTTGAGCAGAAAGGTGGTAAACGCAGCCTTGAAGGCTTCCACGGCGGCCACAGCGGTAGTGCGGCCCACCTGCGAGTTCTGGAGCATGTAGTTGATAAGCTCGCGGTCGGTGATGTTGGAGTAGAGCAGCACGGTGGGGAACAGCTTCTTGCCGTCCTTAAACACAGAGCGCTTCACGATACCGGTTCTTAAAAGTCCCATAATTTCTAAAGTTTTTTAGATGTTAATAATAAAAGTTGTTGTTGTATGCAATGTGCAGCCTGCGCCGAGGATTGTGGCTCCGCGGTCAGCCATAGCCCTGCGCCTGCTGCCGATTACCGATTTGTCGCACAAAACACCTCTCGGCGGTGCGGACATGCCGCATAAAACATTGCTTAGCGGTGCGGACTTGCCGCATAAGACCGGTCGTTACGACTGGTGGAGTACTTGGTTGCGTTTCGTCGACCTGCCGTCCTGTCGTGAGATATGCAGCCAGCTGTAGTCATGCTCGTCGATAATCTGCTTCACGTTCTTCAGCTTGCCCTCGCCCATCAGCCTCACGGCCAGATCGAAGAGGCAGCGGTTGTCTATGCGGCGGTTGCTCAACGTGCGGATATCGGCAGCATTACCATAGATGTGGTCGCTGTATTTCACGCCGCCCACCATCTCGTTGAGCTCGCGGCAGCGGTAGCCCGAGCTCACTATGATCGGCTCGCCCCAGCTCTCGCGCAGCGGTTGCAGTATGTCGTGGCACAGTGCCAGCAGGTTGTCTTGATCCTTGAGCGACGGCAGATTGTCCAGCCCCGCCCTGCAGGCAATGGCGGAGCGCGTCAGCTCAGCCAAGGTGAAGTTAAGAGAGAGTAAATGTTTCATAGTTTTTTGGTATTATAAATAAGGTTATGTCGTTACGCAGGTAGCTTCTGCCGAGCCTCGCCGGCAAGCCGCCGTTCGTCGGTCTCGCTCTCCGTTCGCAGTGCAAAAGTACTGCTTCGGGAGGGGTGTTTCCAACTATTCGGCGTTGCTATCTTTTGCCTGCAAGCAGACGCAATCGTTAGCAATCATCTCACGCAGAAAAACGCTCGCCTCCCCTTTGGTATGCCGCACAAAACTCCTACCTTTGCACCATCCTAAGGATGGCTTTATGTGCCAAGTTCGGCGGAATGTGCGCCAAGTCCGCGGTCGTAACGACTGTTTATGCAGCAAGTCCGCATTGTTCCTTGAGGAATGTACACCATAATACAATAAAATAAAAACCTTAAATCTATTTAGAACCATGAAAACAGCACAAGCTATCTACTACAAGCTGAGCGACCGGCAGCCCGGCCTGCTGATGTACGACTACCGCGCCTCCTGCGGTCGCCCCAACGGACTGTTAGACCTCCCCGAGGAGCGGTTTAACTTCACCGACTTCCTCGGTCTCGACCCCGACACCACCTTTCTGCTCGAAGCCGGCGGCGACTCCATGATGCCCGACATCAAGAGCGGCGATATGCTCGTCTTCGACGCTGCAGCCACTCCGCACAACGGCGACATCGTGGTCGCTCTGCTCGACGGCGAAGAGGTTGTCGTCAAGCAATACTATCGCGACGACGCCACCCATAGCGTGCGTCTCGTGCCCACCAATCCGGAGTATCAGACCATCACCATTGCCGAGCCGGCTGCGCGCCTCAAGGTGCAGGGTGTGCTGCGTGCCGCCCTCCACAGCTTCCGTCCGCGTCGCCCCATGCGCCTCTACCGCCTCGGCGCACCCTCTGCCCTCGCCGCCGAGCCCCACCGCGAGTCGGCAGTATCCGTTGCCCCTGCGCCATCGGCAGAGACCGCTGCCACAGGACTGCATATCCTGCACGCCGATCCTCAAACGCTGTTGGCCAAGATGCACAGCCTCATCGACGGCCACAAAGGGCGTCGCGTAGCCCTCGTCGTGCGATGCGCAGTGGAGGAAGGCCATATCATGATGCCCACCTTCGCCGCCCTGCAGCGCGAGTTCGGCACTATCGGTTCCCGACAGGGCTACCAGCAGTATATGCGCTCGCAGAAGTTCTCCGACAGTGAGCTCGCCGCCGTCAGAAAGTTCCTGGGCGAGTAGCAAGATGCTGCCGAACAATCCCAAAACAACACTATTCCCCACTTTCTCGTCGTGCGTTTCAATTTTTTGCGCGTGCGTACACCTACAAAAGGCCTCCGCGCGCGATTTTTGAGCCTCGAAATTCGTAGAAATGTCGTGAAACCTTAAAAAATCATATAAGAATTTTCAAAAATTCTTATATAAATTTCCGGAAATTCTTATATGATTTTTTGAAAATTCTTATATGAATTATTAAACTATCACGAGCAAAAATCTGGCGCGGAGGCTCAAAAATCGTGTGCCGAGGCCTTTTCTTGCGATGCGGAGGCTTATTCTCTCTGTTTGCACGACTATAGATAGTGCGCGCACGACATCTGCTGCCGGCGCTACGACGAACAACTCCGCTCCATAGCGCACTGACGCGCTGTGGAGCGGAGTTGTCGCTTACGCTCTCGCCGCATTCTTGTTGGTACACCGCGCTTCGCGCGACGTTTACCAATGCGGCTCGCGACGGCTGCGCCGTTGTTAATAAGGCTATAGTGCTTGGTGCGCTATTGGTCGGCAAGTGTTATTGTTATTTCCACCTCCAGCTGTTGGTGGGAAGGCGACGGGTATTAAAGTCTGCACCTACGTTGATAGCCATGTCGTTATTGCTCAAGCCTGTAATGATAGGAGTGCGGTCTTTGTCCTTGCTGACCACCATTTGCACGTATATAGTCTTGCGATTGTTATCCATCGACGTTATGCGGTACCAGTTGTTCCCTTTGTAGGCGATATCATGGAATGTGCCGCCAACATAAAAGGCTTCCCATTGGCCGAGGCTGTCTGCCTTGTCGATGTTGCTCGCCGTGTCTATGGCTTTGGCTACATTGGTGTGCAGCAGTGTGGAGTGCTCGCGCGTAAACTGCTGCTTGTTGAAATCTTTGTTATGCAATTCTTCGACGAGGCTATTAAGCAGTTGCCATCTGGCTGTGTTAATTCCTGCAAGAAAGAAGTGAAAACTGGCTTCTGTGATAGAGTGAAGGCTTTTGGAACTAACTGTCTTGTGTATGGCTTTTGCCAAGTCGCGGCTGTAGTCCTCGCTGCGGGCGTATGATTTGGTGGCGTTGTAGCTAAAGGGCAGTGGATACTTATACCCTTTGCCTACGTTGGCAAATAATGACTGGCAGACGTTAATGTCGAATGCCGGATTGACTACTCCTACGATGACGGGGCGCATCTTGTCGGGAGTGAGCTCTATGCGCAGTGTTACGCCGACACTGTCGCCTGCGGGCTTGACGCTAAAGAGGTCGTTGCCCTCATAGGCTATGGTGTATTCTGCATTCGGCGCGTCAAGACCGAGAGTAGGCTTGAGTATCTGCCAGCCGCCTATGGCGCTGTTGGGGTTGCTGGCGGCATAGTTGGCGGCGGCTTTGACAACGGCCGGCGAACAAAGGGTGGCATACTCCTTGTCGAAGGTCTTTGGGTAGAAATAGTCTGTGCTTATCTCTGAATAGAACTTGTGTAAGACCTTGAGCCGCAGGGAGACATAGGCATTGAAAATGTTTTGTATGTCTTCATCTGCTATGTAGGAGTATACGTCGTAGTTTTGATTAGTCGGGCGATAAAAAGGTGTTTCAGGTAACGGTGCTTGATAGGTCTCAAGCAGAGTATAGTCTCTGTCCGGTTTTGCCTGCGTGTCATATCCTAAGTCTGTGAGGGACTTAGAGCATGAGGATACGAGGATTAAAATTGCTAATATGAGCAATAATAGGGGGGGGTAGTAAATTGTGTAAGTCTCATAGTTATAATGATTTATGTGGTTTGTTTTTGTTCCTGTCGGCTCGCTGTTAGTTATTGGCAGAAGTATAATTGCTGCGGTGAGAGGTGTAATTGCTTTGTCTGTGAGCGGTGTTGATGCTCGGTGTAGGTGGTTGCTTTCGCCAGATACTGAAATAGGAGGGCATAATGTACTTAGCAATGTCTGCACCTGCGCTTATGTTTTTCTGCGGATTGAATAGCCCTACGATAATGGGGCGTTTGTCGCGGCCAAACGTTACTATGCGCACATGTATGTCTTGCAAAGATGAGGTGTTGAGGCTTGTGTCGGGTTGCTCTACAGCGAGGCGAAACCAGTCGTCGCCTTCGTAGATGATTTGTTGCGTGTAGCTATCGGCAGTAAAGGCATTCCATTTGCCTAAATGCTTATTATGTTTTTTGCCTTTAGAGGTGTATGCGGTTTGGTCTATGTCGTAGTTGAGCCAAGTGGTGTATCTGTTTGAGAACTTGTGCTTGGTAAACTTCGGGGAGCGGAGTTCGCTGTAGAAATTAGACAATAGTTGCTCTCTTTGGGCGATATTTGTTTGGAAGAAGTGCTCGAAGTGCGCCTGCGTGATAGCTTCTCCCTGCTTTGCGCCGCTCTCGCGTACGAAGGTCTTGTTTAGCCACGAGAAGATGTTTGCTCCTGTAATGGTAAGCCCGAGTATAAAATTCTTTGTATAGGGGTAGCCTTTGCCTAAGTCGGTGTTGGCTGCCTGATTGACGCTGATGCCAAAGGCGGGATTGTCTACCGCCACGATGATGGGGCGCAGTTTGTCGGGCGTCAGCACAATGCGCAGCCTCACGCCAACGTTATTGTCTGCGGACTTGACGCTGAACCAGTCGTCGCCCTCGTATGCAATGGTGTACTTTGCATTTGGTTCGTCGAGGCCGGGTGTGGGCTTAAAGATTTGCCAGCCGCCTATGGCGCTGCCGGTGTTGCCAAGGGCAAATCGGTCTGTTGCACTCAGTATGTCGGGAGAGCAAAGAGGGACATACTCTTTGCTGAAGGCTGTATTGGCAAATGTCTGAGTGTTCATGTCTGCATAGAAGTTTTGCAGCACTTGTGTCTTGATGTTGACATACGCCTTAAACAGATTGTTGACATTGGCGTCATTGATGAGCTTATGGCTGTCAAATTTGTAGTGGGTAGTATAAGATCCGCCTGCAAAGAAACCGCCACTCGGCACAGGACTCCAGCTCATCGTGCCGTATGATGTGTTTGGTTGCCATATATCACGACTGCTTGAGGTGAATTGGGACTCGTAGCCCAAGTCTGTGAGGGACTTTGAGCACGAGGCCAGCGATAACACTGCGCACGCACATAGAAATGGCAGCAGTTGAGAGAAAGATAGGCGTTTCATAATCGTAGTTTATTTGTCTTTATTGATGCTTATGCCATACCACAGGTTGTTGCGATGGACATCGAAGTTTTTGTGTATGTCTATGCCGAGGGTTTCGTCGCTAAGTCCTACGACGAGGGGACGCAGTTCTTTGCCGTAGAGCACTACTTGCAGTCCGGAGGGCAGGGTTTCGTTTGCGGCGGTAGGCTTGTTTGTCTCGATTAGTGCGCTTGAGATAGCGGTTGTGAGGTTGCCGGAGTACTTTTGCACGAATGTTGGCGCGGTGTAGTTGGGTGCGGTGAGGTCGGCACAGAAATCTTGCAGGAATTGTGCGCGCTTGCGCTCTATGCGGTCGGCAAAAGCAAGAAGTTCGGCTTCGGTAATGAATCCTTTGTCGGCTTTGTGTCCGTTGCAGGTGTTATACACTATGTTGGCAACGTAGTTCCAGTAGGTGTTGTTGTAGCCTTTGTTGTTGAACACGCCATACTCCCACTCTTGCTTGAGGGTGTAACCTTTGCCGACGCCTTTGCTGTCGGTAATGGCGATATTGACATCGAAAGCGGGGTTTTTCAACTCTGTTATTACCGGCATCATGTTTTTGCCGGCGAGCACCACGCGGAGGCGGACGCCTGTGTCGTCGCCCATAGGGGTAATGCTAAACCAATCATCGCCCTCGTAGGTGATTTGGTAGCGCACGTATATCTTGCTAACGATTGGCAGGGGCGTGAAGGGCTGCCACATGTATAGGTCGTCGCCATCATGGTTTGTTTTGGCGTATTTTCGTATCTCGGCGCGCACATTTGGCGCGAGGAGGGGGCGGTATTGATTGCTGAAGTCGGAGTTATTGAAATTCGCGCCGCTTATCTGCGAATAGAAGTTGTCCAAGACCTTCATTCTGAGGTCAATGCCTGCCTGGTAGAACTGCTTGAGGTCGCTATCGAGAACGAAGGAATAATCGGTGTTGCTGTTATAGCCTGCGGTGTAGAAGCTTTGGGGCTTAAAGTTCTGGCGTTGGGTAATGGGTGGAGGATTTAAGTCCTCGACTAAATAGGAACGGCCATAGAATGTGCGACCGTCTTTTTCCACATAAGGCATATCATTGTCTGTCATCTGCTTGTTGCAGGAAGAACATAAGGCTGCGAGGCAGAGGAGGATTGGGAGAAATGTTTTTTTCATAGCTATTGTAGTTTGTGTAGTGGGTGTTTGTTACTATTTGTTTAGTCGCAGGCCATACCATATGTTGTTGCGATGTACATCGAAAGTTTTGTGTATGTCTATGCCGAGGGTTTCGTCGCTATTAGTTATCGACAGATATTTAACGACTGGCGCGAGTTAGGCTAAAGTCGGTGCCTAATGCTATGCCGTCGGTAGGACTGTTGAGACCGGTGATGATAGGTAACTGCTTGTTGCCGCAGAGCACCATTTGCACCATAATCTCTTTTGTGCTGTCAGCATCAGACGAGAGGCGGAACCAGTTGTTGCCCTCGTAGGCGATGTTTGTCTTTTCGCCGCCGGTGTTGAAGGCGTTCCACTTGCCGCTTTTGCCGGCATTGGCGGTGATTGCTCGGTTCACATCTATATTCAGCCAATTGCCATACTTGTGCGAGAGCTGGCGATTGTTGAAGTCTGTGGCGCCGAGCGCGCTAATAAACGCGGTGAGCTGCATCGCTCTGTCTTCAACCATATCGTTGTAGAAATCAGTGATGTCGGCTTCCGTTACAACGCCTCGCTCTGCGACACCGCTGATGTGCGACAGTTTTTTAGCGAGCCAATCGAAGTAAGATTGATTTCTTAGAGGCAACCTGACGACGCCGAGTGAGTAGTTGTCTACATTCTTGTAGCCCTTGCCTACATTGGAGCCGGCTTCTATGGCAGCACTCACATCAAAGGCGGGATTTTCTACCGCTACAATGACAGGACGCAGTTTGTCGGCCGTCAAAACGATGCGAAGCCTTACTCCCACATCGTCGCCGTCGGGAGTGATGCTAAACCAGTCGTCGCCCTCATAGGCGATGTCGTATTTGGCTTTCTTTGTGTCGAGTCCGGGCATAGGTTTGAAGACCTGCCAGCCGCCCAAAGCGTTGTCGGGATTGGCTTTGGCGTAGTTCGTTGCAGCGTTAAGAATATCGGGTGCGCAGAGGGAGCTATACTCTTTGGCGAATGCGTCGGACGAGAAGTCGGCGGCATTCATTTGCGCATAGAAATCCTTCAAGATGTTCTGGCGGAAGTATATTTGTGCCGCGAGGAAATTTCTCACACCTTCATCGCAGATTATCTGATTTGTTTTGTAGGTGCCTGTTCTTGACAGCAAGAGGTATTCCTCCGGATTGGTGATAGGTTGAGTACGCCTGTCCCACTTATCATATATGATATACCTTGTTGAATACCCCAAGTCGGTCAATGACCGCGAGCAAGAGGCGAACAGCATTACTGCAACGAACAAAAGGAATGCGCTTGTAGGGAAATGATGATCCTTCATAAGGCAAAGGTATTTGTTTTGGGGCGGGTCGACGGCAGAGGGTTACTGCTTGTTTATTTGTATGCCGCTTACATAGGCGTCACGGCGTAGACCGAAGTCCGATTGGCTGTCAATGCCGAGAGCATCGTTGCAGAGACCTACGATGAGGGGGCGCATCTCTCGCTCGTAGAAGACTACCTGCACCTTGAGGTCGGGGTTTAACGAGTCGGCGCTGGAGATGCCGTACCAATCGCGGTCGATATGGGTGATGGTGTAGTGCTTCCGGTCTTTGGGCGCAAACATCTGGAGGAGGGACAAGGGCTGAGAGGACTCGCTGCAAGACTTGGCGACATCGCGGGTGATGTTTCGGTCATACTTCTGAGAGAAGGTTTGCGCTGTGTAGGCTGTTGAGGTAAGGTCGGCACAGAAGTCCTGCAGGAATTGCTCACGCTTCTGCTCTATGCGGTCGGCAAAAGCCAAGAGTTCGGCCTCGGAGATAAAGCTGTTACCACTCTTGCCTGCCGCGCGGTGGCGATAGATGATGCCGGCTATATAGTTCCAATAATTGCGGTTACCCTTACAATTATTGAAAATGCCGAACTCCCAGTCTTGATTGAAAGTGTAGCCCGAGCCGAGGTTATTGCTTGTGCCAAGACCTGTATTGATGTCGAAAGCGGGATTGCTTATCTCTGCAATGACGGGGTGCATCTCCTTGCCTGCAAGCACAACTTTAAGTCTGACACTCGTGTCGTCGCCGATAGGTTTGATGCTAAACCAGTCATCGCCGTCGTAGGTTATTTCGTAGCGTGTGTATATCTTGCTGGCGATGGGCAGGGGCGTGAAAGGCTGCCAAGCGTAGATGTCGTTGCGGGGATTGGCAGCTTTGGCGTATTGGCGCACGGCTTTTCTGATGTACGGCGAGAGAAGCGGCTGATACTGCCGAGCAAAGTCGGGGTTATAAAAGTTGCCTGCGGCTATGTCTGAATAAAAGTTGTTCAATACTTTCATTCTGAGGACAATGCTTGCCTGATAAAACTGCTTTATGTCGTTGCTCAAGACAAAGGTGTAGACTTCATCGCCGGTTTTCGACGCGGGAAGAGTGTTAGAGTTTATTGTCTGAACTGAAGGAATATCCTCTTTGTGAGGGAGAAACTGTGTCTGTGTGTACATTCCTTCGTAGGCGTAGACCGCTTCGTGTTTATGACTGACAATATCCTCTGTGTTGCTGTGGCAAGAAGACAAGAGGGCTGCGAGGCAGAGGAGGGTTGGGAGGAAAGAATGTTTCATAATGATTGCGTGTTGGTGAAAGTGGACTTTGGTACTGTGAGGTCGCTGTTAGTTATCGAAAGATATTTAACGACTGGCGCGAGATAAGTAAATGTTTAGGCTAAAGTCGGTGCCTAAGGCGATGCCTGCGTCGGGATTGACAAGACCGGTGATGATTGGTGTCCGTCCGTCTTTGTTTAGTATCATCTGGACTTGAATGTCTTTTGCCTTGTCGCTGTCTGATGAGAGTCGGAACCAATTGTTGCCCTCGTAGACGATGTTGGGTGTGTTGCTGCCGGTATTAAAGGCGTTCCATTTGTCGCTTTTGTTTTCTTGGGCAGAGATGATAGCTTTGTTTACATCGGCGTGAAGCCAATTGTCATACTTGCGTGAGAGCCGGTGCTTGTTGATGTCCTTTACGCTGAGCTCGTTGAGGAACGCTGTCAGCATTTGCTCTCGCTCTTTGATGGTCTGATTAAGGAAGAGGCTGAAATCGCCTTCCGTTACTACGCCCCGTTGGGCTGCGTCGCTGATGCGAGATATTTTTTGGGAGAGTGTAGCGAAGTAGGATTTACTTCTCGGGAATGTATAAGCAGGGCTATAAATGAATTTCTTCATGTTTTTGTAGCCTTTGGCTAACTTTGACTCTGCCTGTTTGGTTGCACTGATGCCGAAGGCAGGATTGTCTACCGCAACAATGACAGGGCGCATCTTGTAAGGGGTCATCACTACTTTTAAGCGAACTTTCGTATCATCGCCTTTTGGTGTGATGCTAAACCAGTCGTTGCCCTCGTAGGTAATATCGTTTTCCGCTTTTATAGCGTTGAGGCCGGGCATCGGTTTGAAGATTTGCCAACCGCCCAGAGCGTTGTCTGGATTTTGCTTGGCGTAGTTAGTAGCAACGGCGAGAATATCCGGCGCGCAGAGTGAATTGAACTCGTTGTTGAAAGCAACCTGCGAGAAGTCCTTGGTGTTCATGCGTGCATAGAAATCATGCAAGATGCTCTCGCGGAGGTAGATGTGTGCTGCAAGGAGATTTCTCACATCTTCGTCGGAGATGAAGGAGTAGACGTTGTAGTTGTAATTTCGGGAGAGGGTTACAATTCTGGAACTTGGGCTATCAAATGCAAAGTTATGAACTCCCATCATTGTACTATTCCTTTCTTGCGTGTCATATCCCAAGTCTGTGAGGGACTTTGAGCACGAGGCCAGTGATAACACTGCGCACGCACATAGAAATGGCAGCAGTTGAGGGAGGGAGAGGCGTTTCATAATCGTAGTTTATTTGTCTTTATTGATGCTTATGCCATACCACAGGTTGTTGCGATGGACATCGAAGTTTTTGTGTATGTCTATGCCGAGGGTTTCGTCGCTAAGTCCTACGACGAGGGGACGCAGTTCTTTGCCGTAGAGCACTACTTGCAGTCCGGAGGGCAGGGTTTCGTTTGCGGCGGTAGGCTTGTTTGTCTCGATTAGTGCGCTTGAGATAGCGGTTGTGAGGTTGCCGGAGTACTTTTGCACGAATGTTGGCGCGGTGTAGTTGGGTGCGGTGAGGTCGGCACAGAAATCTTGCAGGAATTGTGCGCGCTTGCGCTCTATGCGGTCGGCAAAAGCAAGAAGTTCGGCTTCGGTAATGAATCCTTTGTCGGCTTTGTGTCCGTTGCAGGTGTTATACACTATGTTGGCAACGTAGTTCCAGTAGGTGTTGTTGTAGCCTTTGTTGTTGAACACGCCATACTCCCACTCTTGCTTGAGGGTGTAACCTTTGCCGACGCCTTTGCTGTCGGTAATGGCGATATTGACATCGAAAGCGGGGTTTTTCAACTCTGTTATTACCGGCATCATGTTTTTGCCGGCGAGCACCACGCGGAGGCGGACGCCTGTGTCGTCGCCCATAGGGGTAATGCTAAACCAATCATCGCCCTCGTAGGTGATTTGGTAGCGCACGTATATCTTGCTAACGATTGGCAGGGGCGTGAAGGGCTGCCACATGTATAGGTCGTCGCCATCATGGTTTGTTTTGGCGTATTTTCGTATCTCGGCGCGCACATTTGGCGCGAGGAGGGGGCGGTATTGATTGCTGAAGTCGGAGTTATTGAAATTCGCGCCGCTTATCTGCGAATAGAAGTTGTCCAAGACCTTCATTCTGAGGTCAATGCCTGCCTGGTAGAACTGCTTGAGGTCGCTATCGAGAACGAAAGAGTATGTATAAGGGTTGACATGCCGGCCCTTTACGCCGGGAGGTAAATCGTATTGGCGTTGTTCTATAGGTGGGGGATTAAAATCATAAGCTGTGGAGATGTCAGACCGAAAGTTGAGCATTTCTTCTTCTGTCATCTGCTTACTGCATGAGGCACAAAAAGCTGCGAGGCAGAGGAGGATTGGGAGTAATGAACTTTTCATCGTAAAAATTATTTAGCGTTATTGTGTATGCTGATAGGGTGAGCCGATAGGGCAATGTAAATATGAGGTTGTTTGACCCTTCTGCTGCAAATATAGAAAATATAATTATAAAAACGCTTGTTTATGTAAAGAAAAATGTTAATAGGGGGGGGGTGGATTTAACGTTTGTTTACAATTGGGGCGGCTTTTTGTGAGGTTATTATGTGCCGAAATAGTGATTGGAGGATGGTTGAGTAGCGTAAGGTGTCGTGAGTTTGCGGTTAGGGTACATGGGGTGGGAGATAGGATATATGAAACAGGGGCAAGTGAGAATTGCTCTCACTTGCCCCTGCGTGTTAAAGGGTTATGTTAACGTAATCAATAGTCTAACTCGCCATAGGAGGGCTCAAGAGTTTCTTGGTACTCGTCTTTGCTGCCCACAATGATGTCGCGGAACAAGGGCAGACCGGTACCGGCAGGAATGAGCTTGCCGCAGATAACGTTCTCCTTCATGCCCTGCAGGGTGTCGACGCGACCGCGAATGGCTGCCTCGTTGAGAACCTTGGTGGTCTCCTGGAACGATGCGGCAGACATGAAGCTGGAGGTCTGAAGGGCGGCACGGGTGATGCCCTGCAGCACCTGATTGGAGGTGGCGGGGAGAGCATCGCGCACTTCGACGAGCTTGAGGTCGCGGCGCTTGAGATAGGAGTTCTCGTCGCGCAGCTTGCGAGCGGTAACAATCATACCTTTGGTCATGTTATCGCTATCGCCTGCGTCGACAACGACTTTCTTGCCCCAGATGCGGTCGTTCTCCTCAAAGAAGTCGATCTTGTCGACAAGGTCGTCCTCAAGGAAGTTGGTGTCGCCGGCATCGACGATACGCACCTTGCGCATCATCTGGCGGACAATTACTTCGAAGTGCTTGTCGTTGATTTTCACACCCTGGAGGCGATAAACGTCTTGAATTTCGTTTACGATATATTCCTGCACGGCGGTAGGGCCTTTAATAGCGAGAATGTCTGCCGGAGTGATAGAACCATCGGAGAGCGGCGTGCCGGCACGGACGAAGTCGTTCTCCTGCACGAGTATCTGGCGGTTGAGCGGCACGAGGTATTTGCGGACATCGCCGATCTTGGAGGTTACGATAATCTCGCGGTTGCCACGTTTAACGTTGCCCATGTTGATCTCGCCGTCGATTTCGCTGACAATGGCGGGGTTGCTCGGGTTACGAGCTTCAAAGAGCTCGGTAACGCGCGGCAGACCACCGGTAATATCGCCGGCCTTGCCTACGGCACGTGGAATCTTGACGAGTATCTCACCTGTCTTGACGGCTGCACCATCGCTGACAACTACGTGGCCGCCGATAGGCAGGTTGTAGGTGCGCATGATCTCGCCGTTCTCATCAATGATGTGGCAGGTGGGCACGAGGGCGCGCTCCTTGCTCTCGATGATGATGATCTCGCGAAGACCGGTGGCCTCATCTTCTTCTACGCGGTAGGTGATACCTTCCTTGACGTTCTCAAATTTGGCCTTACCTGCAGTTTCGGTAACGATGACGGCATTGAACGGATCCCACTGTGCGATGAGTGTGCCGGACTCCACGACATCTCCGTCGCGAACGAAGAGCTGCGAGCCGTAGGGCACATTCTGAGTGGAGAGAACAATACCGGTATTCTCGTCGACTTGCCTAACTTCTGCCAGACGGCCTACGACTATCTCGCCCGGAGTGCCATCGGGATTGACGATCTCGACAGTG
Source organism: Prevotellaceae bacterium (assembly GCA_022508585.1). GTDB lineage: Bacteria > Bacteroidota > Bacteroidia > Bacteroidales > Bacteroidaceae > UBA6382. The sequence goes on along the minus strand of JAFLUU010000004.1, from coordinate 11,401 downwards.
CGAAGCTCGTCGAACTCAAGGCGTGCGCGGTGGCGCGCTTTGATAGTGGCGTTGGCGGCTGCATTGGACGCGATACCACCGGCGTGGAAGGTACGCAGGGTAAGCTGTGTACCGGGCTCACCGATAGACTGTGCTGCGATGACACCCACTGCCTCGCCGAGCTGAACCATGCGGCTGGTGGCGAGATTGCGGCCATAGCACTTCTGACAAACTCCGTGGCGGCTTTCACAAGTGAGGACGGAACGGATTTCGACTGTCTCGATGGGGGAGTCCTCGATCTTGGCAACGACACTTTCTGTAATCTCCTCGCCTGCAGGCAGGATAAGCTCGCCTGTAGTAGGATGAATGATGTCATGAACGGATACGCGACCGAGTATTCGCTCGCCGAGGGAGGAGATAATCTCGTCGCCGTCCTTCAAAGCTGAGCACTCGAGGCCGCGCAGGGTGCCGCAGTCCTCCTCGGTAATGACTACGTCGTGAGCCACATCGACGAGACGGCGGGTAAGATAACCGGCGTCGGCTGTCTTAAGAGCGGTATCGGCAAGACCCTTACGAGCACCGTGGGTAGAGATGAAGTACTCGAGCACTGACATGCCTTCCTTGAAGTTTGAAAGGATAGGGTTCTCGATAATCTGTGCGGTCTCGGCACCTGCTTTCTGCGGCTTGGCCATAAGACCACGCATACCGGCGAGCTGTGCAATCTGATCGGCACTACCACGGGCGCCGGAGTCAAGCATCATGAAGACGGAGTTGAAACCTTGGTCGGCCTCGGTCATTTGCTTCATGAGGGTCTTCTTCAGGTTGTTGTTGACGTGAGTCCATGTGTCGATAACTTGATTGTAACGCTCGGTGTCGGTAATGAAGCCCATAGAGTAGTTGGCAGTGATCTGCTCTACCTCATCGTGGCCATGCTGCACGATGTCTACCTTCTCCTTGGGAATAATGATGTCGTCAAGGTTGAAGGACAGACCGCCCTCATAGGCCATCTTGTAGCCGAGGTTCTTAATACCGTCAAGGAATGCGCAGGCGCGGTCCATACCGACGGACTTAATTACGCGAGCAATGATGTCGCGCAAAGATTTCTTGGAGATAATCTCGTTGACATAACCAATCTCCTTGGGTACAATTTCATTGACGATGATGCGACCGACAGATGTTTCCACCATAGTGGGCACAAGGTTGCCAGCCTCGTTGAGGTCATCGACAATGACTTTCACCGGAGCGTGAATATCGAGACGCTTCTCATTGTAGGCAATGATAGCTTCTTCGGGACCGTAGAAAGTGAGGCCTTCGCCCTTTGCACCCGGGCGGAGCTTGGTAATATAGTAGAGACCGAGCACCATATCCTGCGACGGCACGGTAATAGGCGCACCATTGGCAGGATTGAGAATGTTATGGCTCTGCAACATGAGGGTTTGCGCCTCAATGATTGCCTCGTTGCTCAGCGGGAGGTGTACGGCCATCTGGTCGCCGTCGAAGTCTGCGTTGAATGCAGTACAAGCCAATGGGTGAAGCTGAATGGCTTTACCCTCAATCATCTTTGGCTGGAAAGCCTGGATACCGAGGCGGTGGAGGGTCGGCGCACGGTTGAGCAGAACAGGGTGGCCGCGCATTACAAATTCAAGAATATCCCAGATGATAGGATCCTTGCGATCGATAATTCGCTTGGCACTCTTTACCGTTTTTACTACACCACGCTCAATCAAACGGCGGATAATAAACGGCTTATAGAGCTCGGCAGCCATGAGCTTGGGCAGACCGCACTCGCCCATGTTGAGCTCAGGTCCCACAACGATAACGGAGCGAGCTGAATAGTCGACGCGCTTACCGAGCAGATTCTGACGGAAGCGGCCTTGCTTGCCTTTGAGAGAATCGCTGAGCGACTTGAGCGGACGATTGGATTCGCTTTTAACTGATGAGCTCTTGCGGGAGTTGTCGAAAAGGCTGTCGACTGCTTCTTGAAGCATACGCTTCTCGTTGCGCAGAATAACCTCGGGAGCTTTAATCTCGATGAGACGACGCAGACGGTTGTTGCGAATAAGCACACGACGATAGAGATCGTTGAGGTCGGAAGTGGCAAAACGACCACCGTCCAGCGGTACGAGCGGACGCAAATCGGGAGGAGTTACGGGCAGCACCTTCATTATCATCCATTCGGGACGGTTGATGGCGCGGCTGGAGCGGAACGCTTCTACTACCTGCAGACGCTTGAGAGCCTCGGTCTTACGCTGCTGAGAACCATCGGTATGAGCACGGTCGCGCAACTCAAAAGAAATCTTGTCAAGATCAAGGTTTGCCAGAAGGTCGTAGACTGCTTCTGCACCGATTTTTGCAATAAATTTGTCGGCGTCTTGTTCTTCTGTGAGGTTGCTGAAACTTTGAGCGCGCTCAACAAAACTCAAATATTCTTCCTCAGAAAGTAGATCTGCCTTGCGAAGTACGCCATCTTCTATTGTACGACGATCATCATCGTCCTTTGGAGCAAAAGGCCCGGGGTTGATAACGACATAACGCTCGTAATAAATGATAGCTTCAAGCTTCTTTGAGGGGATACCCAGCAGATAACTCATCTTGCTCGGCAGAGTACGGAAATACCAAATGTGAGCAACTGGTACCTGCAGATTAATATGGCCGCTGCGCTCGCGACGCACTTTCTTTTCTGTTACCTCAACACCGCAGCGGTCGCAAACCGTTCCCTTGTAACGGATACGTTTGTACTTACCGCAGTTACACTCATAGTCTTTAATGGGACCAAATATCTTCTCGCAGAATAAACCGTCGCGTTCAGGCTTATAGGTGCGATAGTTGATGGTCTCCGGCTTGGTTACCTCGCCTCTGGAGTGCTCGAGGATTTCCTCTGGCGAAGCTAAGCCTATCGTTATTTTGGAGAACGAACTTTTTGATTTGGTTTCTTTCTTGAATGCCATGTTTTTTATGCTGTAAGAGAGGTAATTGTTTAGTCTAACTTAAGGCTGAGGCCTAAGCCGCGTAACTCATGGAGCAATACATTGAGAGACTCGGGAATACCCGGTGTCGGAATGGGGTCGCCCTTGACGATAGCCTCGTATGCTTTGGCACGACCAACGACATCGTCGGACTTGATAGTGAGCATTTCCTGAAGCACATGGGAAGCGCCAAATGCCTCGATTGCCCAAACCTCCATTTCACCGAAACGCTGACCACCGAATTGGGCTTTACCACCGAGGGGCTGCTGAGTAATGAAAGAGTACGGACCAATAGAACGGGCGTGCATCTTATCTTCTACCATGTGGCCGAGTTTAAGCATATAGGTAACGCCCACTGTTGCTTTCTGGTCAAACTTCTCACCTGTTGCGCCATCATACAACTGTGTAGAACCTAAATGCGGGAGACCGGCTTTGCTGGTCCATTCCTCAAGATCCTCCAAAGAGGCTCCGTCAAAGATAGGAGTGGCAAACTTGACGCCCAGCTTTAGACCTGCATAGCCAAGAACGGCTTCAAAAATTTGACCGAGGTTCATACGAGAGGGTACGCCAAGCGGATTGAGAACAATGTCGACTGGAGTGCCATCTTCAAGGAATGGCATATCTTCTTGACGAACAATCTTGGATACAATACCCTTGTTTCCATGGCGACCTGCCATTTTGTCGCCGACACCAATTTTACGCTTCTTGGCAACGTAGACTTTTGCAAGTTGAAGAACGCCGGAAGGAAGTTCGTCCCCTATTGTTACGGCAAAGTTCTTACGCTTGAGTTCGGCATCTTTAAGATTGTACTTCTTAAGGTAGTTGATGATAAGCTTTGCAATTAAATCATTGGCGTGTGCATCGTTGGTCCACTTGCTTATTTGTATAGAAGAATAATCAACCATATTAAGCAAGCCCTCTGTAAACTTGGCGCCCTTGGAAATAGCTATCTCGCCAAGGTTATTCTTTACTCCAATGGAAGTCTTGTCTTTAGTTAGAACGAGCAACTTAGAGATAAGTATCTTTTTCAGCTCGGCAACCTCAGTCTCAAATAGCTCTTGAATAGCTTGCAACTTCTTTTTATCGTCTGCGCGTGAAGTGCGCGTCTTCTGAGCGCGAGCAAACATGCGTTTATCAATAATTACGCCAGAGAGCGAAGGATTGGCCTTGAGAGAAGCATCTTTAACATCGCCTGCTCTGTCGCCGAAGATGGCACGCAATAGTTTTTCTTCGGGCGATGGGTCGCTTTCACCCTTAGGAGTAATCTTACCAATAAGAATATCGCCAGGCTCGACACGGACACCAATGCGAACTACGCCGTTTTCATCAAGATCTTTGGTTGCTTCTTCGCTGACATTGGGAATATCAGCTGTAAACTCTTCTTGTCCGCGTTTTGTTTCACGAACTGCGAGTGAATACTCATCTACATGTACAGAAGTAAGGATATCTTCACGAACGAGACGCTCATTAAGCACAATGGCATCCTCATAGTTATATCCCTTCCAAGGCATATATGCTACAAGAAGGTTGCGACCCAGCGCGAGCTCGCCTTTTGAAGTGGCATAACCTTCGGTAAGAATATCGCCAGCCTTAACCTTATCGCCTTTCTTGCAGATAGGACGAAGGTCGATAGTCATATTCTGATTAGTACGACGGAATTTAGGCAGCGCATATTCTTTTATTGCACTATCAAAGCTTACAAAATCGTCGTCTTCTGAACGATCGTAACGAATGATGATCTTTGATGCATCAACATAGTCAATAACGCCATCTCCCTCGGCAGTAATCATTGTGCGAGAGTCTTCGCATACCTGCTTCTCGATACCTGTACCAACGATGGGTTGTTCTGTGGTAATGAGAGGTACTGCCTGACGCATCATGTTAGAACCCATCAATGCGCGGTGTGCGTCATCATGTTCAAGGAATGGGATAAGGGCTGCTGCTATAGAGGCAATCTGCTGTGGAGCGACATCCATTAACTCAACATCAGAGGGAGCAACGACTGGATAGTCGGCATCTTGACGGCATTTAACAGTTTTACGAATGAAAGAGCCATCTTCTTTAAGCGGAGCGTTACCTTGAGCTATAATCTTCTGGCTTTCTTCTTCTGCTGAGAGATATACAATATTATCGTTATCAAGATTAACGACAGAGTTCTTGACTTTTCGGAACGGAGTTTCAATGAAGCCGAGATCGTTAATTTTTGCATATACACAAAGAGAAGAGATAAGACCAATGTTAGGGCCTTCTGGAGATTCGATAGGGCAGAGACGACCATAATGCGTATAGTGAACATCTCGCACCTCGAAACCTGCTCTATCGCGCGTAAGACCGCCAGGGCCAAGAGCGGAGAGACGACGCTTATGTGTAACCTCTGCAAGTGGATTGGTCTGATCCATAAACTGCGACAAAGGATTAGCACCAAAGAAAGAGTTTATTACAGACGAAACAGTTTTAGCATTTATGAGATCCGTAGGAGAGAACACCTCGTAATCGCGAACATTCATACGCTCGCGTATAGTACGGCTCATTCTTGCTAAGCCAATAGAGAATTGGTTTGCCAATTGTTCGCCAACAGTACGGACACGACGGTTGCTTAGATGATCAATGTCGTCTAATTGTGCTTTTGCGTTGATAAGTTGGATAAGATATTTAATAATCTCAATAATATCTTCTTTGGTCAGCACACGCACGTTTATATCTGTAGTAAGTCCGAGTTTGTTGTTTATACGATAACGCCCCACTTCTCCTAAATCATAACGGCGATCAGAGAAGAACAAATTATTTATTACTTCACGTGCGCTGGCATCATCTGCGGGGTCAGCATTACGCAAAGAACGATAGACTGTAATTATAGCTTCAATTTCGGAATTACTTGTATCTTTCTGAAGAGTATTAAAGATAATAGAATAATCGGTAGTGGTTTCTTCTTTATGTATAAGAATTTTCTTACTGCCACTTTCAAGAATCTTGTCAGCCGTTTCATCGTCAAGGATGGTCTCACGCTCTACAAGTATCTCGTTACGCTCAATAGAGACAACTTCGCCAGTTTCTTCATCAACATAATCTTCTGACCAACTCTTAAGAACACGTGACGCAAGTTTTTTACCAGCATATTTCTTTAACGTAGCTTTATTTACCTTTATTTCTTCGGCGAGACCAAAAATATCTAAGATGTCTTTGTCACTTTCAAAACCGATGGCACGAAGTAAAGTAGTAACAGGTAATTTCTTCTTACGATCAATGTAGGCGTACATCACATTATTGATGTCTGTGGCAAACTCAATCCACGAACCTTTGAATGGAATAATACGCGCAGAGTAAAGTTGTGTTCCATTTGAATGAACCGAAGAACCAAAGAATACACCTGGAGAACGATGTAGCTGGGAAACAACAACACGCTCAGCACCATTTATAATAAAGGTTCCATTATTAGTCATATATGGAATAGGACCCAGAAATACATCTTGAATTTTTGTGTCGAAATCTTCGTGATCTGGGTCAGTGCAATATAACTTCAATTTTGCTCTAAGGGGAACGCTATAAGTTAATCCATTAATCAAACACTCCTCAATGGTATAACGTGGAGGATCAATGTAATAGTCTAGAAACTCTAATACGAAGTTATTGCGAGTATCTGTGATTGGGAAATTTTCCGCAAATACTTTATAAAGTCCATCGTTCTTGCGTAATTCTGGCGGAGTATCAAGTTGGAAAAAATCCCTAAAAGACTTTAATTGCACATCAAGAAAGTCAGGATATGGCATTGGCTTTCTGATGGAAGCAAAATTTATTCTGTCGTTGATAATCTGAGACATAAACGGAATATTGTCGTTTGTTAATGTTCCTCTTGATGGTTTAGCTCTGTCTATATAAGATGCAGAAAAGAACTTGTAGTTAACATAAGTATACAAAAAGGTTAAGAATCCCCTACCAGAAGATTCTTAACCGCTGTGTTTTTGCAAGTAAATTTGGATTACTTAATCTCTACCTCGCCGCCAGCTTCTTCGATAGCTTTCTTCAAAGCTTCAGCGTCGTCCTTAGAAACGCCTTCCTTGACAGCCTTGGGAGCAGCATCAACGATCTCCTTTGCTTCTTTCAGACCGAGACCGCAAGCTTCCTTGACAGCTTTAACAACCTGCAACTTTGCAGCGCCAGCACTCTTCAGAATAACATCGAAAGAGGTCTTCTCCTCAGCAGCCTCAGCGGTAGTACCGCCAGCAACGGGACCAGCAACTGCAACTGCAGCAGCAGCGGGTTCAATTCCGTGAACTTCTTTCAGTTCAGTAATCAACTCGTTAACTTCTTTTACTGTTAAGCCGACTAAAGTTTCGGCAATAGCTTTAATATCTGCCATTTTATTTCAAATTAAATTATTGTTTATACTAAAATTGGTTAAAAATATGCTCTAAGCAACGTTTCTAATTAGGAACGCTCGCTCAAAGTCTTTAGGACACCGTGAATGTTGTTGCCACCAGACTGAAGGGCGGACAGAACATTCTGAATCGGAGATTGCAACAGCGCAATAACATCGGCAACAAGTTCGTCCTTGCTCTTGAGTGAGGCGAGGTCTGCCAATTGGTTTGCGCTATAGAATCCTCCCTCGGCATAGGCTGCTTTAAGAGCCTTGATACCAGACTTGGGATTCTTCTGTAGCATTTTGCCAGGCACGTTGGCTACTCCAGAGAACAGAACCGAAGTTGTACCTTTCAGTGCGTCATACAGAGGGGAGAAATCAGTTTCTGCCGCATCCAGAGCTTTCTGAAAAAGGGAATTCTTAACTGTTACCATCTTGATGCTCTGCTTGAAACAGAGACGACGAAGTGCTGTTGTTTGCTCTGCGTTAAGCCCCTCTGTGTCTACAATATAGAAATGGGGGTACTGCTTTAACATTTCGCCAAGATTGGCAATAACAACGTTTTTATCTTCTTTTCTCATGATTTCAAGAAATTTAGTCTATGATACTTTTGGGGTCAATTTTAATGCCCTTACTCATAGTAGTTGAGATGAAAACGCTCTTCATATAAGTGCCTTTGGCTGTAGCAGGCTTCAACTTATTGATAGTCGAGATGAAAGCACTAGCGTTCTCGGCAATCTTTTGGGGATCAAAGGATATTTTGCCGATAGATGCGTGAACGATACCACTCTTGTCTACCTTAAAGTCGATCTTACCAGACTTTACTTCTGTAACAGCCTTGGCAACATCCATAGTAACAGTGCCGCTTTTTGGATTAGGCATCAATCCACGAGGTCCAAGCACACGTCCCAAAGGACCGAGCTTGCCCATTACCGCAGGCATTGTAATTACAACATCAATATCGGTCCAACCGCCCTTAATCTTGTCAATATATTAATCAAGACCAACATAGTCTGCACCAGCTTCTTTAGCCTCTGCTTCTTTGTCGGGGGTACATAGAACCAATACGCGAACTGTCTTACCGGTACCATTAGGCAAGGTACACACACCGCGAACCATTTGGTTTGCTTTGCGTGGATCAACGCCCAAACGCACATCCATGTCTACAGAAGCATCGAACTTAGTGGTTGTTATCTCCTTAAGTAATGCAGATGCCTCTGCGATAGTGTAGGCCTTTCCTGCTTCAATCTTCCCGGCGGTCAACTTCTGATTTTTTGTAAGTTTACTCATTGTTTGAAGATTTAGATGTTGGCGGGAAATTCCCCAGTTACAGTAATACCCATACTGCGAGCAGTTCCAGCGATTAGGCGCATTGCGCTATCAAGGGTAAAGCAGTTAAGGTCGGGCATTTTGTCTTCGGCGATAGCCTTTACCTGTTCCCAAGTAACAGAGGCAACCTTCTTACGGTTAGGTTCGGGAGAACCGCCTTTAACCTTCGCTGCTTCAAGGAGCTGCACTGCTGCAGGAGGAGTCTTAATAACAAATGTAAAGCTCTTATCATCATAATAAGAGATGACAACAGGCAAAACCTTACCAGCCTTATTTTGCGTCAGTGCATTGAACTGCTTGCAGAAGTCCATGATGTTCAAACCCTTGGAACCAAGAGCAGGACCAACTGGAGGTGAAGGATTAGCTGCGCCGCCTTTAATCTGTAATTTGATTATTCCAGCAACTTCTTTAGCCATTGTTTTATTTTTTAATTTAAGTTATTCCTGAGATTCTCGTACTTCGTCCGTAACAATACGATGTTAGAGTTTCTCTACTTGCCCAAAGCCAAGATTTAAGGCAGTTTCGCGGCCAAAAACCTTTACTAGAACCGTCAGTTTTTTACGTTCGAGGTTGACTTCATTGACAACTCCATTGAAAGTACTGAACGGCCCTTCTGTAACTTTAACCTGCTCGCCGATCAAGAAAGAAACAGAATTTTCAAGGTCTATCTCTTGCTGCTCGGAGGCGCCAAGGAGGCGGTCTATTTCCGATTGGCGAACTTCTGCCATGTGATCCATGCCACCGAGAATGCCAATCACGTTAGGAATGTTGCGCAGTGCGTAAGCAATTTCTCCGATCATGACAGCTTGAACATATACATAACCTGAATAAAGCACATGATCGCTGACAACGCGTTTACCGTTACGTACCTGAACAACTTTCTCCGTTGGTACCAGCGTTTGACCAACATAGCCAGAGAATACACCATTGCTTACTGCAGCATCAATATATTCTTTAACCTTGCTTTCCTTACCAGTTATTGCACGAAGCACATACCATTTCATTTCAGCCATAGCGCGCTTGTGTTTAGTAGGGTTAACCCGGGTAGACCGTGGTCATAACGAACTGGAAGACCTTATCCATAGCAAACACAACAAGCGCAATGATAATGGAAGCGGTAAGTACGATCAGCGCGCTGCGTGTTAAGTCCTTGCGAGAGGGCCAAGTTGTCTTATGGGCTAATTCTTCGTAGGAATTCTTGCAGTAATTTACAAAATTTTTAAACATACTCTATTTGTTTTGGCACGGGAAGAGAGGCTCGAACTCCCGACACCTGGTTTTGGAGAC